>JAQWHT010000032.1 GCA_029249225.1 Flavobacteriaceae bacterium
AACTGAAAGAATTGGGATTGTGAGTTTTCACTCCACCCATATTCTCTAATCTTCTTTTCTCTTTTGGAATTGGTTATACTCATTGGTAATTCAATTACCTCAAAGTTATGAAAAAAACCTTAAATGAGTATAACTTGAATATAACTTTATATTGAAAACATATAACTAATTGAAATATAGTTATTTACAAACAGACATAACCTTCGATATAGGCAAGTTTAGAACCGCTCTGCTGGACAGATGAAGATTTCTTTGTCAAGGTCCCATTATGATGGGTAGGGTTTTTTTCTATTTCTTTTACAGGCATTGAAAATCAGCTTAATATTTAATTAACTGCAGTGCAAATTTACAAAAAATCCAACTGATATTGCCATTTTGTCAGTCTCGAATCATATTTTAGAGCAATAAGAGAGTTTAACCTTGATTTATTGAGTTTAGTGAGGAAGTTTAGGAGCTATTTTTCCATAAAACCAAGTACCTAGAACAGCAAATATAATGACGACAAGGATTGGAAAAACTCCAGCACCGATTAAAGTAAACATTGGTCCTGGACATGCTCCTGCAAGTCCCCATCCTAAGCCAAAAATGATTCCTCCATAAACATATCTTGAAATACTCTTCGCTTTGTCTGGAATTTCAATGGTCTCCCCGTAAGCAGACTTTATTTTGAAACGTTTAATGAGTTGGATCATGAGTATACCGAGTATCAATGCTGACCCAATTATCCCATACATGTGAAATGATTTAAATTGAAACATTTCATAGATTCTAAACCAAGAGGCTGCCTCTGATTTGTACATAGTGATTCCAAAAAGGATACCGATAAATAAAAAAATAATTTGTCTCAAAATTTAAAGTAAATAAGGGAGTACTATATGGTTCATCACAAGGCCTCCTATGAAGAACCCTATCACTGCGTAAAGAGAAACTAACTGAAGATTACTCAGTCCTGAAATTGCATGTCCCGAAGTGCAGCCTCCAGCGTACCTTGCACCAAAGCCTACTAAAAACCCGCCAAAAGAAAGAATAAATAATACTTTAGGTTGAGTCATGGCTTGAATACTAAAAAGCTCTTCTGGCATGTAAGCCATTCCTGCACTTTCAAAATTTAATTCTTGAAGTTTACTTAGGGTGTCTGGGTGAATTGCTACGCTAGAATCAATAGTAAGAAATTGTGATGCAATCGCACCTCCTAAAATTGCTCCCACAGAAACCATTAGGTTCCATTGTTGTTTTTTCCAGTCGAAATTGAAAAACTCTGTTGATTTTCCGGCTCCACAAATTGTACAGAGTGTTCTCAAATTAGATGACATACCAAAGTTTTTCCCAAAATAGAGCAGTAAAAAAAGAATTAAAGCAATCATGGGGCCACCTATGTACCATGGCCAAGGGTTTAAAATTAGTTCCATTTTTAGTTTTATTTTTTGATGCTACAAGGTTGAAGGACATACATAATCTGACATCTGAATACTTGTTTTTTTAATTTTAGCAAATCCTCCTTTAATATCAATCAGATTGTGTATCCCTCTGCTCTTTAAAATTGAAGCCGCAATCATACTTCGGTAACCTCCAGCACAGTGGATATAAAAAGGAAGATCTGATGGGAATTCACTCATATGATCATTTATAAAATCCAACGGGGTATTGTGGGCAGAAAGAATATGCTCAGACAGGTATTCTCCTGGTTTGCGAACATCATAAATTTCAATTTCATCTTTTTCCATTAGTTGCTTTAGCTCCTCAGCATTCATTCCATCAACATGATCGAGTTTTTTACCAGATTTTTCCCAACTTTCAATCCCTCCTTTTAGGTATCCCAGAGTATTGTCAAAACCTACACGGGCTAATCGAGTTACTGTTTCTTCTTCTCTTCCAGGAGGAGTAACTAATAAAATGGGTTGAGCTACGTTCCCAATCATAGTACCAACCCAAGGAGCAAAACTTCCATCTATACCAATAAATATTGATTGAGGGATATGCCCTTCGGCAAATTCGTTTTGATGTCTTACATCAATTATAATGGCACCAGTTTCATTTGCTGCAACATCAAAAGCTTCGGCAGAAAGGGGTTGTGTGCCAGATTCCAAAACAGCATCAATATCCTCATAACCCTCTTTATTCATTTTTACATTTAAAGGGAAGTATTGTGGAGGTGGAAGAAGACCGTCTGTAACTTCTTTGATGAATTCTTCTTTGGTCATATCAGCCCTTAGGGCGTAGTTAGTTAACTTTTGTTCTCCAAGTGTTCCTACTGTTTCTTTGCTCAGATTTTTACCACAAGCAGATCCAGCTCCGTGAGCTGGATAAACTAGGACATCATCAGCCAAAGGCATTATTTTTTTTCGTAAACTCTCATATAGAATACCCGCCAAATCTTCCTGAGTCATATTTGCTGCTTTTTGAGCTAGATCAGGTCTTCCAACATCACCCAAGAATAGGGTATCACCACTAAATATTGCAATGTCTTTTTTGTTTTCATCTCGAAGCAAATAGGTTGTACTTTCCATGGTGTGCCCTGGAGTATGTAAAACAGTTAAAGTGACATTCCCAATTTTAAATTCCTGTTGGTCTTTTGCTATAAGCGAATCAAAACCTGTTTTAGCTTGGGGGCCATAAACTATAGTTGCACCTGTTTCTTTAGCAAGGGTAACATGTCCGCTAACAAAGTCCGCATGAAAATGGGTTTCAAAAATATATTTTATAATGGCCTTATTTTTTCTTGCTTTTTCAATGTATGGAGCCACTTCTCTCAGGGGGTCTATGATAGCAGCTTCTCCATTACTTTCTACATAATAGGCACCTTGAGATAAACATCCTGTGTAGATTTGTTCAATAGTCATTGTTTTTTTTTAAGTGGTGTTAAAATTAATAAACTTATCATTTGCAAATAATTGATTTGATTATATTATTCATTACTCTGTCGGCTCAATTTTTTTTGCAGAGGTGTTTTTTTGGTAACTCCATCAAAATCATCTGTTGCATCACCAGAAGTAATAAATAGATTTTGTTTCTTAAGGATTTTAATGATTTTACTTTTTATTATAAGGTCTCTGGCAGGGCCAATCGCACCAACAATCATAACCCGAATTCCTCTTTTTTGAAGGGTTTGGATTAAATCATAAAGCTGCTCCGAAGCTGTACCATCAATGTAATTAATTGCTCTGGCGTTAATAATAAATCCCTTAACTGTAGTTTCTTTTTCTTTGATAGAATTTAAAACTAGTTCTTTAAAGTATTGAATGTTTCCAAAAAACAATTGTGCATCAAATCGAAGAATAATTAGATCATCTCTCTGAACTACTTCTTCCGGAAAACGATGAATGTTTTTAAAGTAATTTGTAGTTCCAATTCTTCCCAAAAAGGCGTGATGTGGTTTGGAGGCTCTATAAACTAACAAAAGAAGAGAACTCAATATACCGTATAAAATCCCCTCTGTTATCCCTAAAAAAAGAGTTGCTAAAAAAGTAATTACCAAAACAGTGAATTCGTCTTTTCTCTTTTTAAATAGTCGAACGGCAAATTTAAAATCAATTAGGTTAATCACTGCAATAATAATAATCGAAGCAAGCACTGCTTTTGGTAAATAATAAAACCAATGGGTAAAAAACATTAAGATGATCCCAACAATCAAAGCAGTGATTAATGCTGCCATTCCAGTTTTAGCTCCCGCTTGGTCATTGACAGCAGTTCTTGAAAATCCACCCGTTGTAGGGTAAGACTGAAAAAGAGAACCAATCACGTTTGCACTTCCTAAGGCTATCAATTCCTGATCCGCATCAACTTCATAATTTTTGTGCTTTTCTTCTATTGCTTTAGCAACAGAAATAGCTTCCATAAATGCAACCAAAGCAAGTGTGAGCGCTGTAGGGAAGAGTTTCTTCAGGGTCTCTATATCAAATGAAGGAATTTGAAATGAAGGGAGGCCTTCAGGAATTATTCCAACTACAGCAACACCTTGTTTGTCAAGATGGTTTAGATAAACCCAAAGAATTCCTAAAACTACTACGATTAACGCAGAAGGGATTTTAATATTCCATTTTTTTATGAGAAGGATAAATACTATGCTGGTTGCGCCTATACTAAAGGTTATTGGGTGCAATGAGGCTTCAGAGTTCAGAAGAGATTGAATAATGATATGGAGTTGATTACTTTGAGGAAGTTGAATTCCTAAAAGGTGTTCTAATTGACTTAAACCAATAATAATTGCCGCAGCTGAAGTAAATCCGTTGATTCCAGGTGTTGTTAAAAAAGAAACACTAAATCCCATTCGAAGTAAGCCAAGCAGTAGTTGAATACCACCCATCATCAAGGCTAATATGATTGCCATTTGAACGTACTCAGAAGGGTCTACGATTGAAAGTGCGCCCAAACCTGCAGCAACTAATAATGAATCCATGGCTACTGGACCTACAGCCAACTGTCTTGAAGTTCCTAAAAATGCATATACAATTTGAGGTGTGAGTGCAGCGTATAAGCCATAGAATGGTGGGAGTCCAGCAATGAGCGCATAAGCCATACCTTGCGGAATTAATAAGACTGCCACAGTAATACCGGCAAACAAATCATGCTTCAAATATGAGATGCTGTAATTTGAAATCCAATTTAAAAAAGGTAAATAGCTTTTCTGTTTCATTTGTTTACAGCAAAAGTAGTACAGAAAAGTAAATTTGGTGTAACTGAAGTTACATCAACCCAAAGATTCAGTAATAAAGTTCTATGGTATTTCTTCCTAAAGACACTTTTCCTTTATTTTCCATTTTTTTTAGTAGCCTTGAAATTACGACCCTTGAGGAATTCAAATCCATAGCAATTTCCAAGTGGGTTACTCTTAAGGTTGCTTCTTTGGACACCTTGCTTTTATCCTTCAAATACTTTTCCAATCGCTCGTCCAATTTTAAAAAAGTTAAGGCATCTATTGCTTTAAGCATTTCATTTAATCGATTTTGATAATTTTCAAAAATAAAATTCCTCCAAGATTTATATTTTGACAACCATTCATCCATATGTTCAACAGGAATCATAATCATTGTAGTGTCTGACTCACAGATTGCTCTAATTTCACTTGAGCTATTTTCTAGACAACAGTTTAAAGTCATCGCACATGTATTTCCAAATTCAACAAAATACAAGAGTAATTCTTCTCCTGATTCATCTTCTCGGACAACTTTTATAGCACCCTCTAGAAGAAGTGGAATAAATTTGATAGATTCCCCAAAGTCAATCATTATTTCTCCTTTTGCAACACGCCTAAGTGTACTTACCTTTTGAATTGCATTGAGTAGATTTTCTTCAAAAAGAAATTTAATAGGTTGGATGTTTTCGTCGTTAATCAAAGTGTGTTTTGAATGTATTTGTGGACACTTAATTAGTTGATCTAATATAGAACTTTCAATCATAAAATCAGAGAACCTCTAATGAAAATTTGAAAGTTCCAAAAAAACTTACCTACTTTTGCAAACTAATTACACCCTCATGGCACAGAATTTAGTAATCGTAGAATCACCCGCAAAAGCAAAAACAATTGAAAAGTTTTTGGGTAAAGATTTCAAGGTAGCCTCAAGTTTTGGTCACATTGCCGATCTTCCATCAAAAGAACTTGGAGTTGACGTAGAGGGGGATTTTTCTGCAAAATATATTGTCAGCAAGGACAAAAAAAAACTAGTTAGTGAACTAAAAATTTTGGCCAAAAAATCGAAAACTGTTTGGCTCGCAAGTGATGAAGATCGAGAAGGTGAGGCTATTGCGTGGCATCTGGCAAATACCTTGGAGTTAAACGAAAATAATTCCAAAAGAATTGTTTTTTCTGAGATTACAAAAAATGCGATACTTAAAGCAATAGAAAAACCGCGTACAATAGATTATAATTTAGTCAATGCTCAACAGGCTAGGAGAATTTTAGATCGCTTAGTAGGGTACGAATTATCACCTGTACTTTGGAGAAAAGTAAAAGGGGGACTTTCAGCGGGGAGGGTTCAATCTGTAGCCGTTCGTTTAATAGTAGAGCGTGAAAGGGCTATTCGAAATTTCACTCCTTCCCAGAGTTACAAAACACAGGCAATATTTTTGACTTCGAAAGGTAAATTGATTCCTTCTCAATTACCAAAGTCGTTTCCAGAGAGCAGTGCGGCAGATGAGTTTTTAAATCAAAATATCAATGCAGAATTTACGGTTCAAGATATTAGCCAAAAACCTGCAAAAAAGGGTCCTACAGCACCTTTTACGACTTCGACACTTCAGCAAGAGGCTTCCAGAAAATTATTTTTCTCAGTCTCTAAAACAATGACCCTTGCTCAAAGACTTTATGAAGCGGGACATATTACTTATATGAGAACTGATAGTGTTAACTTATCTGGAGATGCGCAAAAACAAATTGCTACTCAAATTAAGACAAACTATGGTGATGAATATTTTCAGCCAAGGAATTTTAAGACCAAAAATAAGGGAGCTCAAGAAGCACATGAGGCTATTCGACCAACAAATTTTTCAAATAATCACCTTGATATTGACCGGGATCAAAGTCGTCTCTACGATTTGATTTGGAGAAGAACTGTAGCGTCTCAGATGAGTGAAGCACAACTGGAAAGAACTCAAATTACAATTGGAACAACCACCCACAAAGAGTCCTTTGTAGCTAAAGGTGAGGTCATCACTTTCGATGGATTTTTAAAACTGTATCTTGAGGGAATGGACGATCAAGACGAAGAAGAAAATGGAATGCTTCCTAAAGTTGTTGTTGGAGAACCATTGTCACTTCAAAAAATGATCGCCACCCAACGATTTTCAAGACCACCCTACCGATATTCTGAAGCTTCTTTGGTAAAAAAAATGGAAGAACTGGGCATAGGAAGGCCCTCTACTTATGCCCCAACAATCTCTACTGTTCAAAATAGAAAGTATGTTGAGAAAGGTGCTTCTGAGGGAGAGTTTAGAAAATTTGAACAACTTGTTTTAGAGCAAAATCTCATTGAAAAAAAGATACTCTCTGAAAAAGTAGGGGCTGATAAAGGAAAGCTAATCCCAACTGATATTGGGATGATCGTTAATGATTTTTTGGTTGATAATTTTAAAAATATTTTAGACTTTAATTTTACAGCTGAGGTAGAGCAAAGCTTTGATGACATAGCAAAGGGAGGTAAAGATTGGACGGACATGCTAAAACGTTTTTACAATCAGTTTCATTCTACAGTGGAACATGTTAAGGAAAATGCACAAAGGGAATCTGGTGAACGCCTTTTGGGAGTTGATCCCAAATCTGGTCGTCCTGTTAAAGTTCGATTAGGAAAGTTTGGTCCAATGGCCCAAATTGGTGATCCTGATGAAGAAGAGAAACCCATCTATGCTAGTTTAGGCCCTAACCAACAATTAGAAAATATAACTTTTGAAGAGGCAATGGATCTTTTTGAAATGCCAAAAACAATTGGCGTATTTCAAGAAGATGAAATTGTAGTCAATAATGGTCGTTTTGGACCCTACATCAAACACAACGGAATTTTTATTTCTCTTCCAAAAAGAATGTTACCTACCGAAATTGATTTGGAGATTGCGACACAACTGATCAAAGAAAAACAAATTGCTGATGCGCCAATTTATGTTTTTAAAGATTTACCTGTTACTAAAGGAGTTGGTAGGTTCGGTCCCTTTTTAAAGTGGAGTGGGATGTTTATCAATGTCAATAAAAAATACGATTTTGATAATCTTAGTGATACTGATATTGTAACATTAATTGAGGAGAAAATTCAAAAAGAAAAAGATAAGGTTGTACATGATTGGAGTGATGCGGGAGTCCGTGTGGAGAAAGCTAGATGGGGAAGACACCATATTATTCGAGGGAAACAAAAAGTAGAAATCGGAAAAGAGATTGACGCGACTAAACTTTCACTTGATGCCGCTGAAAAGTATCTTGGAAAACCAAAAACAAAATCAAAAGCAAAGCCAAAAAAGAAAGCCGCTAAAAAACGATGAGCCTTGAGTCACTTCTTCCCATAGAACACGAATCACTTCTTGGTATGTCTTTATTACCCAATCAAGTTATGGGTAATCATATCGAATTACATACTGAAACAAAAGGACTTCCTGAGCTTAAAGGTCTTGACGTTGCTATCATAGGACTTCATGAGTATCGTAATAGTTTCTTCGCAAATACTCAATATGACATTAATTCTTTTAGGAAAGAGTTTTATGGATTATACCCTGGGAATTGGTCAGTAAAGATTGCAGATCTAGGAGATTTACCAAATGGATCAACTGTAAATGACACTTATTTTGCCGTTAAAGAAATTGGATATCATTTAAAACAAATGAATATAATTCCAATTTTTATTGGTGGAAGTCATGATATGATTTTCCCTCTTTATCAAGTATTTCAAGATTTTGAACAACTTGTTAATGTGGTTTCAGTTGATAGGTCCTTTGATTTTTCTCAAGAAGATGAATTGATTTCAGGACGTTCCTATATGAGTAGGATTATCATGGATAAGCCCAATCTACTTCTCAATTACACCAATTTAGGCTATCAAAATTATTATTGCGCCACAGAAGAAAAAGACCTGATGAATAAATTGTATTTTGATGGGATTCGTCTAGGTGGAGTATTAGATAATGTATCAAGTACTGAGCCAGTTTTTAGGGATGCAGATATTGTGGGATTAGACATGAAATGTTTATCATGGCAGGCCACAGCAGACCCTCTCAAAGGACATCCCAATGGAATTGATTCAAGAACGATTTGTGCGCTAACACGTTATGCAGGAATTAGTGACCGTGTAAGTTTTATGGGAATACATGAATTACCTTCCACGCCTATGATGGATCAACTCTTGGCTCAAATGGTTTGGTACTTCTTAGAAGGTTTTTGTTTGCGATACAATGAATATCCTGTTGCAGTAAATCAAGGATTTATAAAATATTCTGTTACTTTATCAGATCAGACAATGGTATTTTACAAAAGTGAAAGAAGTCAGCGTTGGTGGTTAGAATTAACAAATGATTCACATTTGAATAATAAATTAAAAAAAGCTACGTTAATAGCATGCACGGAAAATGATTACGTATCTGCTACCCATGATAATGTACCTGAAAGATGGTACAATGCTATGAGGAGGATGTACTGATAAAATAGACAGATTTGCATTTTTTTGATGTTAAATACAGTAAAGACGATATAAGTTTTTATATATAGTGAAAAAATAACTAGTTTTATAGACTGTTAGACATAAGTACTAGTTCTAATTATATTATTAATGAAAAGACATTTAGTTCTGTTGACCCTTTGCCTATTCATTGCTTCCTGCGGAAGTAAGAACAGGGGAGAGCTTATCGGTGTTAAGCAAAAAAAGTGGTTTGGTGAAAAGCCTTTTGGCATGACCTTAATTGAGGGAGGTGCCTACATCATGGGTAAATCTGATGAAGATATTGCACAACTTCAAAATGCACCAGCGCGAACCGTGACTGTGCCATCCTTCTACATGGATGAAACTGAAATTACCAACAGCGAATACCGCCAGTTTGTATATTGGGTCAAAGATTCCACTGCTCTTGCTATGCTTGCTAGAAAAGCGGATGAATTAGAGTTAGGTGAAGATAACAGAGATGGGATTGGAGAGTTTGCCTTCCAAGACGCTGACACGACTGATCTTAATGAATTTCAAAAATACATGAGGTCAAACTATTATGATGTAAATGAAGATTTATACTCAGGTAGGGCATTGAATTGGGATGCTGATTTGACATGGAACACAGAAGACTATGTAGATCAAAATTATGCAGAGGTAATTGATTCATTATATCTACCCCCCGAGGCATGGTACAACGGAGAAATTAAATTAGATGTATCAAAGTTAGTATATGCTTACACGTGGTTTGATGCTGAGGGTGCAGCTGCAGAGTCTAAAAGAACTAGAAAGCAGTTTATTGATAGAACTCCTTTTATCAAAAAAGAAGAAGTTCAAATTTACCCTGATACAACAGTTTGGATAAAAGACTTCACGTATTCTTACAATGAACCAATGCATAATGACTACTTTTCCCATCCAGCCTATCAAGATTATCCTGTTGTTGGAGTATCATGGAATCAAGCAGTTGCATTTTGTAATTGGAGAACAAATTTTAAAAATGGGTATCAAAGAGAAAAAGGAGACCCTTCGGTAAGTCGATTCCGTTTGCCAAACGAGGGAGAGTGGGAATATGCTGCCCGAGGAGGTATACCTTCTGGAACCTATCCTTGGGGATCACCTTATCTACTAAACGATAGAGCTTGTTTCTTGGCTAATTTTAAACCACTTCGTGGCGATTATGCAGTTGACCAAGCAGTTTATACAGTTGAAGCAAAGTCGTATTTGCCAAATGATTATAATTTGTATAATATGGCAGGAAATGTTGCAGAATGGACCAATTCGTCGTACAATAGTGGTTCATACGAATATGTAGCATCCCTCAATCCCAACATGTCTTTTCCAAACGAAACAAGAAAAGTAGTTCGTGGAGGCTCTTGGAAAGATGTTGCGTATTATCTAAGAGTGAGTTCAAGAGATTATGAATATTCTGACACTTCTCGCAGTTACATAGGATTTCGTACAGTTCAGGATTTCTTAGGCTCTCAAAAAGTTAAAATAAAATAAGCTCCGAATTAGTACGAAAACCATATATTAGTAAATAAATAAAAATCAAAATGACAGATAAAGCTTTAAATAAACGACTTAGGAGTAAGGTGGCCATGCACATGCTATTTGGATTGGGAGGAGCAGTTGTAATTATAGGTGCACTTTTTAAAATTCTACACTTAGAAATTGGTCCCATAACTGGGGGATTAGTTCTTGGACTTGGTTTGGGAACAGAAGCCTTAATCTTTACAGTAGCCGCATTGAATACTGGTGAGATTAAAGAAGAACATGCTGATTATGTTAAAAAAGTTAAAGGTGCACCGAAAAAAGCCGCACCTAGTGGAGGTGGAGAGGAAGGACTATCTTCGAAAATCGATGCACTAATGCAAGAGGCAAAATTAGACGTGAGTCTGATGAATTCCCTTGCTTCCAGCATTAAAGATCTTGAAAATTCAGCGAAAGCATTATCACCAGCTTCGGAAGCTGTTACTGCGTCGCAAAACTATTCTCAAGAGTTGGCCAAAGCCGCAAATCAATTAGAACAATTGAATGCCAATTATCAAAAACAAATTCAAGACGCTGAAGGGAGTGCTGAATTTAATGATAAAGTAAACCAAAATGCTGAACAACTCAGAGCTCAGATGGAAAGTTTATCTGATAATTTAGCTGCCCTAAACAATGTTTATGGTGGGATGCTAAATGCGATGAATAAAAAATAAGTAAACATGGCTGGAGCAAAGGAAACACCCAGGCAGAAACTTATCAGTCTGATGTACTTGGTATTTATTACCATGCTTGCATTAAATGTAAGTAAAGAAGTACTGGACGGATTTGGACAAATGTTTGTTAAAATCTCAGATGCCAACGAAAGGATATCTGAAAGTAATAATCTACTCTTAGAAAACATTGCAGTCAATGCAACTGAAAAAGGAGGTAAATGGATTGGTCACAAAAGAACTGCGGACGAAATCAAAAAAGAGTCTGACGCTTTTTTCAATGAAATTGAAAAAATAAAAACAACCATTACAGAGAAACAAAAAGAAAAAGATCCTGAGCTTATTGAGTATTCTCAAATGGACAAAGGGGAAGCACTGGATGTGATTTGGTTTAAAGAAGGTTCAGACCAAGCTAAAAATTCATTTATTGATATGATACAAAATTACAAAGGTCGGGTTATTCAGGTCTTTGGAAGTCAGTATCCAGAATATATTGAAATGGTCGAAGCGCGGTTTTTTACCGGAGACATGAATAATAATGTAAAAAACAGAGACAACATGGATGAGCCATGGCTAGATTCGAGTTTTAAAGGTTTTCCTTTGATTTCTTCTTTAGCTAAGCTGACCATGATGCAAAATGACATACGTCAAACTGAGCATGATGTTTTAACTACATTGATGGGTAAAGAGCTTAAAATGTCTTCAAAGGTAAATTCAAACAATTATACTAGTTTGTTGTTAACTGAAAAAGGTGCTTATTATCAGGGAGAAGTTTTTGACGGGAGTGTGATTTTAGGAAGAAAGGGAGGCGCTCAAAACCCAAATTCAGTAGAGTTAAAGATAGATGGTCGTGAACTTACTGAGGATGATTATGAATTGATCCCTGGAGGGATAAAACTAAATGTGAGTGCTGGGTCCCCTGGTGATCATAATATTGAAGGAGATTTAGTTTTCCTAGATGAGGGTGAAGAATCCAGAATTACTGTGAATCAAATGTATTCTGTTATTTCAAAGCCTAATTCAGCAGTTATTTCTGCAGATAAAATGAATGTGGTCTATCGTGGAGTTCAAAATCCAATAACCATCTCAATCCCAGGTATCCAAGACTCTAAAGTTCGCGCTACGGCTCCTGGACTAAAAAGAGTAAAAGGAAGTAAATACAACTTATTCCCAGGAAAGGGGAGAGAGGTTAAGATCAACGTTTCTGGAACACTTCCAGATGGGAACAATGTATCGTCTGTATCTACCTTTAGAATTAAAGATATTCCAAAGCCAGCAGGATATTTCAGAGGACAATCTGGATCATTTGTAACGCCAAAATCAAGCTTGGGGAAAGGATCTGTTGAGGCACGTTTGGAAGATTTCGATTTCGACTTACCGCTTAAAGTCCAATCCTTTAGATTTAGAGCGCCTGGACAGCCTAGTATGGTAATTAAAGGAGATAAGCTAGACAGTAAAGCAATTAATACACTTAGCCGTATCAAAAATGGACAAACTGTAATTATTTCTGATATAAAAGTAATAATTCCATCAAATCCGAGTTATAAGTTGAAACAAACATCGCCTATTTCGATTACGATAAACTAATAAACCCACTGATGAGAAAAGGTTTTTTTATTTTACTTTTAATTTTATCATTAAACTTCCATTACGGTTGGACACAATCCAACTTACTAAATGCTAAAGTTCCACAAGAAGTTGGAATACAAGAGGATGAAAACAGTAGTCCAGTTGCCTATGGTTATGTAGATGATCGTGACATCCTTTGGCAAAAAACAATATGGGAAATCATCAATCTTAACGAGAGAATCAATTTTCCATATTATTATCCCACAATCAACAATGGTTTTCTTTCAGAAAGTAGAAAATCTTTATTTCGTGTTTTATATGATAATATAAAAGAAGGGAATATTACTGAAATCTATTCTTCCTCTTATTTTAATGATAATGAAAAGTTAACATTTGAGGATTTGGGGGAAAAGTTGATGATGAGGAACTTATCACCAGAGGGTATAGAAAAATCAAATGCTGGGGAAGAAGTTACAGACAACGACTATAATGAATTCACTATTGAGTCTGACAAGATTGAACAATACTTGATAAAAGGGACTTGGTATTTTGATAAACGCTTGGGCGAGCTCAAGTATAGACTTTTTGGGATAGCTCCTGTAGCACCAGATGTTTCTTCTTTAAGTGAATCCAAAAAGGAACAGAAAGATGCTCTTGTACCACTTTTTTGGGTGTGGTTTCCTGATGCCCGCGAATCTTTAGCGAACAATAAAGTTTTTAACTCAAAAAATTCTTCACAACCGATCACTTTTGATCATATGTTAAATTCAAGACGTTTTAATGCGACGATCTATAAAGAAGAAAACGTGTATGAAGACCGAGAGGTTAGAGAGTATATTTATGAAGATGCCTTGCGTCAGTTGCTAGAATCTGAAAAAATAAAATCTTTGATCAGAGACTTCGAACAAGATATGTGGAGTAATTAACTAAATCATATTAAATTTGATACGCTATTGGAAACGATAGCGTTTTTTTTTGGATTATTTTTATCGCTATGTTGGATTCAATAATTGTCGGTTACGGTTTAGCAGGTTTTCACTACGCTTGGCAAATGAAACAAAAACAAAAAGAATTTGTCATCATTTCCAATCCAATTCAAGCGGCGAGTAGGAACGCAGCGGGAATATTAAACCCCACAGTACTCAAACGATATACCATGGCATGGAATGGAATTCAATTCTTTGACTATGCTTTACCATATTACAAATCAATCGAATCAGAATTAAACACCATTTTTTTTGATGAATTACCGATACATCGTCACTTTTACAAATCAGTTGAGCAAAATGATTGGCTTGTTGCATCACAGCAGGAAGGTTTATCTTCCTTTTTGAATCCAAAAGTTCAAAGGGTCACAGATCTCTCATTAAAAAAAAATGAAGGATTCGGAATCTTAAAACATCTTGGAAAATTGAACATTAATCTTCTACTGAATACATTTAAGGAGCGTCAAGAAGATGACTGCTTTAAAGATGAGATAATTGACTACAAGGCCCTCAAAATTTATAAAGACAAGATCTGTTACAAAGATATTGTGGCAAAAAATATTATTTTTTGTGAAGGATATGGATTAAAGCAAAATCCTTGGTTTGACTACTTACCTCTTATAGGATCTAAAGGAGAGTACTTGATAATCAAGGCACCAAAATTATCGAGTATACAAATTATCAAGGGTCCTGTATTTATCTCACCCCTAAAAGAAGATTTGTTTTGGGTAGGTGCAAGTTTCTCACAAGATGATAAGACCGATACACCTACCGAAAATGGTAAAGCATGGCTTCTTGACAAGCTAGAAGCGTTATTAACCACACCTTATGAGATAGTGAAACATGCTGCAGCAGTTCGCCCAACAGTTGCTGATAGAAGACCACTTTTAGGAGTACATCCTGTACATTCAAACCTCTATGCGTTTAATGGTCTAGGAACTCGTGGAGTCCTAATGGCACCATTATTATCACAATGGCTTTTTGATTTTATTGAAAAAGACAAACAAATCCCCAATGAAGTAGTGATTGATCGTTTTGAAAGCTATTTTAGCAATCCAAAAATAAAGGATGTTTAACGCAAACCAAATTACAGTAAGTTTTGGAGGAGAAACTCTTTTTGAAGAGATATCCTTTCGATTGGGAAAAGGAGATCGTGTTGGATTGATTGGGAAAAATGGTGCTGGAAAATCTACTCTATTACGTTTGATGGCCCAAGAGAATGCTCCTACATCTGGATCTTTTGCACTTGAAAAAAATTGTAAAATTGGGTATTTACCTCAAGACTTAGATTTTGAAAGTGGAAGGACTGTCTTAGAGGAGGCCTATCTTGCATTTGATGAGATTAGAAAAATAGAGCAGCGACAGGATCATATCCATAAGTTTATGGAGACAACCCAAGACTTTGAAAGTCAATCGTATTACGATATGCTGGATGAATTGAATGAGCTCAATACCCGGTACGAGATGATCGGTGGATATTACTATCAGTCACAAACTGAAAAAATTTTACTGGGTTTAGGATTTACCATGGAGGATTTGAACGCTCCTACAGATACTTTTTCGGGTGGCTGGAGGATGCGAATTGAACTGGCAAAAATACTCCTTAAAGAAAACGATATTCTTCTTTTAGACGAACCGACTAATCATCTTGATATTGAATCCATAATTTGGTTGGAACAATTTTTAAAAAAATTTAAGGGTGCTTTGGTAATGGTTTCACACGATCGAATGTTTTTAGATCAGGTCACCAATCGAACTATTGAAATTGTACAACAAAGACTATTTGATTTTAAAAAATCGTATTCAAAGTATATGGTTTTGAGAGAAGAACTTCGAACCCAACAGCAAGCTGCTCAGAAAAACCAAGAAAAAGAAATTCAGCAAACGGAAAAATTAATTGAACGTTTCCGTGCTAAAGCCTCCAAGGCAAGTATGGCACAGTCTTTAATTAAAAAACTGGATAAAATTGAACGTATTGAAATTGATCCAGAGGAAAATAAAAAAATTAAATTTGAATTTGGGATTTCACATCAGCCTGGAAAAATTATTCTCGAGACCAATGAGATTGCTAAAAGCTATGGAGATAAACAGGTTTTAAACCACGTTAATCTTGAAATTGAACGGGGAGAAAAAATTGCTTTTGTCGGACAGAATGGGCAGGGTAAATCTACTCTAGCGAAAATTATAGTTTCAGAAATTGACTATGATGGGCATCTTAGATTAGGCCATAATGTACAATTAGGATATTTTGCTCAAAACCAATCAACCTATTTAGATGGAAATCAAACAGTACTTGAATCGGCAGAAGATTCAGCTACACCCGAAAATCGGACGAAGGTACGGGACTTGTTAGGTGCTTTTCTATTTCCTGGAGAAGCGGTAGATAAAAAAATTAAAGTCCTTTCAGGGGGGGAACGTAACCGATTAGCTCTTTGTAAGCTTCTCTTACAGCCTTTTAATGTATTGATTATGGACGAACCTACAAACCACCTAGATATTGCGTCAAAAAACGTTTTAAAGGAGGCTTTGCTTAAATTTAAGGGGACTTTGATTTTGGTGTCTCATGATCGGGATTTTGTTCAGGGTCTTTGCGAAAAAGTTATAGCATTTAGAGATCAAGAGGTTAAGCCATTCTTAGGAGACATTAATGCTTATCTAGAAGACAAAAAATTATCTTCTTTAAAGGAGCTTGAAAAAAGAACTAAAGAAAAAGAAGTTAAGTCTTCTGCTAAAGCCAATGCAGAAAATTCCGTAAATCAAAAAAAGGTTCGATCTAATCAGCAAAAAATTAATAGAGTAGAACAACAGATTAGTCGCTTAGAAAAGGAAATTAAAGCAATAGATGTTGAGCTTGAAATTAATTATGATCAAACGATAGCAGCGCCCAATTTTTTTGATGCGTATCAACAAAAGAAAAAAGACTTGGAATCCCTTATGCAGAAGTGGGAAGATCTACAAACTTAAACTTCGTTGGCTTGAAGGTAGCGTTCAGCATCTAAGGCTGCCATACATCCTGTACCGGCAGCAGTCACTGCCTGGCGATATTCTTTGTCCTGAACATCCCCTGAAGCAAAAACTCCAGGTAAATTGGTAGCAGTAGATTTCCCTTTTGTAATAAGATACCCTGCCTCGTCCATGTCTAATTGATCCTTGAAAATTTCAGTATTAGGCTTGTGACCTATGGCGATAAAAAGACCAGTGATTGAAATTTCCTCAACTGTTTGTGTCTGATTGTTTTTCATCCTAAGCCCCTCTACAACTTGGTTTCCAAGCACTTCTTCAATTTCTGTATTATATCGTAAATCAATATTAGGAGTACTTGTTACCCGATGTTGCATGGCTTTAGAAGCGCGCATCTCATTTTTTCGGACTAACATGGTGACTTTGGAACAGATGTTTGCAAGGTAGGTTGCTTCTTCAGCAGCAGTGTCTCCACCGCCTACAATGGCAACTTCCTGCCCTTTGTAAAAAAATCCATCGCAAACCGCACAAGCAGAAACCCCGCCTCCTCGTAAACGTTGCTCACTTGGAAGGCCCAAATATTTAGCAGTAGCACCCGTACTAATGATTATAGTTTTAGCATGAAGTTCAGTTCCTCCAGCCGTAAATGCCTTGTGAATCCCTCCAGAAGTAATAGCTAGCTCAACTTTATCTATCATATCAATCCGAACTTCTGTACCGAATCGTTCAGCCTGTTGTTGCAATTGAACCATCATGGTTGGGCCATCAATTCCCTCAGGGTAACCAGGGAAATTGTCTACTTCAGTGGTTGTGGTCAGTTGACCTCCAGGTTCCATACCGGTATACAAAACTGGCTTTAGATCTGCTCTAGCAGCATATATTGCTGCAGTATACCCAGCAGGACCACTTCCTATAATTAATGTCTTTAATACTTCCATGAGATTTTATTTTGTCTCAAAAATAAAGCATATCTTTTAGTTGTATCTTCGTTTTAGATTAGAATTATTAATAAACTTATCAATGAATTCTTTACCTCATCAAACCCTACTGTTTTTAATACTTTTTGTTACTTGTCAAAACCCCAAATCAATTTCAGCTGAAACGATCATTGAAAATTCGATTGCCGCTTATGGGTTTGACTCTAAAGCGCACAGCATAGATTTTGATTTTAGAGATTATCATTATTCTTTAAAACGTGATGGGGACTATTTTTCTTATTTAAGAGAAATTGTTAATGAGGACATTAAGATTGTCGATATTATGACTTCTGATAAAATGTTACAACGCTATGAAAATAATATTTTAGTTTCACTTCAAGATAGCATTCAGAATGTTTATTCTAACTCACTGAATTCAGTGATGTATTTTTTTCAGCTTCCCAAGCCTCTACTAGATCCAGCGGCAAAGGTCTTACTTATAGAGAATAAAGAAATTTCGGGAGCGCTCTATTGGACTTTAAAAGTAACCTTTGATCAGGAAGGAGGAGGTGATGATTTTCAGGATGAATTTCGCTATTGGATCAATCAAGATAATTATCAAATTGACTTTATGGCATACAACTATTTGACCGACGGAGGTGGCACTCGTTTTAGAAAGGCAATAAACAAAAGAAAAATAAAAGGGTTTCTCTTTCAAGATTATATTAATTATAAATCTCGAGAAAAGTTTGCCAACCTGGATAGTTTACTAGTTCTTTTTCAGCAAGGAGAACTCAATGAATTATCATTGATTGAGAACAAAAATATTCTGTTAAATAGTCAAGAATAGTCTTAGTTGTAAGACTATTCTTAAACTCAACTAGGCAGTAATTTTTGCCTGTTCTTCAATAATAAAAGCTCTACATGCAGCAAATTCATCAAAAGTTCGCTCCTCAGGGATGAGCTTACCAATTATTCCAATTGTTTTCATTAGATATTTGGGCTGTGATTGCATGCCTACAATCAGAATTTCGATTTCTTTTTCATTCAAGTCTAAAAGAACATCTTCTAGGGCAAATAGACCAGACTGATCAATATAAGGCACCCTGTCCATTCTTATGATTAGGATGCTTGCAGATTTTGGTATTTGCTTTGCAATATTGACAAATTCAGAGGTGAAGCCAAAAAATAGGGGACCGCTCAAATGTTTAATAAAAACATTTTCTTTAAATGAATCACTTAATTGGGTTTCATCTTTCCAGGCTTTTTCTTTTGATATGTTAGACACTCGAGCATCATTTTTGGCAATATCACCCATTTTTTTCATAAAGAACAAGGAAGCCAACACTAATCCTATGCCTACAGCGTACACTAAATTCCAAAATACTGACAATAAAAGAACCACAATCATTACAGCTACTTCTGTTTTAGGTATTTTTGAAAGGGTATTCAGCCCTTTATAATCCATCACCCCAATACCTACTGTTACTAATATTCCAGCAAGAACTGCAGCAGGGATTTGTGAGGCTACTGGGCTTAAGGCCAATAGAATTACTAATAGTACGAGAGCTGCAACCATTCCAGAAATTCTAGTTTTTCCTCCAGATTGAATGTTGACTACCGTTCGAATCGTAGCTCCAGCTCCTGGAATACCACCAAAAACGGCTCCAATCGAATTTCCAATTCCTTGCCCAATTAATTCTTTATTAGGCAAATGTCTTGTTTTGGTTAGGTTGTCGGCCACTACCGAAGTAAGTAAAGAGTCTATTGCTCCAAGAAGAGATAAAGTTAATGCAGTAGGTATGTAGGGTATAAGTTGAATCAAACTAAATTCTGTAAACAAAGTCCATTGAATTTTGGGAAAGCCATCTGGAATTTGCTGAATAGATTTGTACTCAATGCCAAAGCCAATAGCAATACTAGAAACTACCAGAAGAGCTATTAAAGTACTTGGAATAGCGGTTGTTATTTTTTTAAATCCATAAATGATCACAATTGTACTCATTGCTAAAATAACTTCAATCCAATTAATATTATTTAATGCTCTAGACAGTGCTCTGATTGTTCCGATAACTCCTGAAGAATTATTTTTAGCAAGATTTTCGGCTTCAGTGTAAATTGATTTTTGATTTACCTCAGCTGCTCTTTTTATTGTTTCTTCAAAATCTTCAAGTACCAATAAACCTTCTTTAGATTCATCAACAAGAATTTTTTCTAGGATTCGTTCTTCTGCCAAGGGCTTAAATTGTTCTACATAGCCCCGGTCATTTTTAACATCGTACCCTAATACTGGGGATATTTGAGTGATTAAAATAATTACTCCGATAGCTGTCATGAATCCAGAAACAACAGGATAAGGAATGTATTTAATGTATTTTCCAACTCCTAAGAGGCCTAAACCTATTTGGAAAATACCACTTAATAAAAATACTCCTAATATGTAAGGTAGGGCTTGTTCGATAGATCCGTTGTGTACGCTCAAAATAGCGGCTATTACGACCATACTCACTGCGGTCATTGGAGCTGTTGGTCCAGAGATTTGGGTGGGTGTGCCACCAAATAGCGCTGCAAAAAAACTTAAAAAAATTGCTCCATAAAGTCCAGCACTTGGACCTAAACCAGAGCTTACTCCAAAGGCTAATGCCAAAGGAAGTGCGACAATCCCTGCGGTTAATCCACCAAGGATATCTCCTTTTATGTGTATAAATAGATTTTTCAATTGAATAAAATTTTAAATCCCAAGAGCGGGAAGATGATTGATAGTTTAGTTTGTAATCAATGGAATTTAAACAATGAATTCAGGGGGCATCTTCAATCTATTTAAGAAGATTTCTTGATAAGAATTTTGTTTCCAGAAAGCTAAAAGTGAATGAGTATTTTTGGAGCACTTATTAATCGAATAAGAAAAAAACAGAACTGTTTTATCAACTTCTTCTTCTTCCATTTCTTGGTCTTTTTCTGCGTTCATGAACGACATGGACTCTTCAATCGAATGGTTTATGGAAATAGCTATCGCAGGAGAGACTATCCCCACACAAATATGAAAATAAGAAAAAATACGATACTCTTAGTCATCGATTGATTTTTATCTAAAATAGTAATTTACTTTAATTCAAAAAACACTTAAAAAAAAATTTGATTCAATTTAGAAGTATTAAATTTGAGGTTCATCTAAAATTGAGTTAATAATGCAAATGTCAAATCCTCATCACCTAGATTACAAGGCTCCGGGCAGTTTTGAAGAAACAAGGTATGAAAAACTTCATAATGTGATTTGTGAGAACCCTAATCAGGGCTCAAAATTAATTGCCCAGTGCATAGCTAATTTGATTAAAGATAAGCAGGAAAATAATGAAACCTGCGTATTAGGATTGGCTACTGGATCCAGTCCAATAAGTGTTTACAGAGAATTGGTGAGGCTTCATCGCGAGGAAGGACTGAGTTTTCAAAATGTGGTTAGTTTTAACCTAGATGAGTATTATCCCTTATCAAAAGAGGATGTTCAGAGTTACCATTATTTCATGCATACCCATTTGTTCAACCATGTAGATATCAAGCCAGAGCAGGTCCATATCCCAAGAGGAGAAGTTGAAGTCGGCAAAGTCAGAGAATTTTGTATTGAATATGAAAATAAGATAAAGGAAGCAGGGGGGATTGATCTTCAAATTCTAGGGATTGGTAGGACTGGGCATATTGGTTTTAACGAACCAGGTTCTCACCAAAATTCTAAAACCCGAACCATTACCCTCGACCATTTGACCCGTTACGATGCAGCTCCATCTTTTCAGGGGATAGAAAATGTTCCTCGTAAAGCAATTACCATGGGGATCCAAACGATTTTATCAGCAAAAAGAATTTTACTAATGGCTTGGGGTACTAATAAGTCAGAGATTATTCAAAAAGCAATTGAGGGTTCGATTTCACCGATGATTCCTACGACTTATCTTCAACTTCATAAAAACACAACACTGGTTCTGGATCACGGTGCTGCTTCAGAATTAACCAGAATAAAAACTCCTTGGTTAGTGTCACAATGCGAGTGGGATGAGATACTTCGATCAAAAGCAATCACATGGCTTTGTGAACAAACAAAAAAGTCTATACTAAAATTGATAGACGAAGATTATAATAAACACGGAATGTCCGACCTTCTCGCTTTGCATGGGTCAGCTTATGATTTGAACATTAATATGTTTAATAAATTACAGCGTTCTATTACTGGTTGGCCAGGAGGAAAACCAAATGCGGATGACACCTACCGTGCTGAACGAGCCCTTCCAGAAAAGAAAAGAGTTATTATTTTCAGCCCGCATCCTGACGATGATGTCATTTCGATGGGAGGAACCTTTGACCGTCTTGTAGAACAAGGACATGAAGTCCATATTGCATACCAAACATCAGGGAATATTGCTGTTTCTGATCAAGATGCTAAGCGCTTTTTAGAAGTAACCAAAGATTTACTTCAATCAGATCAAAATCAACATACACTATCACTCGAAGAGGAATTTGAGAAAATCAATCCTCAAGAACCCACTCCACAAGGAATCAGAAATTTAAAAGGGAGTATTAGGAAGAGAGAGTCTTTAGGCGCAACGCGTTATATAGGAATCCCTGATGAACAGGTACATTTTATGAACTTGCCTTTTTATGAAACAGGTTTAATTGATAAAAATCCAGTAAGCCAAAAAGATTTAGACCTAACAATTGCACTTATCGAAGAATTGAAACCACACCAAATTTATGCCGCGGGTGATTTAGCTGACCCGCATGGAACACACAGAGTTTGTCTTGATCTAATTTTCGAAGCACTGGAAACATTAAAAACAAAACCTTATATGAAAGACTGCTGGATGTGGTTGTATCGTGGCGCTTGGCATGAATGGGAAATTCATGAAATTGAAATGGCAGTACCTATGAGTCCTGATCAAGTATTGAAAAAAAGAAAAGCTATTTTTTTCCACCAGTCGCAGAAAGACGGTGTTATGTTTCAAGGAGAGGACAACCGTGAGTTTTGGATCAGAGTAGAAGATCGAAACACTGCTACTGCTAAGAAATATAAAGAATTTGGGCTTTCAGAATACGCTGCAATAGAAGCGTTTAAACGGCATCACTTTTTGTAGTATTCTACAAGAGTAATTTCATATTTATAGGCTGCTCTTAGGTATTTTATTTGACCAAGAGAATCTAAAAAATAGCTCTTTCTCGTTTTATTTAAAGACAATCCTGTTTCCGTTTCATAATGCTCGTTGAGAATCATACTAGTACGTTCGTTATGGTCAACTTTTACAGCTCTTATTTTGTAATTGTTAGGGTTGAGGTAATAATGCCATACATCAGCCTTAGGATCTTCAGAATAGTATACTTTAAGCGCCAATACATCAATAGAATCCAATATTCTTTGTTTTCCTAAATATACTTTTTTAGCTGTTGGATCTACCAATTTGAAGGGTTGCCAAAAAACATATAAGGCAGCATCAAGACTAGATTTAGTCTGGTTAATTTTTAAAGTGTCTTTTATCAGCTGACCATTAATATATAGAGAAACCTCATCAGATTTTTTTTGAGCAACATAACTTTTTTCTTCATTTTCCCAATTAATTTTTGTTAAAAAAGGACTCCATTGATGCACTATTTTTTGCGAGACATGACTTTCGAGCTGACCATTAGCATCAAATAGTTTTGTTGATTTATTGTAATGGATTGATTTTATTTTATTTGCTAAATTCTCTCCTCCGTGGGCTTGAATACTTTTTTGTAAAACTTTTTCAGCAGTTATTTGAGGCTCCAAACAAGAGCAAAATATAAAAAACATGGAGTAAATATTCAGGATGTTTTTATTCGTCTTTTTCAAAAAGTAATACCGCTTCAATTTATTTGTATTTTAGATAAAAATATAACTTCTATGCGACATTATTATAAATTTCCACACAAAGCCTTGATATTCATATTCCTTATCCAACTTACTGCAATCCAGGCACAGCAAAAGTTTTCAAACAGACAAATTCAAAAAATTAAAACAGCAACTTTAGAATCTGTTGAGAATCGTCATAAGAATACTCAGGTAATGATTGATAAAGTTTTCAGTTTTGCTGAATTGGGATTTCAAGAACATGAGTCATCAGCATACTTAACGGATATATTGGAAGAAGCAGGTTTTGAGATTGTAAAAGGAATTTCAGGGATTCCGACAGCTTGGCTTGCTCGTTGGAATCATGGGGAAGGCCCAACCATTGCTTTGGGAAGTGATGTAGACTGTATTCCTAAAGCCTCCCAATATCCGGGAGTTGCATACCACAAACCTATGGTAGAGGGAGCACCTGGCCACGGCGAAGGGCACAATTCAGGTATCCCCGTCATTATAACAGCTGCGATTACTTTACAGGAACAAATGAAAGCAAATAACTTAGGAGGGACCTTAGTTGTCTGGCCAGGGATAGCCGAAGAACAACTCGGTTCGAAAGCATGGTACGTTAGGGATGGATATTTTGATAAAATTGACATGTGTATTTTTACCCACGTAAGTAGTAATCTTGCAGTTTCTTATGGCCAAGCTAGAGGCACGGGTCTAATCTCTGTAGAATATTTATTTGATGGTGAAGCAGCGCACTCTGCAGGTTCTCCTTGGAGAGGTAGAAGTGCCTTAGATGCAGCCGAATTAATGAATATTGGATGGAATTATAAAAGAGAGCACTTGCATCCTTTGAAAAGATCCCACTCCATATTTACAGATGCTGGAGATCAGCCCAACGTAGTCCCTTCAAAAGCTTCTATTTGGTTTTATCTTCGAGATATTACTTACGAAGGAATTATGGAAATGTACGATGATGCCAACAATATTGCTCAGGGAGCTGCCTTGATGACAGATACCGAGGTAAGATCGAGAGTTTTAGGGGCAGCTTGGCCAAGGCACTTCAACAAAGTAATCGCAGAAACCATGTATGAAAACATTAAGGAGGTAGGGCTTCCAGAATGGTCTGAGGCTGATCAGTCTCTTGCAAAAGCTGTTCAAAAAGAAGTGAATTCAAAGAATTTAGATGGTTTGGCAAAAGAATTATCTCCGCTTGGAAAGCCTGTAGAAAAACCCGAAAGTGGAGGTTCTGATGATATAGGTGATATTTCTTGGACAATTCCCACTGTTACATTGCGTTTTCCCTCAAACATCCCAGGGCTTCAAGGTCACCATTGGTCAAATGCTATTGCAATGGCCACTCCTATTGCACATAAAGGAGGTACTGCTGGAGCAAAGGTAGTTGCCTCTACAGTCATTGATTTTCTAACTCAACCCGTTCTCTTAAAACAAGCCAAGGACTATTTTGAAAATGTACAAAGTAAAGAAACAAAATATGAGCCTATGATAGGAGAAAAAGACCCCCCGCCGACCTATTTAAATGAAGGGATAATGGATGAATTTAGACCTCAGTTAGAGAAGTTTTATTTCGATGAAAGTAAATTTGATACTTATCTTGAGCAATTGAATATTAGTTATCCAACTCTTAAATTACCCTAATGAGAATTTTATTTTCATTCATTTTAGCACTTATTTCATCAGCTGTTTTTTCTCAGCAACAGTTATCTAAAAATGACTCATTGGCAATAGTTAAAATTCTTTACGAACAACAAGAAGATTGGAATAAAGGAGATATTGATGCATTTATGCAGGGATATTTAAAATCAGACCAATTGGTGTTTTCTGGAGCATCTGGACCAATTTATGGATGGGAGTCAACCAGAGCACGCTATAAAAGAACCTATTCAGATCTGCAAAAAATGGGGAAACTAAAATTTGACGTGTTGCATTTAATTAGCTTAAGCCCCACCGTTGTTCAATTACAAGGAAAATATTACTTAACTAGAACTATTGGAGATGCTCAAGGATATTTTACTTTAAGTTGGATTAAAAAAAGTGATCAATGGTATATTATTTCAGATCACACCTCAGCTTCAAAAGAATAAATTATGCCAAGACGTATTGCCCTCCTATTGGGGCCTTTACTTTTTATTTTAGTTCAACTTTTGATGCCTTTTGAAGGTTTGTCTGATCAAGGACATGCTGTTTTAGCAACCACCCTTTGGATTGCAGTTTGGTGGGTAGCAGAAGCCATTCCAATTGCTGCCACTGCACTACTACCTATAATACTGTTTCCCTTG
Source organism: Flavobacteriaceae bacterium (assembly GCA_029249225.1). Taxonomy (GTDB): domain Bacteria; phylum Bacteroidota; class Bacteroidia; order Flavobacteriales; family Flavobacteriaceae; genus MS024-2A. Next base: position 25,896 of record JAQWHT010000032.1, read on the forward strand.
ACAGGAGGAATGGATCTTCCAGCTACTACAGCATCATTTGGGCATAAATATGTATTTCTTTATTTGGGAGGATTCTTAATTGCTATTGGAATAGAAAAATGGAATTTACACCGTAGAATTGCTCTTACAATTATCGCATTTATTGGATCTGATGTTCGAAAAATTATACTAGGATTCATGTTGGCAACAGCATTTTTATCTATGTGGATTTCAAATACAGCAACTTCTGTAATGATGCTTCCAATAGGAATTGCCATCATCAAGCAATTGAAAGATAATCCCGAAACTAAAGAAGATGAGAATCTAATTTTTGGGAAAGCACTAATGCTAGGTATTGCTTATAGCGCTTCAATTGGAGGAATCGCAACACTTATTGGGACTCCGCCTAACCTAGTCTTAGCAGGAGTTATTCAATCTACTTATGGGTATGAGATCACATTTTTGGAATGGTTCAGTTTTGGATTTCCCATTTCAATGATCACACTTGCCTTTTGTTGGCTCTATCTTACTCGTTTAGCATTTAAATTTAAACAGACTGAATTTCCCGGAGGAAAAAAAGAAATTATTCGATTAAAGAATAATCTTGGTCCTATAAGTTATGAGGAGCGTTGGATAGCAATTGTTTTTGCATTAGCGGCAATTTGTTGGATCAGTCGTTCTTTTCTTTTGGAGTCACTGTTTCCAAAAATTGATGATACCATTATTGCTATACTTTTTGGGTTAATTCTTTTTGTAATTCCCTCAAAGAAAAAAGGAAATCCCTTACTCAATTGGAAAGATACTATTAACCTGCCGTGGGGGATTATTTTACTTTTTGGTGGTGGTATGGCTTTAGCTAAAGCCTTTGAACAAAGTGGATTAGCAGTTTGGCTTGGTCAGTTGATGACTGAATTTGACGGACTTCCGTTATTTCTTTTAATTGCACTATTGGTTACCGCAATAAATTTTTTAACCGAGATTTCCTCTAATTTAGCAACTACTTCAATGTTACTTCCCGTCTTAGCTCCACTGGCGTTGGAAATAGGTGTTCACCCATTTGGTCTTATGGTAGGTGCGGCAATTGCAGCCTCATGTGCTTATATGCTCCCTGTAGCAACACCTCCAAATGCTGTTGTCTTCGGCTCGGGATATTTAAGAATACCTGACATGGTTTCTAAAGGGGTAGTGATGAATATTTTTTCAATCATTTTGATTAGCGTTTCAGTTTATTTTCTACTTCCAATCATTTGGAGTATTGACTTGAAGCTATTTCCTTCTTCTTTACTTCCCTAGCGAGAAATAATTATAAAATCAAAGTATGTTGTAGGAAAAGGTTCTTTAGATAGTGTAAAGTGCCACCATTCTTTGTCATATGGGATAAATCCATTGGATATCATTAGTTCTCTCAGAAGTTTGCGATTTGCCTTTTGTTCTTCTGAAATTTTAGGGTAGTCATAATTGGAAAGATCTCCAAAAAAATCCCAAGGGCTTCCCATGTCAAGTTCTTTACTTTTATTTTTTCCGCTTAAATAAACTAAAGTCAGGTCCACTGTACTTCCTCTACTGTGTCCACTTTTGGAAGCGATAAAACCCAAGTCAAACAAGCTATTTTTATTAAGCTGAGGATAGTATTCTTGCTTTGTAAGGGTATCGTTTGGTTGTCTAGACCATTGAATGAAATCATTTACTGCAGTTTGAGGACGGTAAGCATCATAAATTTTAAGACCTAACCCCTTAGATTTTAACTGTGCCTGTACTTTTTTTAATTGAACCGCTAGTTCTGTAGTCCCTATTGCTAGATCTCCTGTATAAGTTGCAACTGGTCGACCCATAAAGTTTCTTGAAGTCGCATACCTTAACTCAACTTCTAATTCTGGAATTTGATCATTAAGAATAGCAAAGCCTTTGGGGAGTTGTCCAAGGACATTGAAATGGATAAATATGCAACCTACGAAAAATTTAATTTTTAAAGGCATGATCTAAAAGTTGTGCTCGGATATTCATATCATAAAGACCACGTTGGTTTCTTGACGGATATACACGATTGCTCAAGAAGATAAGAAACCCATTCTTATCTGGATCAATCCAAATTAATGTTCCAGTAAATCCGGTATGCCCATAACTTGATGGAGAAACAAGTTGAGAAGGATAGTGATCTTCATTTTCTGGTACGCTTGGTTTGTCAAATCCAAGACCTCTACGATTGTCCCCTTCTGGGTAAGCTCTTTCGGTAAAAAGAGCGATTGTTTCAGCTTTTAGATAGACTTTTCCTTTATAATTTCCTTTGTTGAGTAGCATTTCTAAAATTGGGGCAATTGAGGCAGCATTTGAAAATAAACCAGCATTTCCAGAAATTCCACCCATTAGAGCAGCTGCTTCATCGTGGACCCAGCCTTGGACAAGTTGTTTTCTAAAATCTGTATCATACTCTGTAGGGACGATTTGTTTTTTTGGGAACTGGGTAGAGGGTAAAAATGTGAGCCGTTCCAATTCTAATGGATCGAAAAAATATTTTTTTAAAAAAGATTCAAAAGAAAGCCCACTCAGCTTTTTTGTGAGTTCAGGGATTAAAAAAAACCAAAGTCCAGAATAGTTGTAGGATCCTAGACTACTCATTTTTGTTTTACGTATGCGCCGCATGATTTTCTTTTGATAATTCTTATAAAGAAAAAGCGAATCGCTTATTTGAGTAGGATATCGCTTTGAGGTCTGAGATTGAAGTGTTCTTTTTTTAAAGGTTCCATTCTTTTTCCGGACAAGATTTTGGTGGGCTATATAGGGTAGCCAACCTGCACTATGACTTAAAACCTCCTTGAAACTAGACTGTTTCTTATTGCTTCTTCTTAATGAAGGGAAATAATCTGAAACTTTCTCATCCAAATCAATATTGTATAGCTCATAAAGCTTCATGAAGGCTAATGTACCGGCAAGAACCTTAGTGACTGAGGCAAGGTCGTAAAGGTCAGTATTTTTAACTTTTATGATGGAATCATAGGTATGGAACCCGAAGGATTGATGAAATTGAATACTGTCATTAGAATAGATTAAAAGCTGTGCACCCGGATAGGCTTTATTGGTAATTCCACTGTTTACAATGCGCACTATCGTCAAAGAATTTGTTGACGATTTGTCTTGTGCACTGAGTTGTAGGGTACAGCAAATAAAAAGGCAGTATAGCGTATTAAAGATTTTATTCATAGGTCTAATTATTATAAATATATAGTTTTAATTTTCATAAATTTAGTCCGAATCAAGAAAGCAGCTGTCAAAACACTTTAGAATGAAGTATTTATCGAAATTTTATAGGTTTATATCTTGTTCCGCCTTTGTATTTTTTTTAATGATTCGTTCTGTATCACTTGTGGCCCAAGAAATTGAGGAAATGGATGAATTACTTCCCTTTGATGCAGTAATTCAGTCAGAAATGGGAGGAAAGCGAATGAAATTTTATGGGAATACTCGCTTTAATTTCAACCAAGCATATTTTTCAAATTGGATTTCTGGAGGAGAAAGTGCACTCACATTACTTTATGGATTAGATTATAATTTCAATTACTCAGACCGAAATGGTTTGGTGTGGGATACTAATTTATTGCTTTCTATTGGTACTACTTATATTTCCGGGAGTAAGTTTTTAAAGAAAGCTGATGATCGATTTCAAATAAATTCTCTTGTAGGAAAACAAATAAATCAATTTTGGAATTACTCAGGATTTTTAAATTTTAAGACCCAATTGTTGCCTGGATTTAGATTTTATAATCAAGGGGATAATGAAATGCGTGAACGAGTTTCACAATTTTTGTCCCCAGCTATTCTTCAGGGAGGATTGGGCTTTTATTATAAAAAAAATGACTCGTTTTGGCTCAATTTGTCTCCTGTTTCTGCTAGGGTAATTTTAGTGTCAAAAAAGTATACAAAGGATTTAGAGAATGACGCCAAATATTTTGGAGTAGATTTTGACAAGCGTGCTAAATACTTTTTTGGAGCTTTGATTTCAGGGTTCTATAAAAAAGAAATCATGCAAAATATAATTTTGGAAAGTAAGTATAGTACATATATAAACTACCTGGAAAAAACAAAGAATGTTGACTTTGAACTAGACACTAATTTGCGTTTTAAAGTAAACAGTAAAATATCAGGAAATTTTATTTTACACCTACTCTATGATGATGATTTACTGGGAAAGCTTCAGGTAAGAGAACTTTTAGGATTAGGAATCAATGTTGATTTATAAATCATCCTTCTCCTTTGGCTTTAGCTATAAACCAGTCGTAGTTATAAAATGTAATAAAGACATTGTAAACACTTCCCTGTCCCCTTGGGTCCATTTCTATTACAACAGACTTATCGGTGTCTACAAAACGTATACAAGGAAGATTTTTTTTGACTAAAATAGGATCTGACCAATTTTCTTGCGCATATACTGTTTTGTAATCGTTAGATTCAAAATGAGCACGTGTTTTTTTGAGGTAACTGCTAGCTTGCTCAAGATTTAGGTTTTTTTTGCTCCAGATGTTGATACTTACCAGATTTCCATCATGATCTACAAGGGATCTTTTTCTGAAAGCATATGAAGTTCCATTTCCAAAGACAATATTTTTTAATGTTTGGGAGTTTTTTTGAAGAATTTCTTTGGCTTTGTCGATGGGCATATCAAAATTAAAATCGTTGTAAAGCGCCTGAGCATTCACGAAATTTTGAATGCAAAAAAAAAGAAGTACGTAATAAAAAAGTTTCATAATTATATATTGCTAAAGCAAATTAGGTGTAAAAAAACGATAAAGTAAGAAAACTTCAAAAAAATCTTTGATGTGATTATTTAGATTTTGGTCTGAAAAATAAATTCTTAATTTGGAGGATATAAAACAATGAAATTTGAAAAACGAAACGGCATTAATTACAGGGGCTTCATCCGGGATAGGATATGAAATTGCAAAATGTTTAGTGAAAAAGGGTTTTAACCTTGTGCTTACAGCTAGAGATCAATCCAAATTGGAAAATGCAGCGAAAACATTATCACCATATGGAAATGTAACCATTGATACTGTGGTTGCAGATTTACACGATCCATTAGCACCCCAAGTACTTTATGATTATTGTCATCTAAACGGTCTACAAATTAGTTTGCTCGTAAATAATGCGGGTTATGCAATTCCCAGCTCATTTGATCAGACTCCTATGGAAGAAGAAGAGAAATTTATTCGTGTATTGGCGCTAGCTGTCATTGCATTAACAAAATTATTTATACGGGATATGCTCGCAGTTGGAAAGGGAAGAATAATGATGATTTCTTCTGTAGCTGCATTTGCACCTCCATCTACTATCCAAACCTTATACGGACCTATAAAGACTTTTGTCAATCGTTTTAGTGAAGGCATAAATATTAGTTATAACAAGAGAGGGATAAGTTCAACAGCTGTATGCCCTGGGTATACTGTGACAAATTTCCACACTGCAAGTGGGGTTCAAGATGAAATGGATCGGGTACCCTCTTTCATGAAAAAACCAGCAAGTAGAGTAGCTTATGAAGCAGTAAGTGCGACTCTAAAAGGAAAAAAAGTGATTGTCCCTAGTAAGACCTTTAAACTTATCGTTTTTCTCCTAAAAGTAGTGCCTCACGCTCTATTTCCTTTTTTTAGTAAACGTTTAGCACCGGGAAGATATGATAGTAGATAGGTTATTTAGTTCCTGTGATTATTAGCGTTCCTGCCCAGTTATCTTTTTCTCCAAAGCGCCATGATTCAATGGATTCAAAACCCGCCGATTCAAAAAATTCAAGCCATTCATTTTCACTAAAGAGCTTCATATTTGTGATACCGCAACTGTCAGACCACTCGTGAGATACTTTATTTTCGAGATAAAAATCGAGACCGATAATAAGGTTTCCGTTTTTTTTTAACCATAAGTTAAAAATTCGTTGGATCATTTTTTTTGGGTTATCTACATAGTAAAACACCTCCATGGAGTGAACGATGTCTACTGGTTTTACAGGAGACCACGACATTAAGTTAGCACAAGCATAGGATCCGGAAGGATCCAGTGTAATTGCTTTCTGGATCATTTTATCAGAGCCATCTACTCCAATAGCAAATTTACACAAGGGATTTTTAGCTACTTTTCTTACAACCCAGCCATTTCCGCAGCCAGCGTCAACAAATGAAAACGGAGAATTTTTACTGAACGCAAAAGTAAGCATGTTCTCTACGGATTCTTTGTGATTTTGTTCCATCCCAAAGTCTTTGTCTTGGTCGGCCCACTCACTGAATACTTCTATAGGACTTCGTTTCATTCAAGTATATTTTTTCCTTACTAAAATAAAGAAATTCCCTCAAGTGTTAGCACCCCTGATATAGTATAACGTAATATTTTACCAAGGAACATCCATAGGGCGACACTGATAAATTGTACTTTAAAAACCCCAAGAGCCACAGCAAAAACATCACCTACAAGAGGAAGCCAGCAAAGAAATGCTAAAGAATTCCCCCATTGATCTATGTATTTTTTTACAGAAATGACTTTAGTTTTTTTTAAGCCAAAATATTTATCTAGTGTTTTCCAATTACCAATATATCCAAGGGAATAACTACTTATTCCTCCTAGCCAATTACCTATTGTTGCAAGAAAAAGGCAGGACACAAAATCATATCCATTAGCTAATAATACACCAAGCACAATCTCGGAGCTAAATGGAATCACGGTTGCTGCCAGAAAACTGGCGATAAAGAGACCTAAATATCCTAATTCAATGTAATAGTCCATAAGGTTTTAGAAGAGCATATTTACGTTTATCAACTACTCAATTGCATGAAAAAACAGCACTGATTTTCATAGGCATTAATTTGAAACAGATACATATTCTAAAACAACCTGATCTATTATAGTTACTTCAGAAAATGAATCCAAAAGGGTTGTATAATTTACTGTAAGTGAATCACTTTCTGGAAGGCTAGAAGGGGTTTCACTCAGCGCGTAAATGGTTAAATAATAGGTAGTACTTCCTCCACTAGGATTACAAGGTGAAGAGTATGAAATAGAAGCACCATCTTTATTTGGACCCATATACCACGTACCGTTATTTGCTTCACCATAAGCAATTTCTGTAACGCTAGGATCAATGTTCCAAAGGGTGAGATATGAATTGGTATCACTTGGATTTGGGAAACCGTGAATTGAAATAGCGATACTTCCAGTTCCTTCAGGAACATTTGACCAAGCCAAAGGAATTGACTTTTCAGTTCCATTTACTTTCTGCTCACATTTAAAGTCATCTAGTAGCGCTCCATCAGTATCTATAGCACTAGAGGATAAAGTAAAATTTGAATTAGTTGAGGTCACCGCATATCCTTCGAAAGTAGAATCAGTTGAAGTGTTGCTATTATCATTTTGACTTGAATCAGTATTTGAAGTGGATGAGTCGTCTGAGGAAGCATAGGAAGAATCTCCTAGATTTACATCTTGACAAAAATTCACATTATTGTATACTTCTGAATTTTGTGAAGTGTTTGAAATGGCGCCGTAGGTGGGTAAATTTGAAGTTCCACCATTTTCGTCTACGTAAGTATAGGTAAATTTGCAGTCTTCATCCCAGTTGTAATTTACGTAGTACTTAGTTCCACTGACTGTATATTCAAATGAAAATGCATTTGTTCCTGTCTGACTAAATCCAGTAACAGAAGCTCCATCTACGGGTTTAAAATTATTTGAAGCGCGTATAGGATTTTGGACCGGTTGAGGATAGATTTGATCTTCTGGAGCTGTTGAATTTGGATCTATAGTGACTTTACCCATGACATAAGGCATGTAATATGGAGCATCAGTTTTAGCATGATAACGGTAATTCCCATCGCTATCGTACCGGCCAAAAGCATCATCGAGTGTTTCGTTAGTATATCCGTATACTGGATATCCGTCAAGAGCATAGGCAAGAGGCTGATCAGTACCTACTGTTTCTTCCAAATGTGTAGGGACTAAGTGATAATGATAGTCATCACCCCGGCCAAAATGTCCTCCCCAGTCATCTAGCTCACCGATGAGATAGGCATTCTCGCCTCGATTATTAAATACATTAAAAATTGGAACTCCATTTACTGCAACAGCTAGAGCACCTTTTAATAGATGATCATTTGTGCTCAATGGTTCGTCAGCCATTTCAGGATTCAGCGGGATGACCCAACTGTTGTCCTCAGTATAGTTTTGAGGAATTGGTACTTGTTCTTGCCATGAGGTTATTCCTACCCCCATTCCGTGTTCTGGCCAGCTGTATGAATTGACGTAAAAATAGTTCTCATCACTACTTATTGTCACGCCTGAATACGCCTCAAAATGACTGATTATTGTATTGATAAGTGTTCCTTCTGTAGAGGTGTTTTCTGAACCGTTTGTATCATCTGAGGTTGAAGAATCTGTTGGAGTTTCAGGCTCTGGTTCAGGAGCCGGAGTTTCAGGGGTTGTTGGGGGTGAAGTGGTTTGAATTTGATCTGGTACATCATCATCTTCTGTTGAACATGCAACTAAAACTAACATGAACGAAAAACTAACAAGACCTATTAAAGCTGGTTTTCTTACTTTTGAAATTCCAATGAAAAGGATAAAAGAGAGTGTTAAAAAGATGAGTAATACTAGAGCTATTCCAGCTTTAATTTTACTAAACTTCTTCACTACAGAGGTCTCTAAGTGGTCATTCTGAGGATTATAGGTGTTGATTTTTTGTGACATTTCATTGTGTCTTAAAATCAAAAATTGATCTCCCATTGAAAAATCAGTTATTGGAAACTTGAGAACTTTATTTGTATTTAGTTCTCTTAAGAAAACCAACTGATCTTTTAAAGAAAGATAATCTGCTTGAATGGTTTTTGTGCCTTCTTGGATTTGCCAAAGTTTAATTTGACTTGTGTGCTCGCCAGTATGAGCAAATCCAAAGGAAAAACTAATTAATGTTAGTGTTAAAAGAATTTTAGAAGGTAAGTTTTTAAAATTTTTACGCATTATTTTTAATATTTATAGTTACGACAAGGTAGGTATAATTTGTATTTGACAAGTAGTACTATTCATTTTAAAAAAGGAGAGTAATCATTAATGTTTCAGTAACGTCGTGTCGAAAAATTCCGAAGTGAATTAGTATATTTATAAAAACATTTTTTAGATGAAAAATTCAATCATTATTGCAGCTAGTGTTTTAGTGGGTTGTTTTATTCTTGGAATTTTAATTTCTAATGGTATTTCAACTGACCGATATGAGTATGTAAGCGAAAATGTAGTATTCGATAAAAAAACTGGAACTACTTATTTTACTGACAAAAAAGAATATCGAGACACAAAAGGGGATCTTTATCGATACGATTAAAACAAATCCTTAGACACACTTTCTAAGATCAAACATCCTGAAAAAAATACTAAAATTTCAGTAATTAGTCCTAGTGAAACAAGAGGTGCAATAAAACAAGACTGGTTAAAAGAAAGACTCCAAGCCATTTATTTCTTGGAGATGCTGAGACTAGAAGCTTACTGAAGTCACTAAGTTTTCCTAAGTTGGTCATCAAAGCAATTGATATGCCTGTAAAAATCACCCAGAAAGCTCGCACGAAATAGTTCATTTCAGGAAATAAAAATTGTAATAAGAAGTTAATTGGTAACGTAAGAATAAAGGCTAATAAGATGTGTTTTTGTTTTGGCTTTACTAAGAGTACTGCGGAGCATATTAATACAACAATACCACAATTGACATAGTATCGTAAGTTATTTAGAGTGTGAGTAAATGCTGAAACAGGATTATCAAATTTTAGGTAGAGCAGTATCATCCCCATGATTAAACCAGACACCAAACTAAAAACAATTGCCATTCTTCCAGAGTGAATTTTTTCTTGATCGGAAGCTGATGGTTTAATGTATTTGGAATAGATATCGATAGACCAGAGAGTTGCTAGCGAATTAAATGTAGAATCAACTGTACTCATTAAAGAAGCAAATAAACCACACAATACAATCCCTTTAATGCCAATGGGTAAATACGTTTTTACCAGATATGGGAAGGCCAAATCAGGTTCACCGAGTGAATCACCGAGAATACTATATAGGGCAATTCCAGGGATAACAATAATGATGGCCATAAAGTATTTGATTAGTCCTCCTAACATCAGTCCCGATTGGGCATGGGTTAAATTCTTTGCGGCAATAGCTCTTTGCATAACAGTTTGATTTGCACACCAATAATTAATGTTAAGAAAAAAAAGGCCGAACAAGTGAACCCAAGGAAGTGTATCATGATCAGTTGGCAAATGAAGATGCATTTTTTCAGGGGTTTTGACATAGAGTTGTTCCCAGCCCCCCATTTCATTAACGGCTATAAAACAGACAATCGTTCCGCCAATCAACAGTATAGAAAATTGGATGATATCCGTTTTAACCACCGCACTAAGCCCTCCAAAGTAGGTATACACAGCAGAAAAAACACCCAAGAATAAAATTAATATGGCAATTCTAGTAACTCGATTTTCATGAATAAAATAAAGTTCTTCGCCAAAAACCATATCTGCTGCATAGGCTCCCCAAAAAAGTGCTGCACCAAGGGTGATTGTTGAAAATAAAACAATATTGCTAAGGGAGTAAAACATTGCGATTTTTTCGCCCAGTTTTAACTTTATAAAATCAGTGATAGTGATGATTTTCTCTTTTAAAAATAAAGGCACAAAAATAAAAGTTGCAATCAAAATTCCCTGAACAGCGTTGATTTCCAGATTGGCTTGGGCAAGTCCATATAAATAAGCGGACCCCATCATCCCTAAAAATTGGTATCCACTTACATTAGTTGCTATTGTTGAGAGTGCTATAGAATACCACTTTAAATTTCGATTACTTAAAAAGTAAGCCTCTACGGTACTTTGTTGGTTAGCTTTTTCCTTTAGCGCCACGAATAGTATTAAAGCAAAATAAAAAATTACAATTATTAAATCGATCATTACTTCTTATTTTCTAGGTCCATTTCCCAAGGGGGTATTGGGGGGTGTTTTTGGTATTCTGCCTAAAAATTTTGGGAGATGGATATTTTTTAGTTTAGGCATTACATGTTTTGCAAATAGTTTGCACTCTTGGTGGTGTGGGTAACCGGATAAAATAAAGGCGTGAATACCCATGTTCATATAGCGTTTAATCTTGTTGTACACTTGATCTGGATTTCCTACTATGGCAACTCCACAGCCAGATCTAGCAAGCCCTATACCTGTCCACAAATTAGGTTCAACATAATAATCTTGATCAGCCTTTTCTCTTAGCGAAGTTTGTTTTGAAACACCGAGTGATTTTGAATCTAAAGCTCTATTTTTAATTTCTTCACCGACTTGAAGATCCAATTTTGAGAGCAATTGTTGGGCATAGGCTCTAGCTTCTTTTTCTGTTTCTCTGACTATAACGTGTACTCTCAATCCGAATTGAACAGTTCTGTTGTATTGCGCTGCTTTGGAATTCATAGTTGCCATCAAACCCTGTAATTTCTCCTCCGTGTCGGGCCACATCAGATTTACATCACAAAATTCTGCACATAAATCTACTCCGTCAGGGGAGTACCCCCCAAAATACAAAAGTGGACCACCATTTTGCTGATATGGTTTTATTGGCGCAGTGGAGAGTTTAAAATTGTAAAATTTCCCATTAAAATTCAGCTCTTCTTGAGTCCAAGCTTGTTTAAGAATCTGAATAACTTCCCTAGATCTAGCATAGCGTTCAGAGGAAGCCAGTGATGTTCCTGGCAGGTCTGAAGAAATTATGTTTATTGTGAGCCTTCCTTTTAAAATATGGTCTAAGGTAGCTAAAGATCGAGCTAACATAGGTGGATGAATTTCCCCAGACCGAATGGCAGCCAAAAAATTAATTTGTTTGGTAAGTGGAGCCATGGCGGATATAAAGGTCAGTGGGTCTTGACCTACCTGATAAGAAGAAGGACACAGTACGTTTGAATATCCAAGCTGATCAGCTGTTTTTACAATTTGGGATGTATTTTCCCAACTACTTTTGAACTTAGGATCCCTGAATCCTAAAAACTGGTCGTCTCCATCACATATAGGGGCAAACCACGAAATTTCTGCACCGTCAATTTCCATATTTAGTTAAAATTTAATCATTAAGGCATCCCATGGTTCTAGATCAATGTAATTTGATTTAATGCATGAAATTTTATTTTTATTATTCGAAATTATGAGGTGATTTTTGGGATTAAAAACTGGAATTTTGTAGTTCACTTGAGTATCTGAAAAGTTTAAGATAACCAAATAAGTTTGTTTTCTTCCAACTCTTTGATAACAAAAAATTTGAGGATGATCTGGGTCTAAGTCTTCGTAGTCTGCGTATACAAGATCTTTGGACTTTTTTCGGAATGAAATGAGTGTTTTATAAAAATTAAATACAGAATCTGAATTTTTTAAATTGTCTTCCACATTGATATCAGAAAAATTGGGATTCACTAAAAACCAGGTATTTTTATTTTCACTAAATCCACCTTGCGGTTGATTTTTCCATTGCATTAGTGTTCTGGAATGGTCTCTAGAGGTGTAATTCAGATGGGTTAAATAGGTTTCCTTGGAGATGTTATTTTTTAAAACTTTAAGGAGTGTTCCTTTGACCTGTAGATCATCAAATTGATCAATAGAACTAAAATGAAAATTAGTCATGCCAATTTCTTCTCCTTGATATAAAAAAGGGGTGCCTCTTTGTGAAAGGGTTAGAAGGGCTAGAAGCTTGGCTGACTTTTCTCTGTATTCTTTAGCATTGCCAAAGTTGCTTACGCTTCTAGGATTGTCATGGTTGTTTAAAAAAACAGTAGGCCAGTGGAAGCGATCAGTTTTAGACTGATTTTTAAATAATTTCTTCAATTGAGGAAGTGCCCAATCATTTTGTAACCAATCATCTCTTCCGATGCGAATAATATCAAATAAGAAAACTAAGTCCAGCTCTTGTTCCCGCTCATCACTTACTCTCATCATGGTCTCTTTGTCGATACCAAAAGCCTCACCCACAGAAACTATGTCGTACTCAGCTAATACTTTACGGTTCATTTCTTTTAAATAGGTTGCTAATTTTGGTCCTTTTGCATACCTTTTTTCTGGAGCTTTAAGCTCCTCATTTGAGAGGTTTAAAAATCCTTGATCTTTAGAGATAAATGTGATCACATCCATTCTAAATCCGTCTACGCCTTTGTCAAGCCAATATCGCATCAAATCATAGACAGATTCCCTTACTTTATCGTTTTCCCAGTTTAGATCAGGTTGTTTTTTGGAAAAATAATGTAAATAATATGCTCCTGTTTCGGTTGTTTTTTCCCAAGCAGAGCCTCCAAAAAATGAGGTCCAGTTATTTGGTAAGTTTCCATTTACTTCTTCTTTCCAGATATAAAAATCACGGTAAGCATTATCTTTTGAAGATCGACTTTCAATAAACCAAGCATGTTCGTCGCTAGTATGATTTACAACAAGATCAATGATGAGGCGCATGGATTTTTCATGACATGCTTCAAGAAGGGAATCGAAGTCTTTCATAGTCCCAAATTCCTTCATTACTTTTTTGTAGTCTCTGATATCATAACCATTATCGTCATTGGGAGAATCAAAGTGGGGACTGATCCAAATGGTATCAATGCCCAGTAATTTGAGATAATCTAATTTTAAAAGAATTCCTTTTAAGTCTCCTATGCCGTCACCGTCAGCATCAAAAAAAGACCTTGGATAAACTTGATAGACGACCTGTTCTTTCCACCATTTAGGATTCATAGTCAAATTCTAATTGCTTAGTAAAGAATCTAAGTACGCTCGTTTCATGTAATGCCCATCTTTAATTACCGCATGAATTGATTTGGTATTAGAAATGTCATCTAGTGGATTTTTGTCCAAGACGATTAGATCTGCAATAAAACCAGATTTGATTCTACCTAATGAATCTTGAATGTTAAAATATTCTGCAGGATTTGTTGTAGCAGTCTGAATAGTTTCTAATTCTGACAATCCTGAACTCTGTAAATCTTCCAATTCTTGATGAAGGCTCAAGCCAGGAATCAAATATCCAATTGGAGTGTCAGTACCAGCCATAAATTTAATTCCATTTTTGTGCATGTAGCGTACCATTTTGGATGACCATTCTGTGTACTCAATTACTTGCTGATCAAGACTAGGAGGGATCAAATTAATTTCATTGATCCATTCTTCTTTTTTTGTTGGTGGCAGTAAGTCTAAAAGTGAGAAATATTCCAGGTTTTTATATTTCTTAAGAGCAAAATTCTTGTACAATCGCATCGTAGGGATTTGCCAAGTATCATTTTTTGCTAAGACTTTAACTACATCTTTTATCTTTGAAGAATCTAGACTGTAGATTGATCTCATTCTTTGTTTTTGGTGCAGCATCGTTCTTAAGGTTGACCCCTTAATGTTGGTTTCATTTTTTAAAAGGTTTTTTCTCTCTTCAAATAGCTCATCGGATTGATTTGTCATCGACAGTTCTATATTCCTTAAGTGTTCTATACTATTTAAACCCATATTAGATGCGTCTATAACATTCATGCTCAAAGGAACATGTCCAGTAAGTTTCAAATTATGTTTTTTAGCTATTCCAGCCAATAACTTAAATTGCTCATGACTTAACATTTCATAGGCCTTTAAAAAGTCTACCTTTTTTTCCACCAAGTACAGTGCATTTTTTTCTAGTTGCTCTAGATCATTATTCTGGATTGAGAGCAATGGAAATGTTGGGCTGCTTCCATCATAAACATTGAATTTTCCGTCAATTAGAGGACCTGCAATTTTAACTCTACTTTTTGTTTTAGGTTGTTCAATAGACTCTTCTTTAAATTTGTTCACAAAATCAAACTCGCCTCCAGTGTCCCGAACACTTGTAATACCATGCGCTAGAAAAAGGTTCGGCATCGCGCTTGAAAGGTCTCTTTCGTATGAAAAATGTATGTGGGTGTCCCATAAACCAGGAAGTAAAAACTTACCACTACCTACATAAATTTCATTTTTTGAAGAGAGTTTTACCTCTTTCGTTTTGAAGGTTTCTATGATTTTATTTCCACGTACTACAACAGACATATTTTCTGCTATACCATCAATAGGATCAATCAAATTTATATCTTCAATCACATAAGCGTTTTCATAGATTACTCCTTCACTTTCACATGAACTTAGAACAACGGCTAAAGCGAAATTTAAAATTATTTTTTTCATCAAAGCATTTTTTGAATTTCAATATACAACTTTACTTACTAGAGTAGGCCATACTTTTTACGGCTGTTTTTTTGACAATGGGAGATTATTTAGTCGAATTAAAATCAGTCGAAGTATGAATAAAACAGTTAGAATTGACTCAAAAAGACTCAAAAATGAGCAAAAATGAATTTTACTATATCATAAGACATAGATCACAAAAAATCCGAGATAAGTCCCCAAAGCATTTCCTAAAGTTCCCACTAAAATTGCGGGTAAAATTAATTCATTACGATTAAAATTTTCTGCTAAAGCAATAGCCGAAGCCCCACCACCTATATTGGCTTGACTAACAATTGCAATCATTTGCCAATCGCGATAAAGAATTCCCCCGATGAACAGTGTGATGAGTCCGTGAAGTAAAACAGCTAAACTGGTAAAGAGTAAAAGCGTGACACCAATTTCTTTAAGTTGATAAACAGCGCCAAATTCACAATAGGCTCCAATTACAGCTAAAAAAAGGTATACCAAATACAAACCTAGATCATGACTTCCTTTTAAATTAGCGATAAACTCAGTTTGAGCTAATGCTATTCCAATTGTAGTCAGGATTAAAATTGAGGGAATATTGGGTAAATAGTGAGCTAAGACATCAGAGATATAAAATGAGGTAATGCCAAGAAACACAAGCCAAGCTAGTGAAGCCAGATCCATGCCTTTATTTGAAAAAGTTGTTTTTTGAGCATTATTTCTGGTAATGGCAATTTTGCTCTTCCAGATACGGGATAAAAACACGGGTAAAATTAAAGTAACTAAAATCCATAAAGCGGTAACTACATTATCTACTGCGATGGTACCGGCATATAACACCCCTTTTTTTTGAAAGCCATACTCAAGAGCCACTGCATTAAAATTCACACTCCCACCAGTGTAAGTGCCGGTCAGCATCCCGGCAATAACTTTAGCATCTTTACCTAGTACAGTTTCTGGAGAGAATACAACCCAGGAAATAAGAATTCCTAAAGTAGTAGCTATTGATCCTAAAATGAATAAGCTAATCATAGGCAATCCAGCTTTTCTAATTGAATTAAGATTCACGTTAAGTAATAAATAGAAGATAGAGATAGGAGCGATATAGTTAAAAATGACACTGTACAATCCGATGCTGTTTGAGGCAGAAGGTATCAGTCGTAGATTTGCTACAACTGCAGTAAAAAGAATAACAAGTAAAGCTGCACCAAACTGTTTTCCCAATTTTGTTTTTCCGGCATAGATCGATAAGATAACCATGAAGCTTAAGACCCCAAGAACATAAATTGGGTTTGAAACAAATGACATAAAATAGTTTATATGGTTTAAAAAGATACAAAAATTAGAGGTCTTGACTCAAGGAGATTACTCTTTTAGAAGTTTTACTAACCTATAGGGTAAGGAAAATTTATTTTGATTTCTGTTTTGGGTACTCCTTAATGATCCATTTTAAAAATCTTGAGAGTCAAATTTTAAATTGAGTTTAAAGACTTCATTGGGGTCAAAAGCTTCAACAGCGACAATTTCAAGCTGTTTATTTAATAACGTCACCTTTTTATCATAGCTCTCTTTCCAACGAGTTTTATCCCAATCGTCAGTAGTCTTCATATTTTCAGAAAGAACTTTC
The DNA here is from genome assembly GCA_029249225.1 of Flavobacteriaceae bacterium. GTDB lineage: Bacteria > Bacteroidota > Bacteroidia > Flavobacteriales > Flavobacteriaceae > MS024-2A. Next base: position 42,711 of record JAQWHT010000032.1, read on the forward strand.
ATCGCTTTTAGTACCGCCTTTATTTGATTGGGTATCCACGAAGTAATTGGTGTTCCTCCAGTAGCTTTGGGGTATGCTGTATTTTGCATAATGTATTTTTGGACAAACTGCCAGTGGCCATTTCTAAATAAATATATTTCCTCATAAACGTGCATTAAATTCTGCATACCCTTTTCGTTTTGAGTATCACTTAAAAGTTGAATAAGTGGATTTTTCTGCATGTGAGAAGCCAATTCCTTAAAAAATTGTTGAACACATTTAGGGCGATATTGTCTCAAATCCATCAAGTATTTAGTAAGTTGATTTTGAGGATAAAAATGAATTACACCACTAGCAATATCAGCAGTAGGGATAATGTTATCTTGAGCGCCGGTCTGTCCTCTGTAAGCATGGGGTTTATCCCATACCCCTTCGTAAATAAGCCCATTTGGAAAAATATCATCATTTCCTTTTACCCCCATTATAAAAACTCTGAAATCGTTGTAATGCTTCCATCTTGAGGCTTCCCACATTAACTTTCTTCGGCTATTCATATGATTCAAAGTGCTACCCATGAGGGCAATATTCTCCGCAAGTTGTTCTGGATTTTCACTATTTTGAGTTATTCCAAAAACGGACTTAACCAAATCAGGAGAATATTGGTTTATGTCTACATGAAGCATAATGAATCCCCTTTCATCATCCATTCCTGAAAATTTTGCCGCCATGGATAAATTATTCCAGTTGAAGCCTCCTTCTTTATCAATTTTGTGATAATTTCCGAGTGAATATGCATAATGATAATCAAGCCAAGGGAATACTTCCAGTTTATCAGAAACAGCGACATAAGGCTGGGCAATATTTTTAGGCAGTAGTTCCTGAGCTTTACCGTATTTACCTGTTTTTAAATAAGTGTGATGAGATTTAGCTAATGTGTAGGCAGAAGTGATAAAACTATAAGTCCTGTAAAGGGCAGCGATTATAAAAGGATCAACCTCTTTTTTTACTTCTTCTAAAAAATTAGGAAGCATAAGAGCAGCCTCCTCAAATGCATTTTCTTTGGATAATAATCCTTTCTTGCCATTGATTTTTTTTATGGGCATTTCATCAATAAGCTTCTGCAATAGGGCGTAATTTTTGGGTAGTTTTAGTAGCGGCTCTTGTACTGGTAAGAAGCCGTTTTTTGGATCAATAGAAAAAAAACCATCTGTATAAGTTTTCATAATATGAAATTGGATCTAAACAAGTTACAAAAAGAATTTATTTAATGAGAACCTACCTGTTATGAACGAGATCAGATCATAAATTAAAGAGCTGATGATGAAATTTGTCTTTATATCCTCATTATTCTATAAAAGAAAAACTCTTTAAATTTTTTTAAAAGGTTGTATTTAGGCGTTTTCTATCAATCTGTTAAAAAAGGAATTCTATTTTTGTTCAAAAGCATTTACAAAATGAACAGATTTTTATCCTTCCTAATGGCGCTTCTTTTGTTGATAAGCGGTTCTTGTCAAAAAAAAGAATTAGACACTTCAATAAGTGCTTCTGAAGATAAAGTACAAGTAGAAAATTTCATTGAAGAAAGTGAACTTCCTTTGTTTAGAATAACTACAACCATTCAAATTGAGAATGAACCCAAAGTTCCAGCAAAACTTGAGATTCTTAAAAAAGGTATTTCAGTTTCGGAGCATTTTATAGGTATAGAGTATAGAGGGTCTACCTCATTCAGATTAAGTGATAAAAAGTCCTACGGGTTTGAAACTTGGGATGAAAATGGGCAAGATATAAATGAAAGTTTACTGGGTTTTCCGGAAGAAGAGGATTGGATATTGAATGGTCATGTTTTTCGTTCCAGTGATAACAGAATTTTTGACCCAACGTTGATGAGACATTTTGTAGGTTATGAAATCTACAGATCAATGGGAAACTATGCAAGTCGTTGTAAGTTTGTTGAATTGGTCATTGATGATGAATACATGGGGGTTTATGTGTTTATGGAAAAACTTAAAAGAGATAAAAATAGAATTGATATCAAAAAATTAAAACCAGATGAAAATGATGCGGAAAATATTACTGGAGGTTATATACTAAAAATTGATAAGACTGCTGGAAGCGATGTTGTTTCCGATCAGCCTTTAGAATATTTTGAAACAAATTGGGCTGATGACGCTCGGTATTTAGAAGATTTTAGTTTTCGCTCTGTTTATGGCGTGGATAAAAGTTTGTTAGACTTTGAACCCTTTGACCTTCCTTATCATGAAAAACAATTTTTAGAAACCTATTTTTTATATGGTTATCCAAAATCAGAGGACATTTCAAGCCAGCAAAAAGAATATATTGAAAGGTATATTTATGACTTTGAAACCGCATTACTAAGTGATGATTTTACAACTGAAATTAGAACTTATACAGACTACATTAATGTCGACAGTTTTATCGATTATTTTATTTTAAACGAATTCGTTGGAAACGTAGATGCGTATCGATTGAGTACGTTTATGCACAAAAACTTAGGAGATAAGTTGAATATGGGGCCTGTTTGGGATTTAAATATTGGTTATGGTGATCCTCGTTTGCCAGTCAATGATTGGATTATTAACTATAACACTCATGTTCCTGATGACCCGTGGTTGGTTCCTTTTTGGTGGAATAGATTTATGTCTGATCCTCAGTTCGTAAGCCTTCTGAAAACGCGCTGGGAGTCTCTTAGGAGAAATGAGTTAGCATTCAATACAATCAAAGAATTGATTGAAAATACTTCTAATTATCTTATAGAAAATGGTGCTGTCGAAAGAAATTACACCAAATGGTCTGGAATAGAGGTCAATTATGAAAATGAAATTGATATAATGATCCAGTATTTGGAGAATCGACTTATTTGGATGGATAGCAAAATAAACGCCATGTAAGTAGTGTTTCCCTGCAATTGAATAAAGAAATCCCATACGATTAAAATAGTGTCTTAAAATCATTTGAAGTCTAACTGCTTCTGAGCCCTATACTTTTCCCTAAAAATTTCTATCTTACTATAAAATTTAGGGTTAAACCAAATAAGTTAATAAACTAATTAAATACAGGCTGTTTACTAATGAGAACGCTTAAAATTCTAAGTATTTTTTTTCTATTTACTCAATGTAGTTTAAGCATACCCGAATCCGTAGTCATTGAAATGGCGAATCTTCCTGAAAAAATTGATTATAACTATCAGATTAAGCCAATATTATCAGACCGCTGTTATCAATGTCATGGTCCTGATGAGAATACAAGAAAGGCAGGATTGAGACTTGATATTGAAGAAGTTGCTTTTTCTCGGCTATCTAGCGGGAAAAAAGCTTTTTCAAAAGGGAACCTTTACAAAAGTGAAAGCTTGCATAGAATACTCTCTAGTGATGATGAAATAAAGATGCCCCCTCCTGAATCAAATCTGGAATTAACTAATGCAGAAAAAGCAGTAATTATAAAATGGGTTGACCAAGGTGCGCAGTGGAAAGAGCATTGGTCATTTATTCCTCCAAAAGGAAAAGAAATACCCCATAATACCCTGAATTCAATTGATTTCTTTGTCTCGAAAAAGCATAAAGAAAATCAATTACAGTTTTCTGAACCTGCGTCAAAAGAGACGCTGATACGACGTCTTTATTTTGATCTTACTGGATTACCTCCAACCTTGGAAGATATCGATTCATTTCTTGACGATACAAGTGAAGGGGCATATACTTCTCTTGTAGACAAACTGCTTCAGTCACGTGCTTTTGCAGAACGGATGACGGTAGATTGGATGGATTTATCACGTTATGCAGATTCTCACGGACTTCATGCAGATGGGCTTCGAACGATGTGGCCGTGGCGCGATTGGGTAATAAAAGCTTTTGATGAAAACATGCCCTATGATCAATTTGTGACTTGGCAACTGGCTGGAGACTTAATTCCCAATGCGACAGTAGAACAAAAACTAGCAACTGCTTTTAATAGAAATTCTCCAATGACAGCCGAAGGAGGTGTGATTGACGAAGAATGGCGGTTAAATTATGTCTTTGACCGAACTGAAACTATGAGTACTGCTTTTCTCGGACTAACTGTAGCCTGTGCCAAATGTCACGACCATAAGTTTGATCCTGTCTCACAACAAGATTACTATCAACTCACCGCATTTTTTAATAATATTCGAGAATTAGGAATGACAGGTGACGATGGAGATTATGGTCCTTTATTACCGCTTCCAGATGAGACTACCCGGCAACATCTTAAAAGATTAGAAGAGACAATATCTCAAATTGAGAAAGATATTGAACTCAACACATCTGAATTAGCGACCTTACAAAATTACATAAAGGACTTGCCCTCATCAAAAAATATATTTGATGCCAAAATTGGATCTTATCCCTTTGACAAAATTGAAAAACGATTTACAAAGAAAGGACATCCTTTTATTGCCGATGGAAATCAAAATGTTGGTTCCCGACTGGCTCCAAAAGTTATCCCAGGGATTAAAAAGAATGCCTTACGCTTTGAACAAGACTATGACCGACTGTATATCAGTAAGGAAATACCCAATTTTGAATGGATAGACTCATTTTCTGCTGGGGTTTGGATTAATACAGATCAACAAGATTCTGAATTTAAACAATTTATTATTGGTACTTCTGGAGATAAAAACACTTGGTGGAGAGGCTGGGATTTCTATCTCGATGGCACCAATCATTTAAATTTTAGACTAATCAATATAGCTCCCGGAAATATGATTCATATCCGAACGTCACAAACTATTCCAGTGGAGCAATGGAAACATGTGGCCTTCTCATACAATGGAAGTGGAAAGGCTTCTGGAATAAAGCTGTTTATTGATGGTCAGGAGGCAGTGGTTGAAAACCTTATAGACAACCTCTATAAGTCAATAAAACCTGTAAGTGTCGGAGGAATGAAAGTTGAGGAGCGTGCTATACTTGTTGGTAAAAGTTATGAATCATTCTCAGGGGATAATGGAACTTTTTCTGGAAGTATGGATGATCTAATTTTATTTGATAAAAAATTAAGTGATTTGGAATTGGATTTAATCTATAACTCTTACAAGGGTAAAAAAATAAATCCAAATCAAAGTTTAGTTAAACAGCACTGGATAGAGAATCACCCAAAAACAATCCAACTTCAAAAAAAATTAAAAATAACTCGGCAAGAATGGCTGAATGCATTCGATCCTGTTTTGGAGGTAATGGTTATGGAGGAATTACCCCAATCCAGAAAAACTTTTTTATACAATAGGGGTAATTACGACGAACCTGCCTATGAAGTAAAAGCAGCTGTCCCCAATAATTTACCTCCTATGGATCCTGAGTTACCAAAAAATAGATTGGGACTGGCAAAATGGCTATTCAGCCCAAAAAATCCATTGACAGCTCGAGTTACCGTAAATAGATATTGGCAAATGATTTTTGGTCGTGGTTTGGTTCAGACTCCAACTGATTTTGGGGTCCAGGGAGCCCTACCTAGTCATCCGGATCTTCTTGATGCTCTAGCAGTAGAGTTTATGGAAAACAATTGGGATGTCAAACAGTTGATTAAAAAAATGGTATTGTCAATAACATACAGGCAAAGCTCAAAGACAAGTCAAGAGTGAATGGAAAAAGACCCT
>JAQWHT010000034.1 GCA_029249225.1 Flavobacteriaceae bacterium
CCCCTAGCTCATGATTGGTGTAGGCCGCTGCTTTTTTGAGATAAGCAAAGCCATAAATTATTTCTTTGGGCATTGAAGCTGAAGGGCCAATTTTAAAATTGGAACGTGACCGTTCTGTTTGTGCTCCCCGGTATACTTCCCTTGGGACGTTAACTGTTCCTAATGTATCTTTTTCAATTCGGTATTCCATGATATTGGATTTTACACAAAAATACTAGGTTTGAAAGAAACCCGTTTTATGGCACGCTCTTTTTTTAAAAAAAAATAAGGGAAAATTAAAATGAACTGAAATAAACTAAAAAAAAACATTATTTTTGAAGAATAAAATAACCTTATGTTTGAGTTTGATCAATACCTCGGATTTATTTCATTTTTAACCATATTGACCATTGGTTTTTGGCTCATGATTTTTTTATTGACTTTTGTCATACCTTACTGGTTAATTGGTGCACTTAGAGAATACCTTAAGTACGGAAGAAACAGACAGAACCTTGAGGAAAACACAAAATAATAAAGGGGCTTTTAAGCCCCTTTATAGTATTTTAAAACTCCGGTTCTTCGTCCCCACCACCAGAATAATTTTCTCTTCCGTTTCGTCTTCGATCGTTTTTACGCTCGTTTATTCGGTAGGTGAAAGTAAATACATAGGTAGGTTGTCTCCATTGAAACTCTGTGTAATTCCTAAAGTCTGCAGTCACAGTTGTACTTTTTCTTCTAGATGAATTCAATATATCGCTAACCCGAAATGAAAGTGTTCCTTTGTCTTTTAACATCGATTTGTTTAAGGCCCCTGAGAAACTTACAATTCCTTTTGACTCAGTTTGAGCATTCGCTCTAGGGCCAAAGTAAAATCCTCGTAATTGGGCATTAATGCCTAATGGGAGTGGAAAACTACTATTGACTCGTGCAAACCAACTCACAATATCTCGATCTAGGACCATGCCTTTGTAAGTCCCCACAGTTTCTGAGTTGAAAATATTAAAGTTACCACTGATACGCACCTTCCTTTTTGGTGTATAGGTCAAAGTGAACTCAGTCCCTGTCCGGGTGTTTTCAGATAAGTTTACGGAGGTAAATCGAAATTCTGGAAGCTCTACCAAAGGATCCAGACTAACTTGTACAAGTTCTCCTGTAGCCTCAGTAATCCGTTCAATAACTTGAGTTGCCTTTTGATAATATACAGATCCATTGAATGTGAATTTATCCCAACGTTTTAGATATCCCATGTCTATTAGATTAGAATAAGAGGGGTCTAAATCTGGATTACCTTGTCTAAAAAAAGTTAAGCTAGTCAATGATCTAAATGGATTTAATGACCATGATCGAGGACGTCTAATTCTTCTACTATAGCCTAAGGTTACATTTTCTTTCTCATTGAATTCAAATGATAAGTTTAAGGTAGGGAACCAGTCAGTGTAGTCTTTTTCTTTAAAAATATTTGATGTTCTTTGATCGATTTCAATATGAGTTTTTTCCATACGTAGACCCATTAGGTATGAAAACTTATTGATCTTTTGACCAAATTGAGTGTAAGCTGCATTGACATTTTGAGTAAAGCCTAAGAAATTAGTTAGCTGGGTATTGGGTGTTCTTCCAGTATCCAACAAATCAAACACATTGTATTCAGTTTCTTGAAAACTAAAATTTCCTCTGTACCCCAATTCAAATTGAGTTTTTTGATTGATTGGCCAGACGTAATCCATTTGAAGCAGTGTTCTTCTTTGATCTTCTAAACTTTCTGATTCTTGATCAAATATTCTAGTATTTTCTGCTAAGTCACTTTCATCTTCTCCACTGGTTTCTGTTTGAAATTCAATGATTAATTCATGACCATCTTCATCAAATTTCTTGGTAAAATTGGCTGTAAATTGTTGCGAATTATCAATTTCTTCTTCACTTTGATAGCGTCCAAATTCATCAATTATTTGTCCTGAAGCATTAAGATTATCAATCTCTGTAGTATTATTGCTTTCATTATTACTACGACGAAGAAAGCCGCTTAGGGTCAGTGATGTTTTCTCATCAAATAAATATTCAGCACCTAAATTAAAGAAGGTACTATTCCTGTTTCTTTGATAATCACGATTTTCATTAACAAAACGAACAGGATCAAAGTTTTCACTTTCAAAAATTCCACCTCCACGAGATTCAGAACTTCTTAGTGAGGTTGTGCTGAAAATATTCAGTTTTTTGGTTCTCCAATTGAGTGTGGCGTTTCCTCCATAAGTAGTTGGAAACCCTCCATTGACAATAAATGAACCATTGAAGCCTTCAAGCTCTTCCTTCTTTAAAATGATATTTAGAATTCCTGCTGTTCCAGATGCTTCGTAACGTGCTGAAGGAGAGGTTACAACCTCTACTTTTTCAATGGACTCTGCTGGCAGGGAACGAAGTCCTTGGGGACCTGAAAGGCCGACCAGTCCAGAAGGCTTACCATTAATAAGAATACGAACATTTTCGTTACCTCTGAGCGCGATATTCCCCTCTACATCTACTGAGACTGAGGGCACGTTGTCCAACACATCAGCAACGGAACCCCCACGAACTGTAATGTCTTTACCTACATTATAAATCCTTTTGTCTAAGCGTATTTCAACTTCCGTACGCTCACCTACCAACTCAATTTCATTGAGAGATTCAGCAGCAATTTCTAGTTCAAAAGTACCTAGGTTTTCGTTTACGCGAATGGTTTTTCCCTCTAGAGTAATTTTATCAAACCCAATATATTCTATCGTTATGTTATATTTTCCTGGAAACACCTCAAGTTTAAACTTTCCTTCAGTATTGGTAATACCCCCTTGAATACGTTCAGGAAACATTTCGTTTAAAAGTGAAATGGTTGCATACTCAAGTGGTTCTTGCGTTTCTTTGTCGATCACAAGGCCTTCGAGTATGTTTTTTTTAATTTTTAAGTTACTAGGTGTTTGTGACAATGTAGATAGGGGTATCCCAAATAAAAGCAGGGCAATAATTAATCTTTTCATAGTTTATTTAAAGCCCTTTGACTAATAAATAGTGGCAGGGTTTAATTGGAATTTAAAAAAGAAATAAGATTTTCCAAAGGGCGTGCAAGTACTCCTGAGGTTGCTGAAATAACAATGGGACGCTCAATTGTTTTTGGATAGTTAACAAGTACATCGAGCAGTTGATCTTCGGTTAATTTATTCCTGTTTTCAATAGCTTTCCAATCAGCTTCATTTCTACGTAAGAGTTGGCTGGGTTGGAGTTCTATCTGTGCTAAGATTTCTTTGAGCGTCGATTTAGAAAGTGGTTCTTTTAAATAATTTACCACTTTAATTTGCTTTCCATGATCTTTAAGATATTGGAGTGCTTCTCTTGATTTCCTGCATCTCGGATTGTGATAAATAGTGTACATACAATAAGAGGTAAAAAAAAAACTACCCGAAGGTAGTTTAAGATATTATTTAACTTTTTCGACTATGGCCTTAAAAGCTTCTGGATGGTTCATTGCTAGGTCGGCAAGAACCTTTCTGTTTAGCTCAATGCTATTGGATTTGACTTTTCCCATAAACTGACTGTAAGACATTCCATTTAAACGAGCTGCTGCGTTGATCCGAGCAATCCATAACGCTCTAAAATTACGCTTTTTGGTTTTGCGGTCTCGGTACGCATAAAGCATGGCTTTATCTACAGCATTTTTTGCAACAGTCCAAACGTTTTTACGACGTCCGAAGTAGCCTTTTGCTTGTTTTAAAATTTTCTTTCTTCTGGCCCTTGAGGCGACTGAATTTACTGATCTTGGCATATTGATTGATTTTTGAAGGAGGCGGTATTTCTACACTTTAAGCCTTACTTCGGGTTAATGTTAGGGTATACCGTAATTATTTTAAGCGCAATTGCTCTTTGATGTTGTTTTCATCATTTTTATGAACCAAACCGTCATGGGTTAGTTTTAGTTTACGTTTTTTAGATTTTTTAGTTAAGAT
>JAQWHT010000040.1 GCA_029249225.1 Flavobacteriaceae bacterium
AGCAGAATGGCACGAAGACTATACACTTCCTTCTTTATGGCGATTTTATCAACCAAGTAAAATTTCCCATGGATCGTACTGGCATTTTTGGGGAACTGAAGAAGAAGTTTCTTGGAAGGAGAATTTTAAACTTTGGATGACCTTCATTAACGAGTATAAAAACAGAGGAGGACGAGTTACTGCTGGTTCAGACTCTGGATTTATTTTCCAACTTTACGGTTTTGCTTACATCAGGGAATTAGAAATGCTCAGGGAAGCCGGTTTTCACCCCTTAGAAGTGATTCGTGCAGCAACCTTAAATGGTGCTGAGGCTCTCGGTATAGATGATCAAACAGGCTCCATTGAAATAGGAAAGGACGCTGATTTTGTTATTGTAGAAGAAAATCCATTAGAAAACCTTAAGGTACTTTATGGAACAGGCGCTATAAAATTAACTGAAAGTAACGAAGTGGTTCGTGTAGGAGGTGTTAAGTATACGATAAGACAAGGAGTTGTATACGATGCTAAAAAACTACTTGAAGAAGTTAAAATGATGGTAAATACTGCAAAAGAAAAAGAGAAATTTACTATTACCCAGCCTGGTGAATAACAATCTATAGACCCATGAAAAAACTCATATTACTGATGCATTGTCCTGATAAAAAAGGGATTATTGCAGCGGTAACTAATTTTATTCACCAACATAATGGAAACATCGTATACATTGATCAATATGTAGATCGAATTCAAAGTGCTTTCTTTATGTGGATTGAAGTTGAAGGCGATTTCAACCAATCTGATTTTGAAAAGTTTAAAGCAACATTCTATGACGATATAGGAAGGCATTTTGAAATGTCCTGCAGCTTTTATTTGTCCAACATTTTACCTAAAATGGCTGTTTTTGTTTCAAAATATGATCATTGCCTATATGATATCCTGGCTCAACAACGCTCTGGAAAGCTTGCATGTTCAATTCCTTTTATTGTTAGTAATCACAGGGACTTAGAACCTATTGCAAAGCAGTTTAGTATTCCATTTTACCACATTCCAGTTGCTAAAGAATCCAAAAAAGATGCAGAATCTAAACACTTGGCTTTACTCAAAAAACATAACGTCAATTGTATTGTTTTGGCTCGTTATATGCAGATTATTCCCTCCAACATTATTGATGTATTCCCCTCCAAAATCATTAATATTCATCATTCCTTTTTACCTGCTTTTCCTGGAGCAAAACCGTATCATTCAGCTTTTCAAAGAGGTGTAAAAATTATTGGAGCTACCAGTCATTACGTAACTGAGGAATTAGATGCGGGACCCATTATTGAACAAGACACCATACGAGTCTCCCATGAACATGAAGTAAAAGACTTTATTTTAAAAGGTCAGGATTTGGAACGAATTGTCTTATTAAGAGCATTAAAATTACATTGTGAACGTAAAATAATGACTTACAATAACAAAACGATTGTTTTTAACTAACAACTCTCAGTCACTGGCAAGTAAAAACCTTAAGAGCCCATTATTAAACTGCTCGGGCTGATCAATATTGACTACATGGCCTGATTTCTGAAGTGTCAGTAGTGTAGAACAGCTGTGAATTTTTACTATTTTCTTTACGAAGGGTAAAAACATATAGTCTTGGTTTCCCATTATATAAAGAGTTGGAATTCTCACCTCTTGCTTTCTTATCCTTTCTAGGGTAGGAAGTAGCCTAGCTGTTAGTTTATACCATTTTCTGAATTCATTTTCAGAGAGTTTTTTTGCTTCACGAATAAATAATGCTCTAGATTTCCGATGGTTCTTATAAGGCATAATGACATAGGCAAAAAAGGTGTAAATCCATATAAATGGAAGTATACTTTGTGTAAGTTTCCCTAAGAACATGAGTATTCTAGACTGAATATTTAAGTTTATAATCGCACCTCCAAGCCCTATTTTTTCGATCCGATCAGGATGGGTCTGCATCATTTTTTGAATTAGAATACTTCCCAAAGAAATACCGACAAAATGTGATTTATTAATTTTTTGATGATCTAAAACCTGAATTAGGTCATTTATGATTAATTCAAAGGAGTAGTTAAGTCCTTCAGGAGAATTATCTGATTTTCCGTGTCCTCTAAGGTCAATCAGTATGATGTTAAAATAGGCCTTAAAATACCGGACCTGGTTAAACCATATTGAAGAGCTCCCCCCTGCCCCATGCACAAATGTTATCCATTTTTTTGAATTGTTCTCAGCTTTATAAGCAGTATAATGCAGCACTATAGTATACCTTTTTGGGTTAAATATAGCGCCATTTCTTCTTGAAGTTTTTTTGCCTCATTTTTTGCAGCATCAGCAAAATTTTCATTCTGTGCTCGATAAATAATTCCTCTTGAAGAATTGACCAAAAGACCACATTGCTCGTTCAACCCAGCCTTGGCAACAGCCTCCAAATTACCTCCTTGCGCACCAACACCTGGAACCAAAAGAAAGGCATTAGGTATAATTTTTCTGATCGCGGTTAAGGCAGTTGCTTTAGTGGCACCGACTACATACATGAGCTGTTCTGCACCTGTCCAACTACGACTGGTTCGCAATATCCTTTCATATAACTTGTCCCCTTCGGACTCGGTAAACTGAAAATCAGATGCACCAGAATTTGAAGTCAAGGTGAGTAAAATAGCGTATTTATTGTCAAATGCTAAAAAAGGTTCTACAGCATCCTTACCCATATAAGGAGCTACAGTAACTGCGTCCACGTCGTAGGTTTCAAAAAAGGCTTTAGCATAGCGAGTAGCAGTATTCCCAATATCTCCACGTTTTGCATCGGCAATAATAAAATGATTGGGATAATACTTATTTAGATATGTTGTGATTTTATCAAAAGCATTCCATCCAAGCAGTCCATAGGTTTCGAAAAAAGCTAAATTAGGTTTATAAGCTACAGCATAGGCTGAAGTTGCATCTATAATTTCTTTAGCAAAAGAAAATATTGGATCATCTAGTTTCCTTAAATGAGGGGGGATTTTTTCTAAATCTATATCAAGTCCGACACAAAGAAAAGATTGTTTAATTTTAATTTGTTCAAAGAGATTTTCTTGCGTCATATTACTTCACCAGCCTCTTTAAGTTTCTCTGTATTTTGATACAATTGTAGTTCATCAATCAATTTTTGAATAT
>JAQWHT010000059.1 GCA_029249225.1 Flavobacteriaceae bacterium
ATCAAAGGATACAAATTGCAAATTACGTCTCTCTGTTCTTTCAAAATCTGACTTATGTTCTTGAATATACTGTTTTATCTCAGCATCTGAAACACTGACCAAGCTGTCTGGTATAATGTCAAACGGTAAACGTACATACTCCAAATTAACATTGTCGTTTTCAAAGTGATATAAAGCTTTGGCTTCGGTTTCAGCCATCCCTCCACTTGCCTTGATAAGGTCTAAATAGATTCGTTGTTTTGCGACTCCAATAATACTGTTTTCTTGTGCTTTCCAATTTTCATAAGCTAAAGGTTCTTGAATTCGCATTTGGGCGATATAATCAGTGAAAACTCCAAAATCAAAAAATCCTGCTGCATTTTGGAAGCTTGGATTGTTTACAACTGCGTCGTCAGAAGATATGATTTGTTCCAATTGATCTTTACCTGCATCGATTCCTAACTTTTCAAATTCTTGCTCAAAAATAGTATTTCGAAGTGCTTGATTCCAAACCAGATTTACTGATTGCAAAGTGGAATAATTATAGGTTCTTTCGGTTTGCTCAACCATTTGACGAAAGAACGTTATATCAATTTCTTCCTCATTCACAACTGCAATTGGATCTGTGGGTCCATTGTTGGCTGAACTGCCATCAAACACCCCAGAAATTACAAATGCAAAAAGTGCCATCCCAATTACTAGAATCAAGATGATGGATTGTTGTCTAATTTTTCCTAAAACGGCCATAATTGCTATTTTTTGATAGTCTGCGAAAATAAACTTTTCCGATGAATAAAGAAAGTCTCTTCTCTTTAAATGTACAAACTCTCTTAAAGTGAAGTTTTCAACTACTCATTTTTAGAATTGAATAAAATAATTCGTTCAATTTTTGTGGCTGAAACTTTTTTAATTTTTAAGATATAGGGACTTAACTCAATTTCTTCATCTTTTTGGGGTATTTGACCAATGTTGTATGCAATCATTCCCCCCAATGTTTCATAATATTCACTTTCCGGTAAGCTTAAATTATATTTTTGATTGAGGTAGTCCACTTCTAATCGGGCAGAAAAATCATAAACCCCTTCTTCGATTTGTTTTTCCACATGATCTACGGTATCATATTCGTCCTCAATTTCTCCAAAAAGTTCTTCAACGATGTCCTCTACAGTAACAATCCCTGAAGTACCTCCATATTCATCAATTACAACTGCAATACTTTTATGTTGTCTGGTAAGAAGTTTCAATACATCGTTTACAAGCATTGTTTCTGGCACATAGGCAACAGGCATAAGTATATTTTTAATCCCCTTGGGTTTTTTCATCATTTCGAAAGCATGAACATATCCCAAAATATGATCAATATTTTCTTTATAAACAGGGATTTTAGAAAGACCTGTGGAGATAAACAAAGCTGTAATCTCTTCTAGAGAGGTTGATTCTTCAACGGCAATGACCTCGGCCCGGGGTACCATTGCCTCTCTTGTTTTGACCTCAGAAAAATCCAAAGCATTTTGGAAAATTTGAATTTCTGAATCCAAATTTTCCTTATCATGAGCTGACTCAAGCTGTTCTTCAATATAATTCCCCAATTCTATTTTAGAAAATGATAATTGAACCTGATCTGTTTCAGTATTTAAAAATTTTTTTAAAATATAATCTGTCAACTCAATTATGAGAAACGTAAGAGGATAAAAAAAGTAGTAGAAAAAAGCTACTGGTATTGCGAAAATTTTAATAAAAGTATTGGCATAGAGCTGAAAAAAAACTTTAGGTAAAAATTCTGCCGTTAATAATATGACGCCTGTAGAAATTAGGGTCTGATAAAAAACTACTGTTAAACTCGCTTCTCCAGTTAAGAGTGTATTTGGAAAGAAAAGCTGGAGAATCCTATCGCCCATGAAAATACCATACACGACCAAAGCGATATTATTGCCCAGCAGCATTGAAGCAATAAAACGAGAGGGGTTTTGGGTGATTTTTTTTAAAACCTTTGAGGTTAGTCCTAGCTGAAGTTTTTCGATTTCAAGATAAATACGATTAGAAGAAACGAAGGCAATTTCCATACCCGAAAAAAAGGCAGACAGAACAAGGCAAATAATGATTACTAAATCAGTGGGGTTCATTCTGATGAATTTGAACGCTTATCAAATTTCTTCCGATAATATCGTCTAAACAGAGCCATAAAGATAGAGAGTAAAGAAAATCCGATAAACAAAAGCGCGCGTTCTCGATTGGTTTCCCATCGCGCAAAAGCTTCATACCCCGAGATTACGGAAATTACCCAATACAAAATTTCGGAAATACGGTGGCCTTTCATTGTTGTTCTATGGTGTCTTTTTCTTCTGAAACTATAACGGTTCCGATTAAACTTCCTGTCTGAAATTTAGTAAATTCCTTATTGGTATCCAATCTTAGTGCTTCAAAATTATAGTCGTTGTCTTCAAATCTAAAAGGCTTTTCTGTAAACAACCATTCAGATTCTGCATCCCAAAAAAGTTGGGTTGTGGTAAGTACAGAACCATCGTGAGATTGCAAACGAACATTTCCTTTCAAATCAATTAGCTTGGTGTCGCTATACAGTATCCCGTAATCTGCGACCAACTCATTCTCTCGCTCTAGATTGTCATAAAAAACAACTTTTAATCCCTCTGGGAACTCTGCATAACGAAAGCTTAGATTGGTATAGTCTACATGCCTAGGAGCCGTAAGAATTGCTTGAATTTTAGTAGAATCAGTATAAACCATTCTAATATTCCAAGCCGTTCCGAGTGGCTCTTGACGATCTTGTATTATTTCTGAAAGTACATCAGAACTATCTTCACAAGAAACAAAAAGGGCCATGGTCGTTACCATAAGCCCTTTAAAAAAATTTGTGAAGTTCGTACTCATTTATAGACTAGGAACAGTAACGCTTCTATTAATCCAACAACTAAATTTAATCACAGTACCAGCATTACCTTCGGTAAAAATATCTGTTTTACTCGGAGCTCTTCCTGTGTAACTTTCTGCTGTTCTAGCTGCAATTTTTTTCAGTGAAGCATCGACTTGCCCTGCTTTTTTAGCCATATCTGCTGCCAACCAGTAGACGGCGCGTTTATCAAATTGGGATTCGCCACATTGGTTTGCACTGTCAGCATACATATTGGCAATAAGCAGGTAAGCACGTCCTAATGATGGTTGAAAACCTAAGGCTTTATTTGCATAACTTCTAGCAGATGATTTTCTACCAGCAACCTTAAATTTATTTGCAATTTTCAAGAGAATTTTAGCTTTTCTATAATTATCTGTTTCAAGCGCAATAGACTCCTCATAATATTTCAATGCCTCGTCTGCATTACCCCCTTTGTCATTTAGAAGTCCTAAGTAATATGCTGAGTCTGCTGAAGGTTCTAATGCATGTAATGCTTCAACTAAGGTTACAAATAGTGGGTCGTCAGAACATTCTTTGCTATCCATTCTACTCGCTGCTCTTTTGATCCAAAGTGCATCAGTTTTATTTGCTTCAAAATTTCTCTGATAGAGCGGAATCAAATTCTCACAAGTAGCCTCTTTAGCTATGATAGCATCAAGGTTTGATAGGAAAGTCCCTATCGCATTTGAATTCACATTGAAAATTCTCTTATTCCTTGTTTCACGACTCGTTAATGCAGTTCCTGCATCTTCTTTTTTAAGAATTACATCAAGTTTTTTAGCAAGTTCGGTGCTTTCAAATTCGAATTTTTCAGAAACCTCCTCGTATTTATTAAATAATAATTCCATGGTAACCTCAGTATCTCCTTCTTTATAGCGGTCGTATAATGTTTTGAAATAATTATATAAAAGCTTAGGATTAGTAAAGCTTGCAACATCTTTGGTGTACGCCTCATCAAAAGTTGAGTACACTTCTTTTAGATCTGCCAATTTATAATCTAACAAGGCTTGAGCTTTTTTGCTCGTAATGTCACCTACTACAGATTGATTTCTTTTTTTAGGAAAATTCACCACCCACTCGTCATATAATTTGATAAGATCATCTTTAGCTAAATTTTGCTCTTCAGGGGTCCCAGTTTTAATTCTGTCTTTTAAAATACGTTCACCGTAAGAATAGATCGCAACGTTTATCGTTGGACATTCAGTTCTTACTTTCTTCCAGGGTTCGTAGGCCGATTTGTAATTTTTTACTTTCGCAAATTCAGCAAAGATTGATAAATCTTGCATACAAACATTAACATCTTGTGCAAAAACAGTAGCCTGGTAAAGACTAGCTAAAATCAGAGTTATAACACAAAGTTTTTTCATTATTTTGAATTTTTAATTATACTTTCTCTTAATAAACCAAATATCGTTCAAAGACAATCCAATTTGCATCGCAACATAGGTTTCTTGTATTAAATTAGGATCTTTTTCTCCACGTCTACTTATTTCAATTCCAATGTTTGCATTAGAGAGGTTGCCAAGAGGTAGACCTACCCCAAAAGATATGCAAGTTTCTGTTAAAGGAATGTTATTCATAATTACGCTCATTTGTTCAGATCTAAATCCAAAGCGATAAACTACCCTACTCCAATAGTTTGAAAACGATGCGTAATTTGGAACATAAAAGCCTCCAACAGACCATTGTTTGGCGTCTTTGTAATCAACATTATTTCGTTCAAAAATTTTGTTGCTAAAGTTAGCAGATTTTATCAAATTTTTCTGAAAACCTAAAAACCATTTTTTGTTCTGACCAAAACCAAAACCAAATTTTGTAGTAGCCGAGGCCTCAAGCGTTGTCTCATTCAATCCACGAGAAGTCAAATCAATTTCTTGAAAATCTACAACTGTTTCGTTCGTGATGGATTGCGTGTAAAAAATACGTGAGTTTTGTGAATTTAATTCAGCCTCGGGTTGATAAGAAAACATTCCCTGAAGCAGATATTTTCTTTGAATAGGGATATTGGCTTGAATTGAGAATTGATAATTTAATCCAGAAAGGCTAGATTGGTTGGTTAGAAAAGTACCATTTTCAACTCCTTCAGCAAATTGGCCAGTGCGGTAAAATAAATTTCCAAAGTTATATTGAGCAGTAGCTCCAACTGCTAAAAAAGAAGTGATTGGAACCCCAACTGAAAAATAGGTTTGGTTTATTCCACCACGCCCTTCATATCGATTTAAAAGGTTGATCCCTTCGACATTGGGTGATATAGTTTCTATTTGATACCCCACAGAAGAATAAGGGATAATCCCAAATCCAAAACCAAATTTTCCTGCAGGAATACTAATTGCTAGATAATCCAGAGAAGCGTTATCTAGATATTGGGACTCAGTTGTGGACGCCAAATTTGTGTTTTTATAGTGTATCCCAACAGAATAGGTCGTGACTTTCATGAAGCCATAACTCGCTGGATTATTCAAATTTGCATGGATGGAGTCCGTAAATACATCCAATCCTCCCATGTGTCTTGTTGCCTGAGTACCACTAAAATTTTTCTCTCCAAGTCCCGTAGCCGAATAGGGTGAGATCGAACCACTTTGAGCGCTTACAAGTTGGGGTATAAAAAGTAATAAAAAGACAATACTGATTCGTATCATGAAGTTGTATTGATTGCTAAGATGTAATTCAAACCTTCAGCTAAAAAATTTGAATGGGCAAATATGCTATTTTTTAATGGTTTTGACAACCTTTCTGCATCTCCGCCTGTTAAAATAACCGTTAAATTATCAATTTTATTGTGATACCAGCTGATTATCCCCCCTATTTCATTTAAAATCCCATAGTATACACCGGCGTGCATGGCTTCTTCAGTTGAATTTCCCAAAGGATCATCAACTCCTTTAATAGATAATAGAGGTAATGCTCCGGAATAATCGTTCATACTCTTGTATCGCATTCCAAAACCAGGGCTGATTGAACCTCCTTGATGTATTTTATGTGAATCAATCAAGTCATACGTGATGCAACTTCCAATATCTATTACAAGGACTTCAGTATTTGGATAATGCAAGCAGCATGCTGCCAAAAGGGCAATACGGTCGGCTCCTAATTGTGTTTTAGGTGCGTAAAGTGTTTCGAAGGGTAATTTTACATCAGCAGAACAATGAAAAACATTCAGATGACTGAGTAGAAGATTTAATTCATCAGAAAAAGTATAATTGACATCAGATACCATTACGCTTTTAAGTTCTGGAAATGAGTGTATAATTTGTTTTAACGAGTGATTCCAATTGTCAATGGAATCAGCTACTGAGCTCACTATTTGATCCTGTTCAAACACATAGGATTTGATCAGTGTATTACCAATGTCGATAATAAGATGCATTCGTTCTCACAATTAAACTTTTAAAATTACAAAGAAAATAGTTGAAATCTCTTTGTGTGAAAGCAAAACCCCATTATATTTGCACTTGCTTAAAAGCAGGGTACCTTAGCTCAGTTGGTAGAGCAAAGGACTGAAAATCCTTGTGTCCCTGGTTCGATTCCTGGAGGTACCACTAGACCTTAACTATTTGTTATTCAATTGGTTAGGGTCTTTTTATTTTGGTGATTTTTATTCCTTTTCGGGAATCGAACCAGCATCTTAATATATTGTATATCAGAGAATTAAATACTTTTTTGTGGTACACACTTTCGCAACCTAAAAATTCATCTTTATCTCATTAAATTTATGATATGAAGATTCAATTATTTGGAATTTTATTATTCGGGTTTTTAATGGTTTTAGTTTTTGGAATAAATTATTTTACCCAACGAGTAGATATAGATAAAGTTTCTCAACAGAAGAAAAATAAATACCGCACTTGGTTTTGGTATTTCTATGGTGTTTTTTATCTCTTTTTAGGATTAAATTACATCTTTTTTGAAGGAGATTTTTTGTTTGGTACAATATGGGTAGTCATTTCCATAACGATTCTAGTCTTGAACTATAAGGGTAAATTTTTCTCTAAGCCTTCCAAATAAGTACTTTTCATTATTTAACTTTTACATATGAATTTTATCGTGGTACACAATGTGTACCATGTTTTTTGTAACTAAATGATTGTCAGTAAAATATTTAATGGTTTTATTTCTGGAGGTACCACTTGACCCTAACTATTAGTAATTCATTTAGTTAGAGTTTTTTATTCTGGTGGTTTTTGGGAATCGAACCAACTAGTTAGGTTATCTTTAAATAGAAAATTTTACTCTGAGTACCTTAGTAAGGAGAACATTGAAAAAATGATGGTAAAAAACTATTCGTAGGATTTGAGGTTCAAGACAAAGAGTTAACGCACTTTTTAGATAAAAACATCATATTCTCAGGTTCAACTTTATTTGAGGGTAGGTGTAATGGTAATAGGATCTTTTTGTGAAGTGAAATTCATAAGTTTCAATGTAGCATAGGTTACTTTTATTTATAGCAGCATGTGTACATTTGGTCAATTAAAATGAACGCTATGTTTTTAAAAAACTTATTTGGTACTAGGATAAACAACAATAAAATTCGTGTGCTTTCATCACTTGAATTTAAAGAAGCAATAAAAAAGAAAGGGGTCCAACTGATTGATGTAAGGACTCCTCAGGAGTTTGCTTTAGGAATGATTAAAGGGTCTCAAAATTTAAATTTTTTTGATGGTTCTAGCTTTGAAAAAGGGGCTAAGAAATTAAATAAAGAGGCGGCTGTCTATGTATATTGTCAATCAGGATCAAGAAGTAAACGGGCCTCGAAGGCATTGATTAAGATGGGATTTTCTGAGATTTTTGATCTTCAAGGTGGCTTTTCAAACTGGTCTTAAAAAAAATTTAATAATGGATACTTTTCAAAAAATTGTACACGATTCCAAACCAGTATTAATTGATTTTTTTGCAGAATGGTGTGGTCCATGTAAAATGATGCCACCAATCTTAAGTCAATTAAAAGAAAAAATGGGTGATTCCATCCGGATTCTTAAAATTGATGTCGATAAAAATCCGAATATGGCTGACAGATATCAAGTTCGGGGGGTCCCAACCCTTGTGTTAATGCAAAAAGGAAAAATAGTTTGGAGGGAGTCAGGTATTATAGATGTAAATACTCTTCATCAACACATTAAAAACAAACTCTAGATTTCTTTATCTGGATCTTTGGGACTTAAATCTAATAGAGAAGGTTCATTCTCATTAGTAGAGGAAACTTCTAACTGTTCTACATTTTTTAACTTGGATTGCATCATCCGAGTTCGTGTACCAACTAGATTTTCAATCTCGTTATTGGCCTCATTAATTTTTTTCTGTGCTTTTTCTAAAACACCTCCAAAAGTGCTGAATTCTTTTTTTACAGCAGCTAGCACATTCCAAACTTCACTACTTCTTTTTTGAATAGCGAGTGTTTTGAAACCCATCTGAAGACTATTAAGCATAGCAGCTAAGGTAGTGGGGCCTGTAATCACTATTTTGTATTCTCTTTGCAGAAAAGCGATCATATCAGGCTGGCGAACCACTTCAGCAAACAATCCCTCCACGGGTAAAAACATGATGCCAAAATCTGTAGTGTTGGGCGGATCAATGTATTTGGAAGCTATGTCTTTTGCAAACTTTTTGACAGCTTGTAAAAGCGCCTTCAAGGAGGCTTCAACTGCAACAGTATCTCCTACTTCATAAGCGGACTGCAATCGAACATAATCTTCCTGAGGAAACTTTGCATCGATGGGTAAATAAACTGATCTTTCTCCAGGGTTTTTCCCAGGAAGTTTTACAGCATATTCTACAAGTGCATCAGAACCTTTCTTTGTTTTGACGTTATACTCATATTGGTCTGGAGCCATAATCTCTTCAAGTATATTGCCTAGTTGAATTTCACCTAATACTCCTCTTGTTTTAACGTTTGTCAATACTTTTTTTAGATCTCCAACCCCTGAAGCTATTGTTTGCATTTCTCCTAAACCTTTTTGTACTACCAACAACTGTTTGGTGACCATTTCAAAAGATTTACCCAAGCGCTCTTCAAGGGTTTTATGGAGCTTTTCATCGACAGTTTCTCGCATACGTTCTAGACGTAATTCCGTGGTTTTGATCATTTCATCTTGCTTAACTTTCATTTGATCAAACTTTTCTTTTTGTAAGCGATTAAAGGTTTCCACATTCTTTGAAAAACTTGCTTCAAAATCTTTAAGAGTCAATCGGAGTTCTTCCCTATCGTCCTTTGCTTTTTTTGAAAGTGTTTCGTTAAGTCTTTCAATACTCAGTATTAATTCGTTTCTGTTTTCTTTTAGGTTTTTTGAAAGTTCTTCGCGGTTGAGTAAAAATTCATTTCTAATTTGAGCATTGAAGAAATTTTCTAAAGTAGATAGGTCTGTAGTGGTTTTTTTAAAAACTAATACCCCAACTAAGACTAGTGTAATTATTGAGAAAGCAATTGTAAGGTATTCCATTACGTTTTGATTAAGTTTTAAAATTAATCAATCTTAGTTGAAGTCACTTGATTTAAAAAAGAATATTATGAACTGTAGAAGGTTCGCCTTCAACGTCTAAAATCTGGATCTGAAGTATTCTTGTTTTCCAATCAATTTGTAACATTCCAAAATTTAAGTGTGTAATCAAAGGGCTAATTCTGAATGGGTTTGCTTCATCTTTTAGAGAATCGTATGAATGTGTAAGGCCACTAGAGGTAATGTCATAAAGAGTTATTTCAAATTTTAATTCTCGGGCAGAAATTTCACCAAAATGACGATCTCCACTTAAATAGATTGGGTTCTGAATTTTATTTTCTTCTATGAGGTCAATGAATCTTTTTCGCGCATTGGGAAAGTTTGCCCATTTTTCATAAGGATGCTCTGGTGAAAGAAATTGGATACCCCCTCCAAATAAATGAATCTTCGCCTTATCTTTTACAAGTTGAGACTCTAACCATTGCCACTGGGCTTCTCCCAGTAACATCCCTTCATTTTTTTTATATCGTTGACTCGGATCAGGATCAACTTCATACGATTCTTTAAAATAACGGACATCCAACAAATACAAACAGAGCTTTTCTTCAGCTTCTCCAAAGCAATAACTTTGATAAGCCCCTTCTCGCTGACGTGCTAAGTGATTTTCAGGTAGATCTAAAAAATCAAAAAGAAGTTCTCTGCTGGCACTTTTTTGGTTGAATGAAGACCCTGCATCATTTGATCCAAAATCATGATCATCCCATACTCCATAGATTTGAGACTGAGTATTCAACCTTTGATAAGCGGGAAGTTGTTTTTGAATAGCGTATTTAAATTCCAAATCTTCCATACTCTTATTATCTGTATAGACAATGTCCCCCAACCAGACCCAAACTTCTGGATGTTTATCTGCAATAGCACTCCAAATTTTAGGATTTAAATCTGTTCGGTTACACGATCCAAATGCCAATGTGGTTAATGACTCCTTAAAGTGTTGATCTTGTGCATTTAAACTACATACAGACAAAAGTGTATAGAGCAATCCAATATGATAAACTTTCATTTTTTAATCCATTTTCTAAGGCTTGGGGAACTTGTTCCCCATAATAAAAAGCCACTCATTACTGTAAGAACTCCAAACAAAGAAAAGATTCTTAGGAGTAGATTATTAAAATTGTCTCTCCCATTATAATCCATAGTATGACTCATCCATAAAAAATCAAACCAACGCCATCTTTGATGACGCACACGTTGAAATATTCCACTTTGTGCATCTACATAAGCGACCAATAAGTCTGGATGCTTATCCAAAGAAACCAAGTGGATTTTCTCAATAGAATTAGGAATACTATCCAGCGGTAATAAATTTTGAAACGCATCCGTTTCTACTTTAGGATTTAAAAATTGATCTCCATGAATTTCGTCCAAGTTTGTCCAACTAAAATATAGACCCGAAACGGTCCAAGCTAAAAATTGAATCCCAATAAGAAGACCTAAATAACGATGGGTCTTGCGAATACGAAGTGAGATATTTCTAGAGAACATAGTATAAGAAGCAGTTTTGTTTTAAATGGGCTTTCATCTTTGATTGTATTTTAATTTCTTTTCTATCGCAATTATCATTTCGTTTGCTATGTCTTTACCAGTTGCTGTTTCTATCCCTTCTAAACCTGGTGATGAATTTACTTCCAATAGTAAGGGCCCTTTATTCGAGCGAATAATATCAACTCCTGCAACAGCTAAGTTTAAAATTTTTGCTGCTTTTAAAGCAAGTCTTCGTTCTTCTTGTGAAATTTTTACTTTTTTTGCCATACCCCCCATATGGATATTTGAACGGAATTCACCCTTTGGCGCAGTTCTTTCTATTGATGCTACAACCTTACCGTTAACCACAAAACACCGTAAATCTTTTCCCCCTGCCTCTTTGATGAATTCCTGAACTAAAATATTCGCTTGCAGACTTTTAAATGCGTTAATTACGCTTTCTGCTGCCTTATTAGTTTCTGCAGAGACCACTCCTTTTCCTTGGGCGCTTTGAAGGAGTTTGATAACCAATGGTGCACCTCCCACCATACTTATAAGATCTTTTGTATCTAAGGGAGATTTTGCAAAACCTGTAATTGGAATTTGTATGTTATTTCCCGAAAAAAGTTGGCTTGAATAGAGTTTGTCTCTTGATTGAGTGATGGCAGTATCTGAATTTAAGCAATACGTTCCAATGGAATGGAATTGTCTTAAAAGTGCACAGCCGTAAAATGTCATACTTGGTCGAATTCGAGGGATGATAGCGTCCAAATCTTGAATGATACTTCCTCCTCTATACCTCACTTCTGGGGTTATGGTATCCAAACGCATATAACATTGTTGTATGTTGTAAAAAAACATATCATGTCCTCGAGCAATACCAGCTTCTAGTAATCGCTTATTGCTGTACAATGAGCGATCAGTAGCTAATAAACCAATACTGAGTCCAGATTTTTCGTGTAATAAGTGACTGTAACTGTTTTCTAATTCTTGATCTGTTACCTGACCGACAGAATATTCTTTTGAAGGATCAACAATAAAACGGTCTTTCATAGCTTCACGGCCGAGCAACATCCTAAAATCCATGCCGTCTCGGTTTGCTAAAGTTAATTCAATCTCAAAAGTGTGTTCTCCTAAAGTAATTGTTTCTTTAACTACATAGCGCTTATCTGTGATTCCCGATGAACTCTTTACAATTCGGACATCAATGATCTCAGATTCACAATGGACTACTATACTCAAATTATCCTGGATGGGATTCACATCAAAAGATACCCATGTTTCCTTTCCCTTTTTAAACTGCTTGATGTTTGTAGATTGTATTGAAGAGGTTTTTGCCCCTGAATCTATTCTCGCTTTAATTAAAGGGATTTTTAATCCTCTAAAACAACACCATTCTTGATTGCCAATTATACTTTTCTCCATTTACGGTATAAATTTCTTTACTAACAGGTTTTCAATTAAAATTATAACCTTAAGGAATTGATTCAAATCAATCTTGCTATGAAATCCTTCCTTATATTCGCTGTTAAATTAAGTTTTTTATGAATAGATTGAATCTGTTTAGTAATTTTATTTTACTCTCATTGGTAACCCAATTTGCCTTTAGCCAAGACCAGTTTAAGCCAAAAAAACTCAAAGAACCTAATATAATCTTAGACGGAAAATTTTCTCCCAAGGAATGGGAAAATGCAGTAGAAGTCGAGTTAAATTTTGAAATCAATCCTGGCAATAATAGCCCTGCTCAAAAAAAGACAATCGGTTATATTACCTACTCAGATACTGATTTATATATTGGGATTCACGCCTTCGACAATCCTGAAAATATTCGTGCCTCAGTTCGCTCACGTGATGACTTTAATATGTATATGCAAGACGATATTGTCAATGTGAGCTTTGATACTTATGCAGATGGTCGTAACAATTATATTTTAGTTGCTAATCCATTTGGAAGCCAATTTGACGTAAGAGCTATTAATGCTCTAACAGATGACCAACGTTACGACGGCAGTTTCAATATGGATTTTGAAACAGCAGGCTCCATAGTTTCTGATGGATTTCAGGTTGAATTTAAAATTCCTTTTTCATCTCTTCCCTTTCCAAATGGTAAAGATCAAAAATGGAATTTCAATTTTGGAAGAAAATATTTTAATGAAAATAATGTTGAAGTTGAAGTACAGAGTCAGACTTTTGATCGAAATAATCCCTGTGAGGTCTGTCAAACCACACAAGTTCTTTTTCTAAATGATATTACCGTAGAAAAACGTATAGAGTTTCTACCCTATGTGGCAGGTAATTTAAGTGGTGTAAAACCTTCAAGAAACGCATCCTTAGACTATGATTCATTTAAACCCAATGCGGGCTTGGGATTAAATTTAGACCTGAATAAAAACAGCGGTCTGGAAATTACACTGAATCCAGATTTTTCTCAAGTCGAAGCGGATGTTACACAGATAGATGTCAATTCTTCTTTTGCTCTTGAATATCCTGAAAGAAGGCCCTTCTTTAATCGAGGAACAGACATTGTCAATTTTACTGATGGAGCTTTTTATTCTCGTTCTATAAACAATCCATTACTGTCCTCTAAATTATTAAGCCAGGCTAAAAAATCAAGAATCTATTTTTTAACTGCAATTGATCAAAATTCACCATATCAAATAGCTGGTGAAGATCGATCTTATTTGGGTCAAGGAGGTCAATCTTTTGTAAATGTATTTCGATACCAAAGACTGGTCAATAAAAATACACGTCTTGGATTTGTGACTACAAATAGGTACTACGAGGAGGGGGGGTACGGAAATTTATTTGGAACAGACGGTTGGTTTCTTATTTCTAAAAATTGGCGGTTGACCTATGAATTACTGGCCAACTTTAATCAAGAACCAGAAGCTGATTGGATCGATAGTCAAGATAGGATTGATGGTCGTTCTGTTACACTCAATCAGGATAAATACAGTGGAAGTGCACTTTATGTCCAATTATCTCGTAATACTGAGCATTGGAAATCTTATTTTTTTTACAGAAACATCACACCAGAATACCAGGCTAATGTTGGTTTTGTAGTAAAAAATAACCGACGATGGGGTACTGTATTCCATGAATATCAAAATTTTATCAATAAAAAAGGGCTTCAATTTTTTAGTGTCGGAACCAAAGCTGACGTAAACTATACTTTTCAAGATTATCTCAAAGCGGTGAGTATCGATGGAATATTAGGAATAAAAACATTTTTAAATACAACTATAGAATACACCTACGATTGGGATATTTTTAAAAATTACCTCGGCAGGGATTACCGCAACGTAGGTAAAAGTGAATTGATTATTAGAAATAATCCAAGCGAATCTTTTTCCCTAATGATCCGTTCTACATTTGGAAGAGACTTGGCTTATAATGAGGAAAATCCAGAAGTTGGAAGAGAGTTTACTTTTTTTATAATGCCTAGTTTTCAACTGGGAAACAAGTTTAATCTCTCCCCTTCCATCCGTTATGCTAAGTTGGTCGATTTAAAAACTCAAACAGCATATTTTAAAGGAGCTATTTCAAGATTTTCGACACGTTATCAATTCAATAATTTTTTTAGCATACGCCTTATTTCAGAATACAATTCATTTGCAAATCGATTCTTTATTCAACCACTAGTTCAATGGAATCCCAATCCTTCAACCGTCTTTTACGTTGGCGGGAATCAAAATTCCATTGAAGACTTCAACGATGAGTTTTACTCTCCATTTCGAGTTGATCAGACACAATTCTATTTAAAATTTCAATACTTAATTGGACTTTAGTTTATTCTGAAGCTATATTGACCATCAAGACAGGAACTTGAGCATTCCGGAAGTCATTTTCAAAAGACTTGAAATCCTTTTCAATAATTTCATCCAGTTCCATTCTAAATTTATTCCAAGTATTTTTAAGATCTTCATAACGATCCTTTGATCCTTGGGTAAGTTCAGGGTCATCTGTATCAACAAATCCTTTTAGATGCATAAACTCTGCATTGAGCATGTTATTAAAATTAATGACGTCTTGAAATGTTTTTTGATTGGGCTGAATCAATTGAGCTTCCCATTCCACAAGCTTTTTTTCAATTGTCAAGGCCTTTTCATATAGTGACTCAAAGTCCTTTTTTCCTTTCAACATTTTAGAATAGTGTTTCAATTGATCTTGAGCCCCTCGCATTTCGGAAACTGAGAGATGAATATCTCTGATAGCCTTTTCGATATTGATCAAAAGATTTTGTTGTTCTTTAAAATTAGCAGCAGAATATTCTATATTCGGGTTTGGTAAAATTTCAATTTTTACTTCTTTGATGACTTTACCATACGAGAGTCTTGCTAAGTAAGACCCAGGCGCCACTGTACTACCCTGATAGTTTCCGTATACAAAGACGTTATTGACACTAGGTAACGGTTCTCTTCTAAAATCCCAATGGGTTCTATTAAATCCTTGCTTGTGTGGAAGTGTCATTTTTGGACTGGGACCTCCTGGCCAAGACTTAAATGATGAGTCCTTTTGAGAAGTATAACTTCTTATTACATCATCTTTTTCAAGAATATCGATTGTTACTTCTAAAGAATCGTGAACCTCAGGGAGAAAATAATCTAAATAAACACCGCTCACAGGATTTGTCCCCTGCCTACTATTTTTTGGCGTTTTTCTTGAGCTTAAACGATATACTTTTTTAGGAGTCACTAAATGAACTTCATTGTTTTTAGGGCTTTGCTGCAATGGACTCAAATCATCCAATATCCAAAATGAGCGCCCAGCAGTCGCTGCAATCAAATCATTGTCCTGTATAAACAAATCATTGATAGGAACCACTGGAAAATTATTCTGAAATGCCTCCCAATTTTTCCCATCGTTATGCGATATGTAAAACCCTGTTTCTGTCCCTGCATAGAGTAAACCAGGGACTTTTGGATCTGCTCGAACCACTCTTACAAAATTGTGGTCCCCTTCAATTCCTGAAGTAATCAGTTCCCAGTTTTCACCGTAATCTGCTGTTTTAAATATATATGGAGTCAGGTCCATAAACTTGTATCGCATCACTACAATATATGCTGTGGCTGGATTGTGAGGAGAAACTTCTATAGAATTGATAATTCCTTCTTGTAAACCCTTTGGAGTTTTGTTTTTCCAAGTCTTCCCTCCATCTTTAGTTAAATGAATTAAGCCATCATCACTGCCAGCCCAAAGTACCTCTGGATTATGAGTTGAGGCCATCAAACTCATCAAAGTATTGTAATTTTCACCACCTGCAGCCTCATTGGTAAATGGAGTCCCACCTGCTACCTGTTGAGCTTTGTTGTTCCGTGTCAAATCTGGACTAATCACTTGCCAGTCAATACCTCCATTTTGAGTTTTAAAGACAACGTTACCTGCGTGATAAATTGTATTGGGATCAGAAGGGGCGCTAATAATCGGTGCATTCCAATTAAAGCGATATTTAAATGAATCCGGTGCATTCCCTAGTGCTAATTCTGGATATTCTTTAATTTCTTTACTTGATTTAGTGGGTCGGTGCCAGCGTTCGATAATTCCTTGATAACATCCTCCATAAACAACTCTTGGATTGATTGGATCAAAAGCAAGGAAGGCGCTTTCACAACCTGAAACAGAATACCAATCCTTCCAATCAATACCGCTATCTTGATCTCTACTTTTAATTCCAATTGCTGAATTATCTTGTTGTCCACCATACACGTGATAAGGAACTTGTGAGTCTGCTATTACACGATAAAATTGTGCCGTAGGCTGATTCTGTTGAGTACTCCAACTCTTTCCTCCATTAGTTGAAACATTAGCTCCTCCATCATTAGAATTAATCATAATCTGATTATTATTCGGATGAATCCATAAATGGTGATTGTCTCCGTGAGGGGTTGGCATAGGTTTAAATGTCTTTCCTCTATCAATAGATTTTAATACAGGCGCATTAAGAACATAAACTATATTTTCATCTTGAGGATCAGCAAATACCTCCATATAATACCATGAGCGAGCAACGGTAACACGGTCTTTGTTAACTTGCTTCCATGAGATTCCTCCATCTTCAGATCGGTAAACTCCAGCAGCTGTGCCCTCTGCCTCAATATTGGCAAAAACTAAATTTGAGTTTGCTCTCGACACCGAAATACCGGCTTTACCAATGACTTCTGGGAGTCCCTTTTCTAATCTGATCCAGTTATCTCCTCCATCAGTTGACTTGTATAGGCCTGATTTTTCACCTCCTGATTTCATTTGCCAAGGTAAACGTTCGTGTTGCCACATTGCCGCATATAATATTCTTGGATTATTTTTATCCATACTCAAAGATGCTGCTCCAGTGATATCAGATACATACAGTACTTTTTTCCAAGTCTTTCCTCCAT
>JAQWHT010000022.1 GCA_029249225.1 Flavobacteriaceae bacterium
AGCAAGCAAAACGATCAGAGCAGGAACAGCTGTCAACTTCTGAGCAGGGACAGGTTGAAGGTTTAGAGAAGAGCACGCCTACTTTGAGTGCTGAAGAAGAGCAAGCAAAACGATCAGAGAAGGAACAACTATTATTTTTTAAACAAGGACAAGTATCCAAAGTTCAAAAAATTGAAGTTTCTGACTTAAAACAATTGATAAACTTTTTAGAAGAGGCTTCTCTTCGAATTAGCTTTACATTTTTAAAGGAACTAAAAAAAATCTTGGATATCCTCTTAGAAAAGAGAGACAAAAATTTATTTGATTACTTAAGCGCTCCAACATTTTATAAAAATCAACAGAAATTGTCTCGTTTGATCTCATTACTCAGTAATGAAAACTATCAGATTTTAGTTGCATTATTATCCAAAAACAAAAATCAACTTGATTCTATACAGCATATCAATGATTTTATAATAAAGACAAGTCAAGAAAGTGAACTATCAGATTTATCTTCAAATAATAATTTAGAACTAACGAATGAAGAAGTTGTAAATACTAGATTACTTTCTGAGGACCCCCTAAGCATCTTAAGTTCTTATTTTGAAAAAGGAATATCTCAGGCAAACTTTACCATTTTAAGTGAGTATAGCAGAATTCTTGAATTACTTCTAGAAACAAATGTTCAATCTTTGATTGATCATCTAACAAAGAAAAATTTCTTTGGGGTAGAGATAAGGCTTGAGCGATTCTTCTCCTTACTTTCTGAAAAATCCCTCCAAAAATTGATTGATTTATTGGGTGTTGATGAATTAAAATTATTGATCAATGATTTGGATACAATATTTTCTGAGAAGAGTTTTATTCAAAATGTGTCATCCTACATCGGTTCCTCTAATATCGCTTACAAATACAAGAAATCAATATTAGTTGATTTGTTGGTCAACAAAACAAAAAAACACTCCCCCTTTTCTTTTATTTCTTCCTTTATAGATAGACTTACTAAAGAAAGTTCATTAGGGAGTAATGAACTTCTTTTTGAATTTTTGAAAATGCGAGATAATAAAAAGCATGTTCAATCCGTTTCTAATATTTTAGAAGCCTTGTATGTTGATCCAGCTGCTGTAGAAAGTGGATCATTAAAATCAGAAAGTAAGGCATCTGAAGCATCTGAGAGGTCTGTTACAGCTGCATCCGATATGCTAACTTTGCTAGCATTGACTTCCAACGAACTGACACAGTTGTTGATTGATCTTTTTAGACAACTACCTAATTCTAGGCTAGCACTAGAGAAATTTGTATTTCATCAAGATTATTCTAAGGTGTTGACTTTAGATTTATTTTCAAAATTTTTTCAAAGTTTAAAAGAGATTTCAGGTATAGATTATTCTAAACAAATCCTGAGTATCATAAAGCTTATTGATCCACAGAGAAAAAATCAATTTCTTTTACTAATAAATAAAGTTGCTTTTCAAATTATAGTATCAGAAGGCATCAAAACAAAACCTGAAGATTTTTCAGAAGCTTTGACCACTACTATGATTAATCTATATCCTCAAATCTTTAAAAAGTATAGCGCTGAAAAGAAAGTGACTGTTTCTGTTGAAGAAAATACACTTCAACAACTAATTAAAAAGGTATCAGAGCGCTCAAAATCAAAGACTAAGAACAAGGAACAGCCTATTGATATTGAGAAATTTGATTCACTATTACGGTTAAAACAAGATATTTTAGAAAATCAGCTGTCAGCAATTTTTTCAGAAGAAATTATTGATTTTCATGACAGTTTTGATTCCATAATGAACTCAGAAGAAACCTTACTGGCTTTTTTAAACCAGAATTATATGGATCATGAATTAATCATGTCTTTTTCTGAGATTACGCTTCAAAGTACTACATCAGCAGTACTTGATAAAATCATAAATAAAAAAAACAGTACAATTCTTCAATTTGAAGAAGAACTTCTAGAAATTCAGAAGAGGCACAATATTATTTCATTAAATACAAGTTCCTTTAAGATTATCTTAAGAACCTTTCTTTTCAAGAAAATCGGGGCGATAAATGATTTTAAAGGCTTTTCTGTACCTGAATTTGCTATAGATTTTTTAGAGGATATTAAAAGAGAAAACTACCTAAATTTTCAACGACTTGCCTTTTTTCTTCGTTCAGAGGAGTTAGAAAACTATACAGGTACACTTGTAGATTCACTTATGATATTCAATACTTCGAGCAAATTTTCTGTTACAAATCCCAAATTAAAAAATGAACTTTTTTACAAAGATTTAGTTTTTAATTTTTTAGAAATGGGTAAGCTTCCTGAATGGGCTAATATTGAAAATTTCACACTAAACGATGCAATTCTTTTTATTAAGTCAGCAATAGCAATAGGAGATAAACTTTTTTTGACGAAACTCTTTACCACTGAAGCGGTAGTAAAGAGACTATTGGATAGTCTAGGAGAGTTGACCCTAAGTGAAATAAAGAAGATATATCAATTGGTACATTTTAAATCGGCAAGTTTTGAGTTGCATAAAATCTTTGAACTTTTGGAGAGCTACTTTGAAAAGACAAATCTTTCCGCCTCACTTCCCAATTCAACTTTTTTTCTTTATCTGACATTGAGGGAAGAGCTATGGATGCAAACAAGTTTAATTACTTTTGTTGAAAAGCTATTTCCCTTTATCCAATCAAAATCTAAGAAGACAAAAAAACAAATTTTAATTTTTATTTCTTCTGAATTTAACATCTCAAATAAACTCATTGAACTTGAAAAAAGCACAGTTTTTTCAGATTTTGAATTGATCGAAGTTTTAAAATATTATTTAGAGTTTAATCAGTTTCCCAGGCATCTCAAGCTTTACACTAAAGAAATTGAATTACAACTCAAACAAATTTTACTCAAAGAGGGATACATTCTAAAAGAGTTGCTAAGAGAATTTAAATTAAAGCCTCAAGTATTAGAACGTCTATTCTCTTTTATTTCTTTAGAGGCTATTATTGACTCATTTCATGAATCAAGTTTTAAAGAACAGACCATATCTGTTTCTTTGGGACCTGCTCTTAAGGAATTTATCAAATTACCAAATTTCAAAAAGAAATCAAAACGAAGTCTTCTTATCAATCTAGCCTCAAGTTTTGAATATCGCGTTACTAAAACGGCGTTGACTAATTTTTATCAGAATATTAAAAAAGAAGACGCTAAAGGTTTCGATCAGTTCATCTCAATTCTAAGAGAAAAAATTAAAACTACAGGAATTGAGGATTTGGATCAGCAAAATGAATTATTAGAAGAGGTGACTCTTTCTCAACAAACTAAAGAATTGGTAAAAAAGGAGACTTTAGAAAATATCGATCTTTTGGATTATTATTTAGAAATAGGATCAGTCAATTTTGAAAATAGATCACTGAGTAAAAATGAGTTGTATCAAATTCTATTAAAGTCAATAAAGAATGCTGAGTTACGCTCTAAAAAAATGATTTATGAATGGGTTAAATCCAGCCTTAAATTAAATCGTTTGATGGGTATCATACCTAAAAATGAGCAAAAGCTATTAATGAATTTAATACATCCAGATTTATTTAGAAAGATCAGCCTTTTTTCAGTTTCAATGGAGCAAGTTTTAAAAACCTCTATAGAAAAGCTTTTATCAGTAAAAACTAAAACTGAAATTGAGTTAAAAATTATACAATACTGGTTAAAGAAAAGTATCTACTTGGATTCTCCTTTTCATCTTATTGTTCATTTATTTGAAGAGGTTTTGGAAAACCAGCAACTTACCAGTACTGGATTTTTTAAAGATTTCAGAGATGCTGATTTCGACTATCCTTTAGAAACTAGTAATTTTATTTTCACATTAAAAAGAACTTACGATAACTACAAAAACCAATTGTCAGAAGCGGATCTATCAATAAAAGAAGGAGAGGATGCAGACCCAGAACAAGAAGATACGGATGCTATAGTCATCCAAAACGCAGGTTTGATTATTCTTTGGCCCTTCTTTTATAGACTTTTCGACAAATGTGGTTTTCTAATTGACCGAAAATTTAAAGATGACCTTTCGACTCAAAAGGGAATTCTGATGATGCAGTATTTGGTTACAGGTTCTTTAGATGTTAATGAAAATGAGTTGGTTTTAAATAAAATTTTGTGTGGTGTTGCACAGAGAACCCCTATTGATGTTACTATTGAGTTAGAAGATGTTGAACTGGAAATGTGTGAATCTCTTCTAAAGGGTGTGTTACAAAACTGGGAAAAATTAAATAATTCTAGTGTTGCGACTCTTAGAGAAACCTTTTTGAAAAGGGAGGGTATCCTAACACCAAATGAATCAGATTATAATTTAGACATTGTAAAAGAAACGTTTGATATGCTATTGGAAACAATCCCTTGGAATATTTCAATGATTCAAACCACCTTCATGGAAAATAGGATTAATGTAGATTGGAAATAAAAGTTATGGAAAACACAAAAACTTTAAAGGAAAACAGCATAACAATTCAAAATGAGTTGGAATGGTTATCTAATTTGATAGACAATAGGTTAGATTATTTTTTTACTAGTGAGCCAAATATTCTATTTAAGGATATCCCCAGTCCAAGCTTAGAAGACGATCACAGTAATTTATCGAATTTCATAAAAAAAGATTTGGAGGATGATTTTGAACGATTACTCATTATTGGAGCTATGGCTTCAAATTTATTTCCAGAAGTATACGATCGTTTTTTAATCAAAAATAAAACATTAGATAAGCCTTATACTGAGTTTGGAGGGCATAAAAATTCAGAAACGAATTATTTTGAACCCACACTAAGGACAATCGTTTTTATAAAATATGGTTCTTCAATAGAACATAAAATCAAAATCAATAACTATTTTAATTTTGAACATATTTTTAAGCAGAATAAAATCTTGAGTATTGAAAACTCTTCCCAACCAAAAGATCTTTTAGACAAAACCCTCAAATTAGGAGAGGAATTTTTATTACACATTACTAGCGGTAAACCATTCAAACCCTCATATAATTCAAGTTTTCCTGCAAGCCGTATAGAAACTCCTTTGGAATGGGAAGATCTTGTTTTAGAAGATAACTCCTTGGATGAAATTAATATGATTGATACTTGGTTAAAAAATCAATCGAGTTTTAACGAAAACCAAGTGATGAGTAAAAAAATTAACAAGGGTTATAAAGCTCTTTTTTATGGCCCCCCAGGAACTGGTAAAACTCTTTCTGCTTCTTTAATAGGGAAAAAGAATAAACGAGATGTGTATAGGATTGATATCTCCCAAGTGGTTTCCAAATACATTGGGGAGACTGAAAAAAATCTTGGAAATATATTTGATATTGCAGAAAATAAGAATTGGATTTTATTTTTTGATGAAGCTGAATCTTTATTTTCAAAACGAACTACAGTAAGTGATTCAAAAGATAAATTTGCAAATCAAGAAACAGCCTATCTACTTCAACGAGTGGAAAACTATAACGGACTCATTCTTTTGGCTACAAATCTAAAACCTAATATAGACCTAGCATTTTCGAGACGGATCCAAAGTGTAGTTAATTTTCCAATACCTTCTATAAAACAAAGAGAAATCCTTTGGGAAAACGCTCTAAATGGCCTTATTGAACTTGATGAAAATGAGTTGAAAGAAATTGCTAAAAATTATGAAATAGCTGGGGGATCAATTAAAAATGTGATACAGTACGCTTGGTTAAAATCTAAACATAAAAATAGTGCAATTTCAATCAATGAAATTTTGATGGGGATCAGAAGAGAATTGAATAAGGATGGAAAGTCATTTGAGAAATAACCTACAAATCCATTATTATTTTAAAATTGAAGTGTCTCATCCTTTGAGAATAATAGGGCGGTAATTGTCCCGCTAGTGATCGGCTTATCCACCTAGTATAGCTCTCATCATCTTCTCTTAAGCGAAGGTCAAAGCTTCCTGCAGCTGATCGTACTCCAGGATGATAGTATAGTTTATTGAGAATATTATTTAAACTCAGAGAAAATTTTAAAGAAGGAATTTTTTTAAAACCAAAAATAAAATTACTGTTAAGCACGAAATATTCTGGTATGTTATTTTGCTGATTAAGCCCTAAATTTAAGTTTTGAGAAGTCGTTGGTCCCACTGGCTTTTCACCAACATAATTTGCTCTCAAATTAATACTCGATTGGAATGATTTTCCTTCAATAAATGAGGTAATTCCCATGTTGAATCTAAACCTGGATATATCTCCAGCTCTTAATTCTTGAACCACGTCTTCTGAAGTCAACTCTTGGTCCAAGAACTCATCCACAGTCAAATCTCCAACAAAAGGATCTAAGAACGTACCATTAAGATCTAGTCTTATATATTTTGTTTGATATTTGATGTTCATCATCCCACCTAAAGTGACATAGGTGTCTTCATTTACTTTCTGGTTTAGTCCTGTAGCTGTTATTCTTGTATCAATCGCATTTTTTACTTCATAAGCGAATCCCATGAAGTTCCATTTAAATTTTTTATCCTCACTAGATCCAAGAATTGATACATCTAAATATTGAATTTCTTCTGGAAGTAAAAATGGATTAGGGAGACGATTTCCACCGGTAGAAAATTTATTAAAAAGAGACACATTTTGGAATCCTTTGGAGTAGTTTGTTTTCAAAGTCAATTTTTCTGAAGTAAGGACAAGTCCAAGTCGGGGTTGAAAGACTTCATAACCCTCAGTAGAACGTATTACTTGACGATCATAGCGCGCACCAAGGTTAAGATGAAGATTTTCTCCCAGAATTACGTTTCCTTGAAGAAAACTACCGGTTTCACTCAGTTTATAAATATTATTTTTTGCAAAATAGGGTCCAGGTTGGCCATTTTCTTCTGCATAAGAATAATTTAAATCTTCTCTATAATCATTTTCACTTACAAAATCTGTAAGAAAATTTCTATAAAATAAATAATCTCCCTGACTTGTTGTTATTCTTCTGTCTGCCCCAAAAGTAATATTGAGATTTTTTGAATTATAAAATAAACGTGCTTCGGTTCTCCCCTGAAGTGTTTGGTAGTAATAATACTGATTTCTCCATCCATGTGGAATAGGGTTCTCCTCATTTTGATTTTGGGAAAATAAAGATAGATCTCGGATATTTAGACCTGAAAATGGATTTCCAAAAGGCCTAAAGTTAACTCTGTTAGTTTCTTTTCCTAAAGAATGGTTTTTGACAGAGCTTTGAACAGAAAAGCTCAAATTATCATTAAAGGTATGGTTGTATTTGGTATACATAGTCGTATTTGTAGGAGCCCAAACAGAACCGTTTCGTGAGGGAGCGATATCTAGGTCTTGCATGTGATTTAGACCCTCTGCACGTTTCCAAGAGCGAAAACCAATGATCAGGTTTTTTAATGCGAGTTTCGAACTCAAAAAAAAGTTTTCAGAATGGTTAGAATACCTTAAATATCTTCCATTAACAGTTCCTAGATAAGCAAGCTCATCATATTCTCTTGCTTTTTCCTTACCATAATCTGAAATCTGAATGGTGTTGTCAACAATACTAAAAATAGGATTGTTGGGGTCTAGATTATTTAAGTTAAGAAAATTGTTTAATGCTGCATTTGATTCAAAGCTTTGCCC
This sequence comes from Flavobacteriaceae bacterium, assembly GCA_029249225.1. Lineage (GTDB taxonomy): Bacteria > Bacteroidota > Bacteroidia > Flavobacteriales > Flavobacteriaceae > MS024-2A. The sequence continues at coordinate 7,596 of JAQWHT010000022.1, forward strand.
TAAATGATTATATTCAAATTGATCTAGATCATCTACTGAGTAATTAAAAAAAGGTAAATCAGACATGTCATGTTCATCAGAACGAAAGTAACGACCAGTGATTTGAAAATTTACTTGTTTATCCTTTTTACTATTTCCAAATGTAAAATCAGCATCATATGTATTGTAACTACCGCCACTGAAATTACTATACATATAGAAAGAGCTTCCTCTCTCAATTTTTTCATTTTCAAAATAATTTCCAGCTTCTTCTTTAGCAGAGTAGGTGATTATATTAATAGTACCTACAAATGCTCTAGGGCCATACATAGTAGAGGAAGGACCATAAAGAATCTCAACGGCTTTTATGTTGCTTAATGGATATTGGCGAGATATATAGGCGATATTAGACCAGAGGTCGTTTTCCTCTATACCATCAATCATCAGCAAGGTTTTTTCTGTAGAATCTTGACGATAACCTAGTTGAAAAATATTCGCAAAATTAAAGCCATATGTTTTGCTGATTTCAAATCCAGCGACGTCAGAAAGTAAATCAACTAAATCTACATACCCCCTAGCTACAATATCTTTGGCTTCAATTATTTCGACTGCAGCGGGAGCAGTTTCCAAATCTTCTGGACGTTTGGATACTGAAGATACGGTAACCCTCAGGTTTTCTTTTTTAGTGTTGTACAGAAGTTTTTCAAAAACGATATTCTGGTTTTCAGGCTTATAATTTACATTTGAAGAAACAATTTGATTTAAATAACTGGTTGCCAGCACGATAGAATCTTCAGCAATTGCTGTTAACGCAAGGAGTTCTCGCATCCGATTGGTATCTCGAAGTGAGCGTTTAGATTCATCACTTAAACAACATTTTAAGTTATTTTTTATTAAAGGAAACTGCCCAATAACATAAAGCTCTCTAAGATTAATGATTTTACACTCACAATTAGTGTCCTGAGCTTCAACTCTTAAAAAAAATAAAAGCAACAAAAAAAACCAAAAAGTGTTTTTATTTAATAGAGTTTTCATTTGAAATATATAGTAAGAAAATTAATTGAAAGATAAGGAATCGCAAGTTCATCTAAAATGAAATTTAAATAAATGTTTAAGTCTCAAATAGGGTTTTTATTTTATTTAATTCAAAGTCTGGATTATTGTAAAAGTTAGAAAGCCACAATCTGTAATATTTATGATTTGATTTTTGAGCTATTTGACACCGGTCGATATCAAAAATATAGTCTTCATAACCTTTATGAATTATTTTTCCATTAATATCTAATATCAGAGTTTCCCCCGTGTTTTTTATGAGTGCAATTTCGAATTCATAACCACCAATTTTGTAATAATTTTCGAATCTTATTTTTTGTTTCAATTCCTTGGAAAGCGAGCCAATAAGATGAGTGGAAAATTCACTTAATGTTTTAGGATTCAATTTTCGTACGAGTGTATTTTCTAAATATTTTTGACCAATCATATTTAAGACTTCTGCAGTCTTTTTTTTATCGTTCTCGCTAAGAGCTTTTACGTAGCTTAAATAGGCATATAAGATACTTTTTCCTTTATTACCATTTTCTTGAATAAGAAATTTATAATTGCTGTAAACTTGATCTGGTATAGATGAAAAAACAACCATTTTTTCGATGGCTCTAGTGATGATAACATTTAATAATTTATGTCCCCTTTTTTTAGTGTTAATAGGTCCCAGACGTTCTTTGAAACTTCCCTTTTCATCCAGCCCGTAAGTAGTGCCTATAATGATGATATTACGTTCTTCTCCTTGTATATTCTCAATGTTTTTTACAAAAAAACCATTGGTTTGAAGCGTTTCAAGTTTTTTAAAGAATGACAAACTTTGTTTGGATCGTATTTCCAATTGATTTAAGACTTCTTCTCTTTGTTTTAAACTAAAAGTGGCTACACCTACTGATTGGTCTAAGGGTATTTCATGTTCAATATAGTTTACTATAGCGGTTGCTTCTTTTTTATTTATCCGATTTATAAACTTTCCTTCAAGAGAATAAAATTCTATGGCTTTATAACGGTTGTTAGGTGGCTTGGGGATTAATCGAGATTTGTAAAATGCGGCATTGGAGAAATTGATCAAGTCAGGATGTTTAGATCGATAATGAATATCCAAATAATGGGAATTGAAATTTTGCCCAATACAGAAGTCTAACAATGACTGGGTATTTTCATTAATTTTATTTTCACCTTTTAATTCTGTGTTTGATGAAGTTTCTGAAAAGTAGTCCATGGGTGGGAGCTGATGAAGATCGCCAGCAACTATTGACTTTTTACCTCTAAGCATTGAGGTGAAAGTATCTTCTATTTTTAATTGACTTGATTCGTCAAAAATAACATAGTCAAAATATCCTTTTTCCAAGGGGAAAAGACTAGAACAACTATTTGGATTTGTCATGCATACTGGAAAGAATGATTTGAAAATTCCAGTTTTATGATTTGAAATTTTAGTGAGTGAATATTTTATCCGTTTTGATGTACTTTTTTTAGCAAAAAATTGTTCAATACTAATGTCAGATACTGCTCTCTTAAACTTTTGTATCCCTTCAAGCCTATCTCTATTTAACCTGTGAGCTGTTTTTTTTAGGATAAAGTCATTGATGTGATTCACATCTGTTTCAATATCATAATACCCTTTTTCAAATCCGTTAAAATCAAAATTATCAATGAAGTTTTCATGAAGTAAATGTGCACTATACCATTCGAAAAAATCTTTTTCAAAGTTTTCTATTGTTCCTATTTTTTGGATGAGTAATTGCTCTTTTTTGGCAGAGTTAATAAATTGGATGTGAAAATTTTTCAATCCCTCAAAGTCCTTCATTTTTTTTGTTAATTGCTGAATGGACTTAGTAAGTAGATCAATCCTCTGTGCTAAATCAAAGGCATTGAGTTTGCTAAAAAGAGACAGATTAAAAATATTAAGTTGTTTAATTTGTGCAACGTAGTACGCACAAGCTTTTTGAATGGTGTTGATTGTAGAATCGTCAGAATTAACATAGTCCATATACTTGAATGCAAAATTACTTTTACCAACTAAAGCTTTTTCAAGTCGTGTTCCCAATTCAATTAATTTTTCAGTATAACCGGTTTGAATTAAAGTGACTGATTTTTCAAAAGTTATTTTTTCTTTATCCAAAATGGAGGTGTCAATAAGTTCATACAGTGACAAAAAAGGATTAAACTGTTCCTTAAATTCTAACGATGTTTTTTGAAATAAGGCTTGTAATTCTTCAAACTCAATTAAACTGAATGTAAAGATATCTGATTGTAACCCCAGAGTTTTTGCCAACTGTTTGTAGCGGTTTGACTTAATTGAGACAACCAAATCAGAATAAGTCGTTGCTTCCCCAAGTAAGGGTTGATAAAGTCTTTTCTTAGTTTTGTTAATAAGACTGATCACTTCTTCAACTTTCGTGATCTTTTGTGAAATAATTTTTTCTTCAGCAGATGAAAAATGAACTTTTTTTTCTTTAGAAGTTGAAAATATCTGGTTTCCGCTATCTAGTTTTATTAAAATATCTCGTGCTTTATTGACAACTTTGCGGCGATCTTTTTTTACTTCAGAGACATTGATGCAAAATTCTTTAAAACCCAATTCAGATAAGTTTTCATAGAGTACATCAATAGCAGTTTTTTTTTCACAAACCACTAGACAGGTTTGTCCCTTACTTAGAATATAGGCAATAGTTGCGGTAAGTGTTTTACTCTTCCCAGTACCTGGAGGGCCGTGAATAACAATGTTTTTTCCTCTGTTGATGGTTCGTATGACTCTTTGTTGTGAATGGTCCAATGCTACTCCTGGATATAGCGTATCATTTAGATTCTTTTCCATCTTAAAGGAGCAAGGAATAGTTTTAGATTCAAGTATGTTATAATCAGTCACTATAGCTTCCTTGGAACCTGCATAAAGACCTAAAACACCATTATTGACGAATTTTGGCAGGTGATTTACAAAAAATTTAACACCCTCTTTTTGAAAATAGTCAAGTGGATAGAAAGGAAAATATTCATCCAAAGGTGTAGATTCTAGTATCTTTAAGATAGGGTTGAGTAGATTTAAAATTAGCTTAAAATTCACTTCTTCGTGGTGGAGACTAGGGGGCTGAAAGTTAGGGTCGTAATTACGTTTAATGAGACGAACTAGCGAGGGATTCATTGAGATATTGTCTTTTGACTTACGACTTAATTCTACAGATCCTGTCCTTTTTAGATGCCCTGAAATTTGCACATCCCATATCAGAATTGGGTAGGTATTAACCCTCTTTTTTTTTGGATCCGAAATTTCAATTAAAGGGAACCCAATGCCTATAGGGTCTATATTTAATTCGTTGCTGAAATCAACATTTTTCCGAAGCAAGTGAAGTAGTCTTCTTTCGTTTTTAGTCTCAGCCAGTTTTTTAAAATGTATGGGAAACTTGAATTTAAATCCTTCGTTGCATAAAAGTTTATTAGTAATTTGTTTTGGGTCTAAGCCTCTTGCTAGTGCGCTAAGAGAGATTAAATCAATTTTGTTGACACTTTTTTTGGGATGAGCATCAACAAAAACTGAACGCGCATTCGAATCTAAAATTTTATCTTTTAGTTGAGTTATAGAATAGTTTTGTTGCATGTATACCCACTTAATCTTTGGACTTCATCAAAGCTTTTGTTAGTGAAGAGGCAACGATACCCGTTGGAATAGCAACTAGACCAAGTCCTATAAATACTATAAAAGTTGAAAAGATTTTTCCACCAACAGTAATAGGGTAGATATCACCATACCCAACAGTTGTAAGTGTTGCAACAGACCACCACATGGCCTCAAATATGGAAGAAAAAGCATCAGGTTGTGCTTCATTTTCGAAAAAATAGATCCCTACAGAAGAAAAGTAAATAAGGAGTACAGTAGCAAATGAGAATAAAAACAGTTCTCTTTTGACATCATCGAATGATTGTTTAAGATTTGTTAAAGTATCGTGGTAGCGTAAAAATTTCAGCAGTCTGAGTAAACGGAATAACCGAACAGCTCTTAGGGATTTTAAATCTACTCCCAGCGAAATGTAAAATGGTAGTATAGCGATCAAGTCAATAAGTCCAAAAAAGCTAAAGATGAATTTAAATGGTTTGGGGTTTGTGAAAAGTCGTAATAGATATTCTATTGTAAAGATGATAATTGAGAACACCTCAATCATATTCAAAATAACTAGGAAGTCATTTTTTAAGTTTGGAAGTGTTTGAATTGAAAAATTTAAAATTGAAATGATAATCAAAAATTGAATAAAATTTCCAAAATAGGCTCCCGCCTTGGTTTCTGCATTTATAAAACCTCGAATTTTTTTAAGCATCTTTTCAATATAGGAGTTGCCAAGGACGTTCTCCTTTTTCCTTTACTAAGTCCATAAAAGCAATCAGTGAAGGAGCTTCAATTGCTTTATTTTCTTCAAACATCCAAGCCTCATAAATGATGATAAACTTGGATAGCAAAAAATAGACTAGTCCCTCAGTCTGAATATTTTTAAGTGAATCATCAATTTGAAGGCTACCCCAGTGAAATTTTTCTCCGTTCAGACGCTTGATGATTTCAGGGTGGCTATCTTCAGGATAAGGTCCAGAAAAATAATTATTGATCAGCCAAGTTAGAAGGCCCCATTTTTCTGGAGCCAGATAGAGTGGTGGAACCTCAGGAGGCAAGACATAATTTCCATTTAACACAGGGATTAGGCAGGGACCAAAGTCATCAGTATATACTTTTAAATTGGACAGATCACCTAACTCGACATCAAGATTAAACTCTTGTTTTAAAAATTGGATAAATGAGTGATATGTTGAAATCACTGAATTTTCAACTTCAGGGAATAATCTGATAAGCTCATGTTCGCAGCTTGAATTTAATGCTGGATGTAAATTATCACTTCTTATAGACTCTAAATCTAGGCTAAACAAATTGAAAAAAGAATCGGGTAGTGGTTTTTGATTTATTTTCAAATCACCACTTTGAATCATGTCCCACTTCCTGCCTATTGGATAGTCTTGAGATTTATCAAAATGAATGCTATTTGTTTTAACCGAGGAAATAGCATGAGTATTTTCATAAATAAGATATCCCTTTTCATTTTCATTACCCGCAGCTACCCCTAATCCAGATGAATATCTAAACATTTTTTAAACAAATTATAATAAAACTTCTAAAAGATTAAGCCTCTTTATTCAATTTCTTTGGATCGTCTTCTGCATTATTTTGTGCTTTAACCTCAGCAGTTTTATGGTCACCTTGGTCTCTTTCAAATGCATAACTACCAATGTTTCTCATGCCTTCTAGAGCACTATTTATTGGGCTCACACTCAACGATTTCTTGAACGATCCTAATTTTCCTTCTACAATTGGAATAGACTTGGATTTAGTGTACCATAATAATTTGGCTTGAGCCACTGCACTTAGAGAACCAGAAGCGATACCCGAAATTTCACCTTCAATGTTTAATAAGGGATCAACTGCTAATTCCGCGTTGATTTTAGCCGTTGCTGTTCCTTGTCCACCTACAGCAACTTCAGCAACACCAGGAACTCCGGCAGCCACTCCTCCAAATATTGAAAGATTTGCTTCCGCACCTGCTGAAACGGTTCCATTTGCCTTAAACTCAGAAGGCTTGTGGGTGTTTGAATCAAAATCAAATTGGAAGCCAACTTGACCCGATACAGAAGCAGATGCGCTGTACCCTAAATCAATAGCTGCATAGACACCGGGAACACCCAAGGGAACCCTGGCCAAAGGAACTTCACCTTTAAATTCCGGAGTTTCAAGAGACATTGAAGCATTGCCTTCAACTCGTCCATAATTACCAACTTGACTTATTTTTCCTGTACCTGTTAGTTTCCCATATTTAGTTTCAATTCCTTCTATACTGACCTCACCATCCATTTTATCGATGCCTTTGTCAGTTTTAGTTTTTGTAACGCTCCCTTTAAAACCTAAACCAGTCATTGGAATATTGCCCTCCAGTGTTTGTTCTTCAACTACAGGTTTTGGGCCTTCTACTTCAGCTCCATTTACACCTTCTTCAATTTCTTCATTTTCACTCTCGAAATCATCTTTTGTTACATTCTCCGCTTCAGAATCATCAACTTTCTGAATAACCATGTTTTGAGTTACAGCTTGTGCAGAGGGTACGTTAGATATGGCTTTTAATTGAGCAGAACCTCCAGATCCTAAACTGTTTCCAAGTGCATGTGCTTTTTGACCCATTACATCGGCTTCATTCTCAAGATTCTTATCGTCATTTATTGGAGTACCACCGATTTCATTCGTGGCTTTTACATCACCTCTTTTTTGTTGCACTACATGCCAGGCCTCATGTGCAATATGCTTTTCTTGTCCTCCAGCCACATGAATTTCGTTCCCCGCTGCATAAGCATGAGCTTTCATCTGTGCTGGCTTGTCTGAATTGTAATGTACTTTTACGTCGTCTAAAGATTGGCCGGAGAGCGTTTCTACTCCGTTTTTAATATTGTCTGGTAGCCCAGTAGTATTCGCTTCAGATTTTAGTTGCGTAATTCCAAGTGAAGAATTATCATTGTATTGATCAGCTTTTAATTGATAGGATTCTAATTTGAGTGATGCCTCATTTTCCTTGCCTGAGTCTTGTTGTTTTGAGTGTTCACTTTCATTAGCCTCAGTTGATTTATCCTTCTTTTGAGTCAGTTTTGGTGATGCGTACATGGACTAATTTAATTTTATTAAATATAGTGAAAATTATTTTACAACTGTTCAATTCCTTGATGCGTAAACTCTATACTTTCTATCGCAGCTTCAGAGCTTTCGGACTTCATTTCTGTTGAGGTATATTTTAGAGGGAATGCATTTTTGATTTGCCAAGTCATACGCGGTTCTGTATTTTCGTCCAATAGACGAATGACTACGGTCATTCTCTTAAAAGTATTTAATGCAATCTTAGAAATTAATGCTTGATAAATATCATCATTAGCGAATACTCCTTTTTTTAAAATTAGATTTCCTGATTTTTTAATTCCTGGCATTTGAATTGTGCCAAAGCTGGGATCATTTCCATGGCGATAAGAAATATTATCCGCTTCTGATTCAAGACCTGAAACTTCAATGAAGGGAAGGTCTGTTAAATCATCAATATCTACTGAAAAATAGAACTTAGGCATAGGCCAAAACTGATCTTGATCTGCACCACTACCTGCTGTTGGAAGCGCCATATTAATTAAATATTAGTTCTCAAATTTACTAAATTTTGAAGTGACCTTTAAGTCTTTGCATTCAAAATAAACCCTTGTATCTGAGTTGTTAAAGTTAGAAATAACATTTATAAACTTAAAGATTGATCATCTTTTTCATATTTAATGTCTTTATTTCCAATTTCTTCATCTAAGAGATAATTATTAATTGAATACTTTTGCTCATTAGCTTCAGTTTTAATTTGTTTGTATTTCTGAATTTGTAATTCAATTTCAGCTAACCCAGTTTCAGGATTTTGGAGAATAGGATCAATATTTTGGATGTAGATTTCTGCACTATCGATCTGATTTTGATAAATAGACACTTTGCTGAGATTTTTATTGAGTTTTACAAGGTCTTTTTCAATTTTGTTTTTGTATTCATTTTTTAACCTTTCTATTCGCGCGGTATAATAATCTACATTCCTCCCTAAGGCCATAGCAAAATAAGATCTATTGTTATTTTCAGCCTTCTTAAGGTAGACGTATTGATTTTCCATTTCCTCTTGATGTTTTTTCTTTTTCTTTTCAAGATTTGCTTGATCATTATTAAGTTTTGTAGTAAACTTTTTATATTCTTTATTACTTAAATTTTCAGCAATAGAATCTTGAAGAATTTTCATCAGTTTGCCCTTTTTAGATGAGATTTGATCCTCACCAAAAATGGATTCCTCCGTGGATATTTCTTCTATACTTTGACTCGGATTTTCCTCTTTTAAGAGTTGATTAAATTTAGATAAGGCCAGTAAATATTCTTTAGTATTGTGTTCTACATCTGGTGGGCTTTGAAGATCATTTTCTCCAATTTCAGCTCCCTTAAACAGTCCTGTTGTCGCAGCATCTTGATCTTTATTGTTAATAAAATCAAACGTTCCTGCCTTTTGGGAAGATCCTAACTCCCATTTTTTAAGGGTGACTTCATAAAGTGTTTTTTGAAACACAACTAGCGCTTTAGCTTCAATACCTGCACTTAAGCTAGCAATAAATGCAGCATCAGCTACATAATTTCCAACTAGTGAATTAAAATTAAATTCTTGATCTAATTGACCCTCAAGTCCAATATTAAGATTAGCTTCAGCCTTTGCTCTACCCTCCAAAAATCCTGCTAGTTTTAACGCATATTTGCTGCCAACACCTAAAGAACCTCGTATCCATACTTCTAAGTTTGCCTTAGCATTTCCTAGACCGGAGATTGAAGTTAGCTCTCCAACATTACTTACAGTTCCGGTTATTCCAATATTTGCTCCTGCTTCAGCGCCAAATTGAACTTCAGCTTCCATAGGAACTGGACCAGCTGCAAACGGCATGGTTAGACCAAATGAAACAGGCCATGCTCCATTAGCTCCAGGAGGGATAAAAGCATCTGGAATCTTTGGCGATTGTACCCCAAAAATCATCTGATAACTTTTTACTTTGGGGAAATTATCTTTTTGGTAATTCCATAAAAGACTTGCTTTACCACTTGCGCTAAACCAATCGCCTTTTTCTATAGATGCCCCTACATCAAGGCCTAGAGCATATTCCTCTGATTTACCTTTGAGAATAGCATCACCATTATTAAATTTCAAACTACCTATATTTGGTAAAATGCTTGGTAATTTGAATTTTATTTCATTCCAGTCAACTTTTGTTTTATCAATGACTACTCCAGTACCCTCCCCTGTAATAGTTCCTGTAGGCAGATTTACTGAGATGCCTACAGTTTCCATTTCAAGTTTTTTGTTTTTGTATTTAAGGTTATTTGAGGAAAGCACTAATTTCTTATTAAGCAGCGATATACTTAACTGTTCTCCAACAACATCAAAAGACCATTTTCCATCTTTCATTGTCATACCAGCGCGAAGCCCAGTTGCATTTATTTCTGCGCCTGGAACAATATCACTTCCCATTTCAACGGTTCCCTCTGCATGTTTTTCGTAGCCTCCTTTTTTGCCTTTTGCGGTAGCAACTAAATCCTTAACAGTAATTAAATCGTCAAGTCCTAGACGTTCTGTTTTAAAAGTCGCAATTTCCCAATCTATTCCTTCCTTAGAAACTTTAAGATCATCGACTTTAGAACTTAACTTTTTATTAAATAAACTTAGCTCTAAGAACGTTTCAGCAGCAGACATGGTATCAGTACCTTTATCGTAATTTACCCCACTGGCAGAGGCGTGTAAATTTTCTCCGATCTTAAGATCAAAATCAACATTTTCAACTTTTTTGTCGTAGTTTGATTCATTTGGAACACCCGAAACGGTTACTTTTCCATTTGTTGTTAAAGTTGATGATGCAGGTAAATTTACAGAGAGCCCTACATCTCCTATTATATCGTAAGCATATTTTGCAGATTTACCCTGTATTAGAGCTTCAGGACTTTTAACTGTAATAATATCACCCGCTTTGAATTCTTTGTTAATATTTACTCTTATTGATGACCAATCTATTCCTCCTGATTTGCTGTAACTTAAGTTTGAAACTTCTGTTTTAAAACCGAATAGTTTAAGTGTTGCTTCACCTTTTTCTGCTGTGAAAACCCCATTTTCATAATTCATTGTATCTGCTGATATGACTAAATTTTCGTTGAACATTGATGCGGTAACCGCACCACCCTTCAGGACTGGAGAATGAAATCCTTTAGTTTGAGTACTGTAATCAACTTCTACATGTCCAGAAGCACTTATTGCAACATTAGGAATTTCCATTCCTAGTTTAACTCCTCCAGAGGCATGAATATTGTAATTTTCCCCATTTTGGGAAACTTTAAGTACTGGTTTTGATACTTCTAAATCTTCAGATATCTTAATATCATCATCGTATTTAATTTCAATTTCTTTAAAATTAATTCCACCTTCACGAATCTCTACATTTTTTCCGTGACCAGAAAGCTCCTTTCCTTCTAGATTGATTTTTAAGTCAATAGTCTGAGCAGTTACTACTTCGTTACTTTCACTGGATACATTGAGTTTAGAAATCTTTACTTGCACTATATTTTTAAGGTTAGCCTCTATGAATAGATTAGCAAGCCCTTGTTCAATTTTAACTAAGGAAGCACGTTTTGATTCACCAGTTTCGTCATTATCTTTTTCATGACTAGTCTTCCAATCTGATATCAAGCTTATTATTGAGCTAGCCTCGTTTAAAACGGACTTTAATTCAGAGAATTTAGTTATTGAGGAGGAGGCTTTGCTCTGGTAGACATGATATTTCTCTTCAATTTGCTTAAACGTGGTTTTAAAACCAAAAGCTCCTTTAATTTTACTGGTCAAAGATTGCTTGTCCTCTAGTGTGGTAAGATTGACGCTTGAGGGATCCTCTGACTCCTCAAAACGCTTCACAATAAGTGAGATTGATTCTCTCTTTTTAGTGTCATTTTGGATTTTACCCCTCAACCGATTGAACCCCATTTTCATTCGTCCAAAAAAGCCTTTCCCCTCTGCCTTTTCCTCAGGATGTTTGTCTAACCAATGCTTACCTTCGGCAACAATCTGAGCGCTTATCTCGCTCTTTTTCTGATCATCTTCTAGAGTCTCATACTCTTTTACAAGATTGAGGAGTTTTCCAAAGCTTGTTTCTTTACCAAAAACAGAACTTATTTTAGCATATAATCCTTTTTTTCCTGAAAGCACTAGTGTTTCAGGTTTTATTTCAATTGAGGCTGACGATTCTTTCTCAGATTCATCCTCTGTATTAGAGGGGGTTTCTTCTGCAGTCGTAGTTTCCTGAGCAGTTTGTTCTTGATTTTCTTGTTCTACCTCTCCTTCTTCTTGTTTATCTTCTTCTTGCTCATCAAGTTTTTTTTGAATCGTTTTTTTCGAAAACTCTACATCAGAAGAAGAATTAGATTCTTTGATAGCTTTTCCACCCATGCTGTCTGCTTCATTTTCTAAAGCGCTTTCATCTTCCGGACCTATTTTTTTCTTTTTTTGAACTGAGGGTTTGACTCTACCTTCTTTTTGTTGGACTACATGCCAAGCCTCATGAGGAAGATGTTTTTCTTGTCCTTTGCCAAGATGAATATCAGTACCTTGCGCATAGGCATGAGCACCTAACTTACTTGGGCTATCTGAGTTGTAGTGGACTTTTACATCATCCATAGATTTGCCAGATAGCTTTTCTACTCCGGTCTTTAATTCATTTGGAAGGCCTGTGTTATTTTCATTTGATTTTTTTTGGATGACAGCCTCAGGAGAGTTTTGATTTTGCTGGTCGGCTTTGAGTTGATAAGCCTGGAGTTTATTTTCTGATTTAGATTTGAATTCACTGCTACTTGTTTGATCCAATTCCTGTTGCGACTCACTTTGGTGATCGGATTGATTTTCCTTTTCGGATTTTTGTGCAGATTCAAACATCTAACTAATTGAGTATTGGACTTATTTTATTCAATCCTTAATGGGTATTTTTTATAATATTGTAAAGATAAATATTCATTAAAGTTATAACTTTATCAATATATTAAATAAATAAATAGATTTGGGACTTTGTGTGTGTAAAGGAGCAAAAATCAAATGCTCAATGGGAGATAATGAAGTTGATTTAGGGGCTTTGCCTATTCCCATCAAAAATGAGGGTAATGAATTGATGAGTGTTTTAAATTTTATTCCTTATTTAAATATCCCCTCTTTTGGAAATTGTAAATCACCTGCAAACCCGATGGTAATTGCAGCACAAGGTGCTCCCCAGACCTGTATCCCAATGACTGTTACCCCATGGAGTCCTGGTGCTAAAAAATTAAAAATTCTTGGCGGAACTGCAGCACTCATGGAAGATGATAAGAATATGTGTTTGTGGGCAGGCTCGATCGAAATTACTGATCCAGGGCAAACTAATCTAAAAGCAGAGTAATTCCTAAATCCCTGCAAAATATTTTTTTAAGTATATAATAGAATTTTTAGTTGTCTTTTTGGGAATCACAATATCATTTTCATTTCAACAGTTATCAAAGAAGAAGGAAAACCTCAATTACCTATTCTAATATTTTTAAGTAAATTTTGAATCAGCGGGAGATTTCAGTCTTCAGTCATTCCGGGTTGGAAAATTTATTATTACATAATTTTTGTAACTTTATTTAGAACTATTACAGAGGAGATTTCAAATCTCAATAATGACATAATGAAACGTAGTTTACTTTTTGCAATTTTTGCATCATTCTTCTTGTTTGGATTACTTTTAATACCCTTAGATGGTGTAATTGATAATACTTATGTTTTCTTCTTTGGCAGATTTCATCCTTTAATTCTCCATCTTCCAATTGGAGCACTGGTGGTTCTCGCCTTGATGGAATTCGTTAATACCGTATTTGAAAAAATTGATTTAGAAGCAGCCTGTAAATTAATACTATGGTTTTCTGTTATTACAATTCTTCCCACAACCCTTCTTGGCTTTATGTTGGCTTCAAATGGGAGTTACGATGACGAACTAGTCAGTACCCATAAATGGTTAGGCTGGCTTACCGCACTGGTTTGTGTCTGGCTGGTTGTTATTCGCAATAAAAAAACAGCTTCAAATCCATTCTGTGTTAGTTCTTTTTATAAAATTTTCTTAGTTGTCAATGTTGTTTTTTTAACCCTCACTGGTCACTATGGAGGGTATTTAACTCATGGAGAAGATTATTTAAGCCACTACATGCCTCCTCCAATGAAATCTGTATTAAATATTGAAGAGGAAGCGGAATACCTAGTTATTGATTCTGAATCAGATCCAACATCAAAAGAAGCTGTTAATTATAAGGATCAAATTCAGCTCATTCTGAAAACCTATTGCTACGAATGTCATGGTGAAAAAAAACAGAAAGGGGAAATACGCCTTGATAAATTACATTGGGATATGACAAATGGCTCTGATGCGGAACTTTGGTACGCTGCACTAAACGTGATTAACTTAGGTGAGATGCCACCCAAAAAAAAGCAACAATTAAGTGATATTGAGCGCCGAGCTGTAGTCAGTTGGATTTCCGAAAACTTAGAGTTAGCTACAAAAGCAAAACAAAAAGACAATCAAAACGTCATCCGAAGACTAACCAAGAAACAATATACCAATACACTAAATGAACTTCTTCAGGTTTCAGTCAATTTTGGCAAGGTGCTTCCTGATGATGGAAAGTCTAAAATGAGCTTTAGCAACAATGGCAACATACTACAAACCTCAGCCCTTCATATTGATTATTATCAAAAAATTGCACGTGAAGCGCTTGACAAAGCCATTTATATTGAAGCTAAGCCTGAATCCAAACGTTATAAAGTCTCCTTAGGAAAACAACT
>JAQWHT010000097.1 GCA_029249225.1 Flavobacteriaceae bacterium
CTCTGCATCTCTGCAGAAATTTGAAGGTAAAATCTAAATCTTCAATTCAATAATCACATAAACTTCATGTACGAAATAGCTACTCTTAAAACAAAGAAATTACCCGAATTACAAGAAATCGCAAAAAAAATTGGTATTAAACGGATCGCAGGTCTAAAAAAACTAGATCTCATTTACCAAATTGTTGACTTTATTGCATCCAAACCAGACGAAGAAGAAAAAAGTAAGCCTAAAATAGAAAAGAAAGCTTCTGACTCAGAAAAGAAAGCGCCGATTAAAGTGCTTCCTGTTCAAAAATCGAAACCAAAACCTCAAAAGGACAATCAGCACCAACAAAAAAACAACAATCCAAATCAAAAAAAATCAGGGCAAAACCAGAATAATAATAACCCAAATAAAAACGGCTCTAACAAACGAAACGATAATCAAAATAAAAATCGTTACGATCACAATCACAACAAGGATAACAGAAGTCGTTACAGACAACCCGATTTTGAATTTGATGGAATTGTAGAAACCGAGGGAGTTTTAGAAATGATGTCTGAAGGCTACGGTTTCCTTAGATCTTCTGACTACAATTACCTCTCCTCTCCAGACGATGTTTACGTATCACAATCACAAATTCGTTTATTTGGATTAAAAACTGGTGATACTGTTCTTGGTTCAGTGCGCCCACCAAAAGAAGGTGAAAAATATTTCCCACTTATCAAGGTTGATAAAATCAACGGTTTAGACCCAAAAGTGGTCCGTGATAGAGTATCCTTTGAGCACCTCACCCCCCTTTTCCCTCAAGAAAAATTCAACTTAGCTGATAAGCAAAGTACCATTTCTACTCGAATTATGGATTTGTTCTCTCCTATCGGAAAAGGTCAACGAGGAATGATAGTTTCCCAACCTAAAACAGGTAAAACAATGCTTCTTAAAGACATTGCTAACGCCATTTCAGCAAACCATCCAGAGGTCTATCAATTAATCCTGTTGATTGACGAACGACCGGAAGAAGTTACAGATATGCAGCGTAATGTTGATGGAGAAGTTGTTGCTTCCACCTTTGACGAACCCGCAGATCGTCATGTCAAAGTTGCAAACATAGTATTGGAAAAAGCAAAACGATTAGTCGAATGTGGTCACGACGTTGTGATCCTTTTAGACTCAATAACACGTCTTGCTAGAGCGTATAACACAGTTCAGCCCGCCTCTGGTAAGATTTTAAGTGGTGGTGTAGATGCCAACGCATTACACAAGCCCAAGCGTTTCTTTGGAGCAGCGAGAAACATTGAAAATGGAGGATCTTTATCAATTATTGCAACCGCTCTAACTGAAACTGGTTCTAAGATGGATGAAGTGATCTTTGAAGAATTTAAAGGAACAGGAAATATGGAACTTCAGTTAGATCGACGTATTGCGAACAGACGTATTTTCCCAGCTATTGATCTCGTTTCTTCAAGTACGCGAAGAGATGATCTTCTATTGGACGAAAATACCATTAAACGAATGTGGATCATGAGAAAGTATTTAGCAGATATGAACCCAGTTGAAGCCATGGAATTCATTAATGATCGATTCCAAAGAACACAAAGCAATGAGGAGTTTTTAATTTCAATGAATTCTTAATTACAATTATACATTAAAAATGAAGCTCCTCAATGGAGCTTTTTTTTTGTCCACACTTACCACAGTAGATGGTTTCAATATACTTGGCTTAATAATTCTTCTCAATTACTAGCTGAGTACTTGGTTCATTTTAAAGTAAGTACTGTATGAACTGTTTTTGAAGTCCCCTTGTGTTTTTTCGAATACTCCAAAACGATGAGGACGCTCGTTTTAAAAATATACTTTTTATATTTTTAAAAAAGTATTCAAAAAATTAATCCTGGATCCTGAATGCTCATTAGGGCAAAATATTGATTGGACAGGATACCGATTTGAGGCAAATTTAATTCTGTATAAAAAAAGGCATCCAAATGGATGCCTTAAATCTAGATGATTCTAACTATTCCTAAAGAGAAGCAACATGGCTCGCTAACTTGGACTTTAAGTTTGCCGCTTTGTTTGCGTGTATGATGTTTTTCTTTGCTAGCTTGTCAATCAGTGAGATCACAGAAGGGAACATTTTATTTGCTTCTTTTTTATCAGTCATCTCTCTCAGCTTTTTAATCGCATTACGAGCAGTCTTGTGCTGAAAGCGATTTAAGAGCCTTTTTTTGTTATTTGATCGAATGCGTTTTAAAGCAGATTTATGATTTGCCATAATTAAAATTTATATTGTAGCCCGTAGGGGAGTCGAACCCCTCTTTCCAGGATGAAAACCTGGCGTCCTAACCGATAGACGAACGGGCCATATTTTTCGTGCGCAAATATAAGCGGAAAATATTATTCTGCAACCCTTATTTGAAACAAAAAATGAAAAACATTATTTTTAATTCAACTTTAATTTTTCAAAAGCCACTTGTTTAATAAAATCAGTATATTTATAATGTAAATTTTTCCAAATCTTTTACATATGTACATTACTTATCCCCAAAAAATAATAACATCAACCTTTTTAACATTTTTTCTCACGTGTTTTGTTCATGTTTTATATGCCCAATTAAATATTGACAAAAACAAACTTGCTGTTTCTGGTTATGACTTAGTAGATTACTTTAATGGAAAAGCTTCCCCTGGAAATGAAAATTTTCTGTCAAGCTACAAAGGAGCTAACTATCTTTTTAAAAATGAAATTAACAAAAGAACTTTTGAAAAAAGCCCAGAAGAATATCTTCCTCAATATGGAGGCTGGTTTGCTTACGCGATGGGATACAATGGGAAAAAAGTAGAAATCAATCCTGAATCGTTTAGCATTGAAAACAAAAAACTCTACTTGTTTTACAAAACTACTTTTACAGACACTAAAAAAAAATGGTTTAAGAGCAACGAAAAGCTCAAATCTAAAGCCAACCAGAATTGGAATAAACAGCTAATACAATAAATCGAATGTTATCAAAAATAAACTTCTTGCTTCGACTTATCGTAGCTATCATCTTGTTACAGTCACTCTTCTTCAAGTTTTCTGGGCATGCTGAAGCTGTTCATATTTTTACAACGCTTGGTGTAGAGCCGTGGGGAAGAATCGTTTTGGGATGCATTGAATTGATCATTGGAATTGCTCTCTTAGTTCCAAAGACTAAGACTATTGCAACCTTAGCAGCGATGTGTGTTTTGGCAGGAGCATTGTTTTCTCACCTTTTTACAAAATTGGGTATCGTGGTGAAATGGGATGGTAATTCAGATAAAGGTCAGCTTTTTTTGATGGCATTAATAGCCCTACTGATGTGCTTGATGAGTTTGATTTTAGATCGAAAGATCAAAAAAGAAAATCTTTAGACTGAAATTTGGTGAAAAAAGAATCTTCATTTATTACTTTAAAAATAAATTGGAAGCGCTTTGTACATTATGAATTTTGGCCATATTGGGTATTCTATCTGCCTGCTTATTTTTACTATTTCTTTCTGGCTATAAAGTCCCAACGATGGGTTTATTTTTCTGCTTTAAATCCCTGCATGAATTTTGGTGGAGCCTTTTTGAGTTCAAAGCATAACTATTTAAAAAACATTCCAAAAAAATGGAAACCTAAAAGTATTCGAATTGATCAAACTACAGCTCTAGTTGATTTAAAGAATAAAATTGAATTAAATTCATTTCAATTTCCGCTGATACTAAAACCCGATATGGGAGAACGAGGAAAAAACGTAGAAAAAATCCAAAATTTTAGTGAAATCAAATCGTATTTAGTCCGGTTAAATCAGCCAATTTTAATTCAAGAGTTCATTGATTTTCCAATCGAGTTGGGTATACTTTTCTTTTGGGACACCCATAACAATCCGCAGATCACATCTATAGGAAAAAAAGAGTTTTGTGTCTTGACAGGAAATGGTAATGACACTTTGGAAGCACTGGTCTCTAAGAACCACCGCATAGCGCATCGTAAGAGCACTCTAAAGAAAAAATATACTGCTCAATGGAATCAAATAATTCCATTAAATAAAAAACTTATGGTAGAGCCTATAGGAAACCATAATCGAGGAACTACTTTCTTAGATGCTCGAGATCGTTATTCGGAAGAAATGTTAGAATGGGCAGTAGATTGTGTGAAAAATATACAAGGTTTTGACTATGGTCGTATTGACTTAAAAATTAAAAATTGGGATTCTTTTCAAACAAAAAGAGGAATAAAAATTTTAGAAATCAATGGTGTAAACTCAGAACCCATTCACATCTATGATCCAAATTATTCAATTTGGAAGGCTTACAGTGATATTTTTTATCATATGAAAGTCATCTATTGCTTGAGTAAGCATAAGCTGAATAAAACCCAACAAACTCCTTCGCTGTTTGAATTTATTCAGGGCAGTCGAATCGTTTTAAACAATGAAATCTCTCAAATTTCCTACAAGTGAATTTTAAACCCCACAAAAAAGTACTCACAGACCTAAAAAATCTCATTGGAAAGTTAGATTCAGCATCATTTTCTAAAAAAAATAAAATGCTCTTTGGAGCCAGTATAGGTGAACATTTTAGACATATTATTGAGTTTTATTCATGTTGTCTTAGTCAGTCTAAAGAGAATAAAGTAAATTATGATTTACGAGAAAGAAACAAGCAACTGGAACTCGATATTCCAAAAGGAATAGATACTATTAATCACATTCTAAAAACACTAGAACAACTCAAAGAAAAAGACGATCAAATGCTGGTGTTTAATAATTATATTAAAGAAAAAGATTACGATTCTAAATGTGGTCTTCAAAGCTCATTTTTTAGAGAACTTAACTACTGTATGGATCATTGTATTCATCACCAAAGTTTAATAAAAATCGCACTACTCGAACAAGAATTAATTTATTTAGCAGATGATAATTTTGGTGTCGCATTTTCAACTCAAAATTATAGAAAGGGATGTGTATCGTAACGTTTACTCCTACTTCAAAAGGATTCATCTTTACAAGTAATCGAGATGAAAATAAGTATCGAAAAACAATTCATCCAAAACTTTACACTCATCAGCAACACAAACTTCTTTATCCTAAAGATTTGGAAAAAGGAGGAACTTGGTTTGCCATAAACAATGATCAAAAAGAAGTTGCATGCTTGCTCAATGCAACAGGAAAAATACCTCAATCCAACCCGAGAATCAGTCGAGGTCAAGTTGTACTCTCCTATTTAACTGATGATAAAAACTTTATGTTAGAAAATCAATTACTTAAAACAGCTCCTTTTATTTTGATCATTATTTCTTTTTCAATAAATACTCAAATAGTGGAATATCATTGGAATGGAAAACAATTATTCAAAAATAAAAGGGATGAGAACAAACCCCAACTTTGGTGTTCCAACACACTATACAGTAGAGAAAAAAAACTCAGTCTAACAGCAAAATTTGAGCAACAAGTGTTGCAATCTGATAGATGGAAAAGTATTATTCATTTTCATGAAAAAATTGCCCTACCTCTCAATAGTTCTGATTATAAAATCAAGGACAAAAACATACAAACTGTTATTACTAAGACCTTTCTTTTAAAATCTAGAT
>JAQWHT010000111.1 GCA_029249225.1 Flavobacteriaceae bacterium
ACTATTTCCATCTTTCTGATAATTCTTCCCACCTCTTTGGTTTTTTCTCAGTTTTTAATCCTGATGCGATCAAAGATATAAAACTGTACAAAGGAGGTATCCCTGCCAATTACGGTGGCAGGGTCTCTTCGGTGTTGAATATTTATCAGAAAGATGGAAATAGTAATGATTTTAGCGCTCAAGGTGGTGTTGGATTAATTTCTAGCCGTCTGTTAGTTGAAGGCCCTATAAAAAAGGAAAAGGGCTCTTTTTTAGTAGGTGGCCGTAGTAGCTATGCCCATTTGTTTTTACCCCTTATTGAAAGTGTTGAAGACAACAAAGCATATTTCTATGACTTAAATACCAAACTTAGCTATACTCTAGATAATAAAAACAACCTCTTTTTATCAGGTTATTTTGGCAGAGACGTTTTTGACATCGTCAACTTATTTAATAACGCCTACGGAAATTCAGTAGCAAACTTTCGCTGGAATCACTTATTCTCCAATCGGCTGTTTTCAAACTTATCCTTAATTTATTCCGATTATGATTACAAACTCGATTTTAGTTTTGCAGATTTTGTATGGAACTCCAGCATTGTCAATCTAAATTTAAAGTATGACTTTAAACATTATTTATCTGACATGATTAAACTTGAGTATGGGCTCAATAGCATTTATTATAAGTTTGATCCAGGTTTAATCGAACCTACAAAGGAAGAGTCTCAGATTCAGATGAATAAACTAACTGATAAATATGCCTTAGAAAGTTCGCTCTATGGAGGAATTAATTATCAGCTGAACCCTAAGACTAGTATCCAATTAGGTGGAAGGCTGAGTAATTTTGTGCGTTTTGGTCAGAAACTAAATACTTATGTAAACGATAATCCCTTAGAATACAATTCAGCAATAAAAATTTATCAAGCTGCTGAGCCTTTGGGAGAAATGAATTACGAGCGAGGTACCATTTTAAAAAACTTTCTCTATTTTGAACCTCGGGTTGCTTTTGCATACCAAAATAAGCCAACGAGTTCATTCAAATTGAGTTATAATCGTATGGTGCAGTACCTCCATTTAATTTCTAATACTAACTCCCCTACTCCTATCGATATTTGGGCGCCAAGTGGAAGGTTTATTGATCCTCAGCTGTTAGATCAATTTGCAATAGGATACTTTAAAACATTTAAATCAAATCGATACAATCTTGAACTTGAAATGTTTCATAAATCAATTCAAAATCGTTTAGATTATATAGATGGGGCGGAGTTAATAGCAAACAATGCGATCGAACAAGTTTTGTTAAATGGAGAAGCTAAAGCAACTGGGCTAGAATTACTATTTCGAAAAAACGAAGGAAATTTGACTGGCTGGATTGCCTATACTCTATCACGTTCTGAACAAAGAACACCGGGGAGGACTCCCTTATAAAAAGGAATTAACAATGGAAATTGGTACTTCACTCCCTATGACAAAACACATGATATTTCTATTACTACCAGTTATGCTCTGAATAAGAAATGGGATATAAATGCTAACTTTTTATTCCAAACTGGACAACCAATAACCTACCCTGAGGCACAATATCAGTTTATGGATTTTTCTATTCCAAATTATGAAACTAGAAATAGTAGTAGGCTACCTAATTACCATCGCCTTGATATATCGGCTAATTACACTCCCAATCGTAATCAAAAAAAGTTTTCCGGACAATGGGTGTTTAGTGTATTCAATGCTTACAACAGACAAAATGCAGCGAATATCCGTTTTCAGAAAAATATTGATACGGGTCAAAATGAAGCCGTTCGCCTGTCAATATTTGGAATAATTCCTTCTGTAACCTATAATTTTAAGTTTTAAAAATGCTTAGGACCTCACTATTTATTGGATTTTGTATTATTTTATTTACTTCTTGTGAAGAAGTAATAGATGTTGAATTAAATTATTCAAATGAACGTTTAGTAATCGAAGGGCATCTTAATTGGATCAAAGAAAATAATCAAACAGAACAACTTATTGTGCTCTCTAAAACTACTCCTTATTTTGAAAACAGAAGGATTCCAGCAAATGGTGCACAAGTTCAGATTCGAGATCAACAAAATAACATTTTTCAATTTACAGAAAGCGAAAACAGTGGAATGTACTTTCCCTTAGACACCATCCCATTCAAACTAGGTAATGAGTTCACACTTGAGATTCGATATAAAAACCAAGATTACAGTGGAAGTGAGATGTTAAATCCCGTAGCTTCAATATATGAAATACAGCAAGACAGTATTTCTTTTTTTGGAAATAACGCGACTCAATTGGAGGCCTACAGCATAGATGATGAAAACGAGGATAATTACAGTTATTTTGAATTTAAAAGTGAACGTTTAGAATTAACAGAATACAATGTTTACCGTGACGATTTTTCGAATGGTTCAGAATATTACGGAGTGCTCTTAAATAGTGATTTGGAAAAGGGAGATAGTATAAGGTTCAGACAGTATAGCTTATCAAAGATTGCCTACCAATATTGGTACCTGCTTATTCTTCAAAACACACAACAAGGAGGGCCTTTCCAAACAAATCCCGCTAATTTAAATGGCAATATGATAAATTTAACAAAACCTGAGAACAATCCGCTTGGGTATTTCCGTGTATCAGAAGTTTCTGAAATTAATTATATCGTAAAATAATTTTTATTAAAACGCATAGGATAAATTAACACTTAGCACAGTAGTTCTATTGTCAATAACCCCCGCATTCACATTGTTTTTACTTAATAACTGGGCCTCACTTTCAGAAATTCCACGTTCAATTCGGGCATCAATTCCAAGTTTTCCCAAATGAATTCTTGCTCCAAAGTGTAATCCCAGAGTAGATCCTCCTGTTAAAGATTCAATAGAATAATCCTGAACATCTTCATTTAATTCGTAACGATAAGTTGGTCCAGCAAAAGCACTTAAAATAGGCAAAAACTTAAACCCCAAAGAAACAGGCGCCTCTAATCTTGACTTTCCAACTGTCAACTCATCAAAAGAAGTTTCAAATTTTGAAAAATGAATTTCAGGTCTCAAATAGAGCATGGCAAACTTTAATTGTCCAAAAACACCTATGTTAAAACCATTTACGCCACTTTTTGCCTCGTCAAGACTGGGCAACTGAGTGGTCAAATTGCTTAAATCCCCTGAGGAGTTAAAATTTAAACCAGCTTTAATTCCATACTCAAACCCTTGTGCCTGAACAGCAGTAAAAGCTGTCAGAAAGCTTAAAATTAAAATATAATTTTTCATAAGTTATAATTTAGAAAGCAAAAGTATTCTTTAAATATTAAAACCATTCTAATTAAAAAAATTGTTTCTTTCCAAAGGTAAAAAACTTTAGTTTATTTCAGTTTCAAAGTTTTTAAAGTTGATATACAGCACGAACTGTGATGAATCTTGGCTGGATGAAGGTGGTGGAATTAAAAACTGAGATACTGTTTGCACTATTTCTTATTTGAGAACTCACATTCAACAAGTTTGAAGCTTTTATCTCGTACTCCCACTTAGTATCTTTATCTTTTCTATAAGCTAGTGATGCATTCCATATCTGAAAAGATTGAGAATCTTCTCCAGTCTGATCTTGAACGGTATAACTATAATCCGTTTTAAAAGTGAATTTTTCGATTATGTAGGCATCAAAATCAACAGAAGGAGCTCTGGTTATAAACTTTGTTTCTCGCAAGCCTTGATTATTATTTGTAATACTATAACGATAACGTACTCTGATATTCGGTGCAACACGAAAATTCGTTCGTATTCCCGGTGTGTAAGTCTGCGTAAAACGTTCGTTTATTGATTGTCTTTGCTGAATAAACTGATTGTTTTTACTGTAATTGAAACTTGTATTTAAACTCGTTCTTACCTTTCCAAAAGTTCTTTGAATTCTTCCAAACAGATTGAAGTTTTCGTCAGCAAAATTAGAATTGAAAAAAGTACTTGTACGGATTACATTTTCAAAATTAGTCAATCCTCGTATCTGATCAATATTCTTGGTGTAAGATGCCCTTGCAAAAACATTAGTGTAATTAAATAAATTGAAGCTACTGTAAAGCAAGCTCAGATTATGTGATAGTGCATTTTGCAAATCAGGTTCACCGTATTGTAAGCTATTATAACCATTAAAAACTAATCCACGTGCCAGACGCGTCACATCAGTAAATTGATTTCGCATATTGTAATTAAAAGTAAGTGATTCACCCTTTTTAAGCTGTATTCGTGTTTCAAAATCTGGAAGTAGTTTGAAGAAATTATCTTGGATATTTACCCCCCCCTGAATATTTTTATTAGCATATGCATGAATTGAAAAGCCAGGGGTTACAGTGAATTTTCCAGATCTAAAACGATAATGTACTCCAAGATAAACGTCATTAAAACGATAGTCAACATCATTGTCAACAAGACCATCATTAAAAGTTGGCTCAGGCTTTAACTCAGTATAGTCATCAAGAAACTGAAAGATACTAGAACTGAATTGTTGTCTGCTCAATATGGTTCCAAGTGTAAAGTTGATGTTACTTTTTGGTCCTATTAAATAATAGTGATCTAATTTAGCATCTAACTGGTTGGAAAGGATTTTTCTATTCTGAACCAGCTCGTAAGAACTCAAAGAGGTGTCTAACCCTATGGCATTAGCAGTCGAATCAAAAGGATCGATTGCATTTGGATCATTTTGGAGAATTGCGCTGTAAAAAGGATCTTCATTTTTAATCACATTTTGAGCCTCAAATGCAAAAATATTTTTCTCGCTCAATGTGTAATAATAGCTTAGATTTTGATTGATATTATATGGACTTACTTCATCTAGCTGAGAAGTCAATCCAAGAATTGATGAAGTATTGTTTTTTATTTGTGAATCATCTGAGATACGAGCTAATATATCGTAGTCAATTTGGTTGTTATAATTAGGCTTGAAAGATGCACTAAGCTTTACCAGGCCTTGATTCGACTGTTCTGTATTTGCTTGATCAGTATCTTCATCTGGAATTCCTAGGCCAGCATTAGTATACCGAATTGAACTGACTTCCTTAGATAAAATTTGGCTGTTATTAAAAATTAAAAAACCGCTTAAGTCCAATGTTTGACGTGGTGAATAACTAAAATTAGCTGATGCCAATTTGTTTTCAATTTTAAGTGCATTCCTTTGACTTGTTAAAAAATTCAAGCTGTTATCCCCTAAATCAATACTGGTTCCACTCCTGCTGCTTGGACGCTGGAAACCACCTCCAAAACCTCTGATATCTCTTCTTGTAACAGCCACCTCACCAATATTATTTAAATCGCTAATAAAATTGATGCTGTATTTGGGATTATAATAAAAAAGCTTGGGTTGAAGTAGATAAAGATTGTCTTCAGGGGAATCTCCAAAACCTCCCGTAACATTACCAAACCAAAAACTCTCCTTACCCTGTTTCAACTTAATATTAATCGCAAAATTATCTTGATTATTTCGAACTCCACTAAGTTGACCAACCTCTGCATAGTTTCTCAAAACTTGAATTTTGTCCACTGCATTGGAGGGGATGTTTTTAGTCCCTATTTTGGTGTCACCATCAAAAAAATCTTTCCCATTGACCATAAGTTTATTCACCACCTTACCCTCTACCTCAATTTGGCCACTCTCGTTAATTTCAACCCCTGGAAGCTTGTCTATTATATCCTCTAATTTGCGTTCAGATCCATTTTTAAACGAATCTGCATTGTAAATCAGAGTGTCGCCCCGAACTACTATTGGCATTTTGACAACAACCTCATCTAAAACAATATCAGCTCTTAATGCATAATTTCGTTCAATATTCTCCTCATTCGTATTTAGGGTATCATTAATTGTAATCAACCCAATTGAACTTACTTGAATTTTGTACGATGTATTTCCCTTAAGGTTTAATTTATATTTTCCTTTTTCGTCGGTTAAACCATAACTCTCTAAACCATTAGTATTATTGTTAATTGCAACAACACTTGCAGACTGTAAAGGTATTTTTAAACTATCAGAAACAATTCCCTCAAGCTTAACCTGACTAAATGTAAATGAACAAAATAAAAAGAGTGTGAAGAAGAATTTAAGATTCATGAATGTCAATTGGTTAAAAAAAGTAATACTTGTGACTAACCTCTTCTTCTTCCACGATTATTTCTCATCTCAAGCATTTTGGTCTGAATGGTTTCGCTATAATCAAGTTTATTAATCTCTTTTCCTTTATCTGGAGTTTTAATCTCTACTATTTCTGATGGATTAATAACTACCTGCGAACAGAGCATAGTGGTGTTTCCTGCACTAACTTCTAGTATAAGTCCTGGAAGACCCCAATATTCTGCTGGACCCTGTTTAAAAGGGATCTGTAAAGTATACCACGCCTCCACTGATGTTAGTTTTATTTCAGGATTTTCACCCTGAGGGTTTAGGTCACTCCATGAAAAATCGTACCAAGTCAGTTCCTTTGTGGGAATAACAGCAGTAGCCTTAAAGCATAAATAGTCTCCTATTTGCTTTGACTCCGATCCCATTTCCCATTTAATTTTCTGTAATTCATCTTTAACTAAAAATCTTTTCCCATAAAATTCTTGAGCTTGTACAAGCCTGTTCTCCTCAACATTTTTAT
Source organism: Flavobacteriaceae bacterium (assembly GCA_029249225.1). GTDB lineage: Bacteria > Bacteroidota > Bacteroidia > Flavobacteriales > Flavobacteriaceae > MS024-2A. The sequence continues at coordinate 6,604 of JAQWHT010000111.1, forward strand.
ATTGTTTTCCTCTTGCAAAATTACTGCCCCAAGAATCCGTTGCTCCAGAGATAGCGTCAACCTTTTCTTCTTCGTAAAAAAGTGATTCGTTTTTATCAAAAGTCAGAACGTAGGTCTTTTCGAGTCTGTTTTTCAACCTATTCTTAATTTCTTTTTTTTGAGCTTCACTCATCCTCGCGCCCCAGGTGCCTAAATCCATTTTAGACTTTGAAAAATAATAGGCCTTACCTTGAAATTCTTGAGAAACTGTGGAATCGCTCTCTGACAATAAAAATGTAAAACTCAGTAAAAATGGTGTTAGATAATTTACGAATGGCATAGTTGAATTTTTGTTTGATAAAAATACAAAAATATTAAACATAATGGGCTATTAAAATAAATTATATTGCATATCATTGGCATTTTAAATATTAAAATCAAGGATTACGCATGTTCAACAATCAGAATTCGACATTTTAATGGATATGCTTAAAAGTCAAAAATATTTTTTTATAATAGTATATACGAAAGTCTTCAGAATAAAAGGTGAGAAGAGTTTATGACTAAAGTGTGGTAGCTTAGAAAAAATACAACAATCATTTTGTTTAATTATTATATAATA
>JAQWHT010000065.1 GCA_029249225.1 Flavobacteriaceae bacterium
AATGACATCGCCAAAGCCTTCGCAACTAGGACATGCACCAAGAGGATTGTTGAAGCTAAATAGATGAACGTTTGGTTGGATAAAATCTATGCCATCTAATTCAAATTTGTTTGAAAATTCAAACCGTTTTTCATCACTCAATCTCAATAAGGAACAATAACCTTTTCCTTCATAAAACGCCATTTCAACAGCGTCGGCTATTCGATTGAAAAAATCTTCATCGTGACGAATTACCAGGCGGTCAATGACTAAATCAAATTCCCCTTTTGGGAGCTCCTTTAATGTATCTAGGGATAAGGTCTTTCTCTTGTCGTATATCCGAGCAAAACCTTGTTGGATAAATATTTTAACCTTGTCTTTTGTACTTCGATCTCCATCTTTTTTTACAGGAGAGAGCAGTAATAAACGCTCTCCTGCTTCTAGCTTTTTGATTTGATTTACCACGGTTGTAACCGTGTCTTTTTTTACTTCTTCATTGGAAACAGGAGAATAGGTTTTTCCTATACGGGCATACAACAGTTTTATGTAATCATAGATCTCTGTTTTGGTACCTACAGTAGATCTTGGGTTAGAAGTATTGACTTTTTGCTCAACTGCTATGGCCGGAGCTAATCCCTTGATAAAATCTACTTTTGGCTTACTCAATCTACCCATAAATTGACGAGCATAAGAAGATAAGCTTTCTACATAGCGTCTTTGACCTTCAGCATAAAGTGTGTCAAAAGCTAAAGATGACTTACCAGAGCCAGATAAACCAGTCATCACCGTCATTTTGTTCCGAGGAATAACTAGGTCAACATGCTTTAAATTGTGTAAGTGAGCACCTTTGATGATGATATTTTCTTTCGGATCGAAATCCAAAATATTTTTCATAGCGTTTTTTAAAAGGGGTACAATTTACAATATTTAAACTTCAAATCCTTTGAGATAAACTAATGATCTTAATGAGTTGTTATCAACAAAATAAACACTGTATTGTCTATTCAAAAAATGTTTACCTAGCACTTTAAATAAAATATGTATATTTGTTACAACAAAAAATGCAGCGTATAAAATAAAATTACTCTTTAAAATTCTGGTTTTTTAATGGCTATTGGCCGAAGTAATTTTATTTATGAAAACAAACACTGCTATCCCTTCCGATTCCGACTTAGTACAAGAATATCTTTCCGGCTCTGAAATTGCTTTGGAAAAACTAATAAACAAACATCAAGCCCGAATCTTTAATTTTATCAACTCCAAAGTTCAGGATCGTGACACAGCTGAAGATATCTTTCAAGATACTTTTATTAAAGTTATAAGAACTTTAAAAGGAGGGCAATACAATGAAGAGGGTAAGTTTCTTCCTTGGATTATGAGAATCGCTCATAATTTGGTCATAGACTTTTTTAGAAAAAACAACCGTATGCCAAAAGTAAAGAATACGGAAGAGTTTGACATTTTTCGATTCATTTCAGATAATTCTCCAAATGCTGAACACAGTATGGTTCAAGATCAGGTAGTCAAAGACTTGCAAAAGTTGATTCAAGAGCTACCAGAAGATCAAAAGCAAGTTTTAATCATGCGATTGTATCGAGACATGAGTTTTAAAGAAATTGCTGAAAACACGAATGTAAGCATTAATACAGCTCTAGGTAGAATGCGTTATGCCATCATTAACCTGAGAAAACTAATTGATGAAAATCAAATTGTTTTAACTGTGTAACAATTTTTATTCTTTTTTGCCGTTTAGAGAATAATAGAAACTTTTATGGCAAAAAATTACACTTCAAAAACATCGTTGGAGCCATTACTAGATCAACCACGTAGAATTGTTGTAGATCGTATTTTGGCATTTTCAAAAACGTATACAGATAAGGCAATTAGTTCCAGAGCTTTAGATCTACTTAAAAATTAGGTTATTTCTTTAAAGCGTTCAGTACACTTTTACGTCCTATTGTTTTGGTTATTATGTCTTTTTCTATGTCCCAACCTCTAGCAGGACTGTATTCTCTACCATACCATATTATTTGTAAATGAAGATCATTCCATTTTTCTATTGGGAATAATCTTTTGGCATCTCGTTCTGTTTGGACAACATTTTTACCGTTTGAAAATCCCCAACGATACATCAAGCGTTGAATATGCGTATCTACAGGAAAAGCAGGGACACCAAAGGCTTGTGACATCACTACACTGGCTGTTTTATGCCCCACAGCAGGCAATTCTTCTAAAGCTTCAAAATCTTGAGGAACAAGACCTTTGTGTTTTTCTAATAATATTTTTGACAATCCGTATATTCCTTTAGATTTCATTGGTGATAAACCTACAGGTCGTATAATATCTCGGATTTCATCTATTGTTAATTTGATCATTTCTATGGGAGTGGATGCTCTTGCAAAGAGTAAGGGTGTAATCTGATTAACGCGAACATCTGTGCTTTGAGCAGATAGTAATACTGCAATCAACAGAGTATAAGGGTCTTTATGATCTAAAGGGATGGGAATTTCTGGATACAACCTTTCCAAGGTTTCGATGGCAAAGGTGACTTTTTCTTTTTTTGTCATTAAGATTTTTTATCTTCGAAATTACAAAATGCTATGAATTATGAACACATTAAAAGTGGGAGATCAAGTCCCTTCATTTACCGTAAACGACCATTTAGGCAACTCACAATCTTTAGAACAATACAAAGGCTCAAAAGTAGTGGTTTTTTTCTATCCAAAAGCCAATACTCCGGGGTGTACTGCTGAAGCTTGTGATTTACGAGATCATTACTCAGAACTTACAAAAGCAGGCTACGTCTTGCTAGGAGTGAGTGCAGATACTGAAAAGGCTCAGAAAAAATTTGTTGATAAATTTGATTTTCCCTTTCCACTTTTAGCTGATACAGAAAAAGAAGTCATCAATGCCTTTGGCGTTTGGGGGCTTAAAAAGTTTATGGGTAAAGAATACGATGGTATTCACCGAAAAACTTTTATAGTAAACGAAGAAGGTGTTGTTGAGCGAGTAATTGACAAGGTCAAGACTAAAGAACACGCAGCTCAGATTTTAGAGTAATTTATTTTTATTTGGTAAAGGCACCCCATTTATTATTGACAACTGATTCTGCATCCATTAAGTCAAGTACTTCTTCCGCAATATTTTCACTGAGTTCTAAATGAGTAGAGAACCCTACGCAGGAGGCATTGATCTCTCCTAAAATATAGTTGTCTTTGCCCGTTTTTTTATCAGTGTCTAAAATAAAATCAGCAGTCCAAATAAGTGGGATGTCGTAATTTCCTGGCTTCTGCCGAATGACCGGAACCATACCTTCAGCTAATTTCACCAAATCTGGCCATTTTGCTGGGGTGTCGTAACGGTATTTTGCTCCAGAAAATAGGGTGGCAGAAAAAGCGTCTTTAGTATTTGCAGGTTTTTTGTGAACGACATTCATGACTTTGTCTCTTAACATAAGAATTCGAATCTCTCCTTCTTTAATTCGCTTTAAAAAGGGCATATCAACGATCATTCCACTATTTCCTTCTAAATATTGAATACAAAATTCTAAGAAATCTTGTAATGTTTTAGTTTCGGTGTGGTTGTCTTTAGCTTCTGTAAGTTTTAATTCAGCATTCAATGGGATGATATTTTTATACTGCTCTGGATTTAGGAGTTCGACTCGCCAAATTCCCTCGCCGGTTGAACCTCGGTTTTGTTTTAATACCCGTACCCCTCTTTTTTATACTTTTAGGAAAATGCTCTTTAAGCTAATCGAATGAGTAATAGGTGTAAATATCATTCGGTACAATTGCTGTTCCTTTAAGTCGTTCAATAGAGTTTTTTGCTCCGTAAGTGACCATGGCATCAGGGTGGGGAAGCCCCTCAATACCGTTAGCTACTAATTCCCGAAGCATCTGAAAATAGCCTGTTTCATCTCTAAGGTTCCCGGGATTGACCCGACTGATATACGCATCAGCTTTTTCATGCGTATAGCGATAAATTTCCCCTCGGTCCTTGTCTTGATAAAAAATAATTTCAGCTGTCCAGCCTCGTTTCTTTAAAGAATCGATAATAGGTTTAGAATCACGACGAAAACCATAAGGACCCTTGTCAGAGCCTCCTCTAACTTCAAAAATAATGACGTGTTTTTTCATGGTAAGTTAAATATTCAATGGGGTTAATTTATTTAGTGTTATGCGATAGAACCTGCAAAAATTACTCCTATGAGAGCTGCTAATACTCCTAAAACATAGAACCCTAACACAATGATTGTTATGATACCTGTAAATTTCCAATAGGATTTTAAGTTCTTCAGGCTCTCTTCTAATGTGGCAGAGTTATTTGATTCAAGGGCTGCTTTTAATTGAATTGAAAAGCGATAGAGATAACGATACATGAGAAAAACAAGTAGTGCAATCCCTATATAAAATATCGAAACAAAGATTAATGCACCACCTGTGAGAGAGGTCGAATCACTAAAATTATTTGAAAATTCATCTAGTATACTTAGGAAGGTGCTCAAAAATAGACCCAGTAGGGCAAGAATTCCACAAGTAATAAATCCTAAAATGGATAAAAAGTATGTCCATTTACGAGTTTGATTTAAATAGTCAAGCGATTGCGTGGTAAGTTGAAGATCAGTATTCATAAGATTAGGTGTTAAGTTTAATTGATTACAAAACCCCTAACTCGCTTGAAACGAAATCAGTGACAAATGCAGATAAGGATTTGGGTCCTATAAAAGTATAAAAAAATCGATAAAAGGAAACAAAAATATTAGGTTTGGTACCCAAACATTTGATTCTTTTTGATCATTTCGGCAATTCCTAAAGGCAGATCTTCTTCCCAGCCTTTTTCATTCTCTTTAATTTTTTTTAGAATGGTTCTAGAAAAGATGTTTAGGTGACTTTCTTCGTAATCGAAAATATCCACAATCTTTCCGTTGTATTTAAAGAACTTATAAAAGTCCTTCATTCTCGGATGTAATTTGAGGTTATTGCTATCAGTAATTGTACCATTTTTTTCATTACGCATGGGGTAAAGGTAAACCTTCAGGTTGTTGTAAAACATTTTTCCAAAGGCTTCGAGTATTCCTCCGCTTAAATCTTGGTAGTATTGTTCGTCAAAAATCTCTACAAAGTTGTTTACACCCATTGCAAGTCCTACTTGTTTTTTTGTATAATGAGAGAAATAATCAACTAAGCGGTAGTATTCTTTAAAATTAGAAATCATTACGGTATGGCCAAGAGAACAGAGCAGTTTAGCACGGGCCATAAAATCTTTTTCATCTATTTCTCCTTGGGCACGGAGGTTGGAAAGAGTGATTTCAAAAATAACTTCGGTTTTATTTTCGTCAACGTTTTCCTCTTTGGTAAAAATCTCATAAGATTTTTCAAGCATATCAATATTGACCTTAGTCACAGGACGAAAGCTTCCTCGAAGGGCTAGGATATTTTTTTTGTACAAAACTCGAGCAGGGAGGATATTGTTTCCTTGGGAATCAAACATTACGGCTTCGGTCATGCCGTTACGAATTAATTGCAAACTCATTAAACGATTATCAACCGTTCTAAACTCTGGACCTGAAAAGTTTATCGTATCTATTTCAATGGCATCACTGTCAATACTATCATAGAGATAACGTAATAATTTTTTGGGGTTGTGATGTTTATAAAATGCACCATAGACCAAGTTTACCCCCATAAAGCCCAAAGCCTCTTGTTGTAAGCGCGCTTCTGTTTGGTGGAATCGTACGTGCAACACAATTTGATTGTAAGGTCCTTCAGGATCAGTCTGAAAGCGGATACCCATCCAACCGTGTCCCTTAAATTTTTTGGCAAAATCTATGGTTGCCACGGTATTGGCAAGAGTAAAAAACATTTTGTTGGGTTGATCCTCTTTTGGAATTCGTTTTTTGAGCAAGCGCATTTCGTGAGACATCATTTTGTCAAGACGCGTTTCGGTCACATAACGACCATCAGCTTCTTCGCCATAAATGGTATCACTAAAGTTTTTATCGTATGCACTAATCGTTTTAGCAATAGTTCCAGAAGAACCTCCAACTTTAAAAAAATGTCGGGCAACTTCTTGGCCTGCACCAATTTCTGCAAAAGTTCCGTAAATGAAGGGATTGAGATTGATTCGAAGCGCCTTGGCTTCAATGGAAGGTTTGTTATCGAAACCGTGATCTCCTTTAATTGTGACGCTCATTCTTTATAATGTTATTTCAAAAATACAAAGTTCTATGGTATGTAAAAAGCAAAACGGTACCTTTGTTGGAAGATGTTGAAAATTCATTTTTTAGGTACAGGAACTTCTCAGGGAATCCCCATTATTGGGAGTAAGCATCCAGTTTGTTTAAGTGACAATCCTAAGGATAAAAGACTTCGAGTTTCTGTCTTAGTCGAGTGGGAAGACATTAATTTAGTTATTGACTGTGGGCCGGACTTCCGACAACAGATGTTACGAACCGACTGCACTCATCTAGATGCAATTTTGTTTACTCACGAACATGCGGATCATACTGCTGGACTTGATGATATTCGACCTTTTTTTTTCCGTCAGGGAGACATACCTGTTTATGGAAGTAAACAAGTTTTAGATAATTTGAATCTCCGGTTTGGCTATATTTTTTCTGCGGAAAATAAATATCCAGGAGCCCCATCAGTAGAACAACATGTCATAGATTCAAATACTCCTTTTTTATTTAAGAATAAGACCATTGTTCCTGTAGAGGTCTATCATAACACCTTAGCTGTAATGGGTTTTCGGATTGATAATTTTTGTTATCTCACAGATGTAAAAACTATTGCAGATGTAGAACAGCAAAAATTAAAAAATCTAGACATATTAGTATTAAGTGCTTTAAGAATTGATTCTCATCCGAATCACTTAAATCTGGAAGAAGCCCTAGAGATGATTGAAAAATTAAAACCTAAAAAAGCCTATTTGACCCATATTAGTCACCTCATGGGTTTTCACGATGAAGTAAGTAAAAATCTCCCCTCCAATGTGTTTTTAGCCTACGATACATTAACTGTATTTTCCAACTAAATCTTATGAAATTTAAAATTGTTTTTTACCTCTTTCTTTTTGTTTGTATTATTTTGTTTTTTCAATTAATCAATACAAATAAGATATTAAACCACCAGGATCGTTTGATTCAAAGTCAAAATAGTTTACAGCTTCGTTTAAAAGATTCATTATCAAACTTAAAGAAGATTTTATCGGTACAGCAATACTTTACTCTGGATCAAGAAAGTGAAGACGATATCACAGAAGATATTAAAAAACTATTATTGAGTTACAACTCGAGAGGTACTTTAAAAGAATTGATTCCAAAGCTTCCAAATGGAGAACGTTTTTTAATCGATAACATTCAATTGGTTAATTCAGAATGGGTACTCATAGGATTTCGAAGTAATGAAAACAAAGGCCAAGCCTTTTTAACTTATCAAATCACGTATAAAGGAATTGAATTTAAATCTTTGGAATCGATGATTAAACCTTTATAGATTCGTCTTTTCTATCCATTCATTTAGAGCACTAAAATTTTCTTGTGAGACATTATGTGCATCGTTGTACTCATGGTAGCTGATGGCTTCATATTGATTGCTTAGAGGGACAATAGTGTTCCTAGGCTGGTGTATGGGGATTACCTGATCATTGATACCGTGACTGGCGTATGCGATAAAGTCAGGGGGGCTGGTCGTATCGATACTTTCATGTATCATACCGCTTAATGCCATTATTCTCCTTATTTTATCTGAATGGTGGTAGGCACTGGCCCAACTTAATATTGCTCCTTGACTAAATCCTAACAAACTGACATCTGTAGGATCAAGTTTCTCTATCTCGATAAGTTCATCTATGGAATCTACAATTAACTGAACTGCACCCCATGCAGCATCAAGCTCTGAGGTTACTTCACCTGAAGCATCCATTTGCAGTGGATACCAAGCATAACTACTTGGACCTATAGAAAGAGGGGCTTGAATTGCAATGATAGTATGATTTTTAGGCAGGTAGGGTGCAAAACTGAAAAGATCATCAGCATGACTACCATAACCGTGAATTAAGATAATTGCTGGTGATTTATCTCCATCAAAAGGAGATGCATTTTGAATGCGGTATTCTAACATGTTGAATCAATTAATTGTTATATTGAAGAAAGTTTTCTCTAAGACTCCCATAAACGGTTCCTTTGACAGCACTACCCAAAAAAAGGCAGTTTTTTGAAGTAGAGTGTAAATGCGATTTTTTAAGCGTTTTACTTCCCTTGGGCGTAAAAAAGGTAAAGTCTGCAGTTGATCCGATTTTAAAACCGAAATCATTAATTTTAAAGGTGGCTTTACCACGTGTTAAAAAAGAAATGACCCTGTCAAGAGGGAAGTAGTTGAGTAAAATCCCAAATGCGGCCTCCAGACCAATGCTACCTTCCTTAGCGCGAACAAATTCTAATTCTTTTAATTCAGGATTTAAGGGTTGGTGAAGGCTGGTAACCATGTCGATAGTTCCATCTAGTAACCCTTCTCTTAAAGCTTGCTGATCCCTGCTGTCACGAAGGGGAGGAATGATTTTAAAGTTTGCATCAAAGTCTGATAGGTGTTGTTCTGTAGCATGTAAGTGAGTAATCGGGACTCCACAACTTATATTCAATCCTTTTTTCTTTGCATTTCGAATCAACTCTACACTATTTGCAGCAGAAATAAACGGAATATGCATATTCCCCTGAGTGTATTCTAACAATTGAATATCTCTGGCCAAACTACTGGTCTCAGCAATATGAGGGATGGCTTTTAGTCCGAGGTTGGTACTGACTTCCCCTTCGTGCATTTGACCATTGTTACTCAGTTTGGAGTCCAAAGGATAGGCCTGTATCAGACCGTTAAAACTTTGAACATAATCTAGAGCGATACGTAATAAATTGGGGTTTTTAAGGCTTTGATTAAAATCCCCAAAGGCTAAAGCTCCGGCTTTATGCATCTCAAATAAAGGAGCCAATTTATTACCCTGAGACCCTTCTGATAACGACGCGCTAAGGTGTAAAGCAGTAGTCTTGTTCTTTGTCTGTTGAAGTAAATGGCTAACATCTGTAAAAGAATCCAAAGCAGGATGCGTATCTGGATTAAGCACGATATGGGTGAATCCGCTTTTGGCAGCAGTAAGTAACCCATTCGCTAATGTTTCACGTTCTTCAAATCCTGGTTCGCCGAAGGAAACACAGGGGTCAAACCAACCTGAAGAAAGATGAAGATCATCAAGCGATATAATAGTTGCTTGGTTGTTTTCAATTTGATCTTCTATTTCAGTTAGGATACCGTCTACAACCAATACGTCCTTTATTTGATTGTGAAAAGGACTCTTTTCATGAATTAAGGTTGCGTTTTTAAAAAGTATCTTCATTTAGAACTGATCCGTACAAAAGTAAAAACAATTTTGATAATATCAGACTGCCCTGAGATGAAATTGAAAACTGTCGCGGGTTGATTTCTGAGCTAAAAGATTTAAACCTTCATCACTAACCTGAAGAACTCTAGGATAGCCACCTGTGGTCTGGGCATCTCGCATTAAGATCATGAGTGTTCCGTCTGGAGTACATTGAACTGTTCCGGGAAGAACAGGTGTTGTCCATAGAAAAGGAATCTCATGAATTAACTTTTGCTCCAAAAAGTAAGCCATACGAGAGTTTTTAGGTGAAATTGTAAAAACACTTTTTGTAAGTTGATTTTGAGCCTCAAAGGGCAATAAATCATAGTCAGGCCCTTTGTAAACGGTAATTTTAAAATTTTTTAAATCCAATTTAGGGATACTCAGTCGTGCTCCTTTTTTAGGGACAAATGAAACTTTGGCAAAAGGAATTAATTTGAATTTATTAAGTCTTGAATCTGTAGTTATTCCTTTAAATTGACTTCTACTACCTAATATTTCAGGAGATTGAATACCTCCTGCAACTGCCATATAGGTCCGTGTCCCTTTAGAGGCATTTCCAAATTCTAAGATGTCATTTTCTTTAATTTCTATAGCATTTAAGTTTTGAACCTTAACACCATTCAAGGTAGCGTTCATATGTGCTCCAGCTAAGGCAATAGCGGTAGATTGGTGAAACAGTAACTTGGGTCCTCTAAAACACATTTCGAGTACTGCACTGTCTTTTGGATTGTTCAACAAACTATTTGCCCAGTGCATAGCGATTTGGTCCATTGCTCCGCTAATAGGAACCCCAAGAAACTGTTGACCAAAACGGCCAGAGTCTTGAATGCTGCTATACAAACCAGGATGGATGACCTCAATCATGAAGGTTTCAATTTAAGACTTCCGTTTTTCTTTTGCCTATCTAGTTCCATAAATTCTGATTTACTGATGGGCACAAATTGAATTGAATCTCCTGTTTGAGCAAAACAAGGTTTTTTCTTCTGGGGTTCAAAAAGAGGGTAGGGGGTTTTTCCAATGACATACCAGCCTCCTGGACTATCAAAAGGATATATTCCAGTTTGTTTTCCTCCAATACCAACACTCCCCTGAGGGACGTGTGGACTTGGCTTTATCTTTCTTGGGTGCTCAAGCACTTTAGGTAAACCACCCAAATATAAAAAGCCAGGTAAAAATCCAATAAAATATACTTGATAGCTCGCTGAAGTATGGAGTTCTACCAATGCTTCAGGGCTAAGGTTTAGTTTTAGAGCTAAAGCTTTTAGATCTAGCGCAAAAGAATTGTCATAACAAACAGGAATTTGCCAAAGCCTTCCTTTTTTAACTGCTTTTGTTGGGAGTGATTCAAAGATCAAATAAAGTTTTTTGGAGTAATCAGCAATATGATGAACTTCAGTATTGTGAAAGAGCATCAATGAAACGTATCCTTGAGTGATTTGAGTCACTTCTTTAAATCTCCTAAGTATATGCTTTTGAAAATCAATTAATTGATTTAATAAGGTGTTGTCAGGTTTTCTATCCCATTCTAGAATCACAACTCGAGGATGCGTTGTAAAAAAACGAAAAGGGAGTTTTTTGTTCATGAGGTCAAATGATTCTTTTTATAAGAATTAAGTACGCTAAATAAGTTTTCGGCTGCATTTGGATGATCACCATGGATACAGATGGTTTTTGGACGAAGTGGAATCCAAAGATCATTAATAGAAAAAACTCCATTTCTTTGAAGCAGGTTTTCAAATCGTTCATAAAGCTGTTTAGGTTCGCTGAGTATTGCATTTTTTTTAGAACGGGACACCAATTGACCGTCATCTTGATACGCTCTGTCCATAAAAGCCTCAGTCCAAACATTAAACCCATTTTTTAGAGCTTGTTTTTCTAAAATACTTTTTGGAGGGGTAAAGATGATGACATGGGGACACAATGATTTTAAAACCTCAAGAAGTAATATTGCAATTCGTTCATCGTTATTGCAGTCATGATAAAGCGCTCCGTGAGGCTTTACATGATGAAGTTTGACAGAATTCAGTTGATCGAGAATTAAACAAATCTGTTGATCTAAAGTTTGATAGAGCATTTTTTTGCTCAAGTGCAGCGAAAGTCTTCCGAAATTTTCTGGATCAGGATAAGAGGGGTGTGCACCTATATTGACGTTATGTGTTGTAGCTAATCTGATGGTCTTTTTTATCAAATTTTTTCCTCCAGCATGACCCCCACAGGCAATATTACAGGATTGTAAAAGCGGTATAAGACCGGCGTCGTCTCCCATACCTTCGCCTACATCTGCATTTATATTAAAATTAACATCCATTAAAAAAGTTGAAAAACTGAGCCAAGTGTTCGCATACTTAAAAATAATGAAATTATTACAATGCCTAGCCCGAGTAAATTTTGAAACCAATTATTTTTCGAACTACCGAGCCAAGACGCTTTATTCATAATCCATAGCAAAATAGCAGCAATGATTGGGAGTAAGATACCATTAGCTATTTGAGCAAATTGAATGATAAGTATAAATTTAAGTCCAGTGGAGGCAAAGATTGTTCCAAATAAAATTACGACAGCCCAACTACGCTGAAAAGGAAGGGATTTAAAATCTGATTTCCAGCCAAAGCAACCACATACTACATAGGCCGCGGCGAGTGGTGCTGTGATAGAGCTGGTAATTCCAGCGGCAAAAAGACCAAGTGAAAGTAAATATTTGGCTCCTTCTCCAAAAACAGGTGCCAGACCTAAGGCAAGATCCGAAGCATTACTTATCTCAGAAGACTCTACACCGGCAGCAGTTATAATTACACTCATAGAGATCAAACCGCCGAGGCCGAGTGCGATAATCATGTCTTTAAGCGCATAAGGCAAAGCATCTTTTGTTGACCATTTTTCCCTAACCAATTCTGTGTGTAAAAACAGATTGTATGGAACTATGGTGGTCCCTACTAAGCCAATGATGCTCAAAAGACTTCCCTGAGGAGTTGAGAATTTAAGTAATCCTGAAAAAATTTCAAAGATGGAAGGTCCTGTAGCAATGGCAGTAACTAGAAACGAGAAACTCATTAGGATGACTAAGAAAATTAGACAGCGTTCCAAAATTTTATATTTTCCTATCCAAAGGAGCAGGGATGCTATGGTTCCAATAAGTAAGGGGTAAAGTTTGAGTGTAAACAAATCACTCTTTAAATGTAAGTTTCCAATAAGGGTCTCTAAACCCAATGCTGCACCACTAATATTTCCTGCTTCGTAGGCTGTATTTCCAATCATGATAGCCCCAAAAATGAGGATCAATACTAAAGAGCGAATCCAAGGGATTTTAATTTCCTCCTTGAGGACATCGATTATACTTTTTTGCCCTATGATCCCAATGCGTACAGCCATACCCTGAAGCACTATGGCTGCTATAATGGAAAGGATAATTGCCCAGAGTAATTGAAGGTTAAATTCAATTCCAACAAGGGTGCACAGGGTGACAGTTCCAGGCCCAATAAATGCCGCGGCAACCAAGGGTCCAGGCCCAATATTTTTTAAGACGCTTTTTAGCATTAAAGGGTTTTGTGGTACAAGTTAGTTTTCTGATGGGAGCTTTACAAGTCTATATGAAAAGCATTTATTTGAGTCCCTCAAACACTCCTAAGCCAAATAAAGCATAATCGTATTTTACTGGATCCATTGGATCATAATTTCGAAGACTCATATCCAGTTCTTCTACAGCTTTTTGATCGTTTTGTTTTCGCTTAAGTAAGCCTAATTTCCGTGCAACATTTCCACTATGCACGTCTAATGGACAGGAGAGTTGTTCTGGGGAGAGGGATTTCCACAATCCAAAGTCCACTCCGTTTTTTTGATCTCTTACCATCCATCTCAAAAACATATTAATTCGTTTCGCTGCAGAGCCTTTAAAAGGATCAGCCACATGCTTCTCGGTTCTTTTTTCATGTTCTAACTCAAAAAAAGTATTTCGAAAATCATGAATATTTTGATCTAGTCGATTTTTTTTTAACGTTTTAGAGAACGCAGATTCTAAACCACCGTGATGGAGGTATATATTTTTTAATGCTTTGATAAAATAGCACAGATCCAGACCGTTAAAGGTACGATGAACAAAAGAAGAGAAGGGAACTAGATCTTGTTTTGTGTGCTGTATAACGAAATGGTAAGGATCATTCCCCATCAACTCAAGCATGCGTTTCCCACTTTTTATTATGCTTAGGCGATTGCCCCAAGCTATTGAAGCAATTAGGAATCCAGAAATTTCTATATCCTCTTTTTTATCGAAGAGATGTGGGATTTGGACAGGGTCCTGTTCTAAAAAACGGGGCTGTTCATAGGTAGCAGCTTTATGATCTAAAAAGTCTTTGAGATCTCTAGAATTCACGTTTTAATAGCTCCATCAATGATACTTATACTTCGATCAGCTCTTCTTGCTAATTCCTTATTGTGAGTTACAATCACAAAACTACATTGTTGTTCTTTGCGTAATTCGAAGAACAAATCATGGAGCTGATCCGCGTTTTCAGAATCTAAATTTCCACTGGGTTCATCAGCAAAAATTATTTTAGGATCGTTAATTAAAGCCCTCGCTACAGCAACACGCTGTTGTTCTCCACCAGAGAGTTGGGTGGGTTTGTGATTAGCTCGGTCCTTGATGCCCAGACGATCTAAAAGCTCCTGTGCTTTTTTTTCTGCTTTCTTGGAATCACTATTGGCAATCCAAGTAGGAAGGCAAACATTTTCAATCGCTGTAAACTCAGGTAATAATTCGTGGAATTGAAAGATAAAGCCCATATTTTGATTTCGAAATCTTGACAATTCTTTATCACTTAATTGTGTAGTATCCGTTCCGTTCAAATAGACATGGCTTTTAGGGTTTGAATTCGGGTGATCCAAAGTTCCTAAGATATGAAGTAGCGTAGTTTTTCCGGCACCTGAAGGTCCTACTATGGTTACAATTTCTTGTTCACCAATCTCAAGATCGATGGATTTTAAAACGGATAGATCTCCGTAGTTTTTTGAAATTTGAACAGCCTGTAGTAGTGTTTTCATAAACAAGCTCAAATTTAAATTTTTTTATTCATCTAATAAGGCATCTTGTCAAGATTTCGAAAT
>JAQWHT010000122.1 GCA_029249225.1 Flavobacteriaceae bacterium
AGGGGATTTCGAGTCTGGTTCTTCTTTTTCGTATAATAAATAAAGTTTATGATACTAATCAATGGTAAAATCAAATAAGGATACCAACTGATGGATCCTTTTCCTATCGAGATCAGATACGCTTGGCCAAAGCAGCAAAGGGGTACAGCAATTCCCCATAGAATAAAGGCAGCACCGTTTTCTTCAAAACGATTTTTGGCTTGTTGAATTACCGATTCAATCAGTTTAAAACTTTCTTCGGGGGTAAAATTTGTTGTTTTCATATGCATGGGGTTTAAGAGTCTTGTAACAAAGATAAAGTAGTTTATTTTATAAACCAAATTATTATTTATTTTTTTTCAAAGAAGAGGGGTGTTATTCAAGTTCAATAGAGCGTGTAAACCAGTCATCGGTCTTAGTACTTAAATCATCCTCAATGCCTTTAAGTTCAATAGAGAGAGATTTGATGTCTTCAGTAGATAAAGAATTGTTGGCAAACTGATTTTGGAGATCTTCTTTTTTTAATTCAAGAGAGGCAATTTCTTTTTCAAGTTTTTTCAATAGCCTTTGGTCTTGGTATGATGCTTTATTTACGGTATTATTTTTCCAATCAGTTTTTGATTTTTTTTCACTGGTTTCAGATTCGGAACTTAAACCTTCATAAGCTCTAAAATCTGAGTAATTGCCTGGGAAATCTTCAATTTTTCCAGCTCCTCGAAATACAAAAAGGTGGTCTACGATTTTATCCATAAAGTAACGATCGTGTGAAACAACAATCAAGCAACCTGGAAAATCTAACAGAAAATTTTCCAGGATATTGAGAGTGATAATATCCAAATCGTTAGTAGGCTCATCAAGGATCAAGAAGTTAGGATTTTGTATGAGTACGGTACACAAGTAGAGTCTTTTTCGTTCACCACCACTAAGTTTTTCCACAAAGTCGTATTGCTTTTTACGGTCAAATAAAAAACGTTCGAGGAGTTGTTGGGCAGAAATTTTACGTCCTTTCTTAAGAGGAATGTATTCACCAAACTCTTGGATAACCTCAATAACCTTCTGACCAGCTTTGACCACTATCCCTTCCTGAGTATAATAGCCAAATTTGAGAGTTTCTCCACGAATAATTTTTCCTCCATCGGGTGTTAGTGTGTCAGTCAGGAGTTTGAGAAAGGTAGATTTTCCAGTACCGTTGTTCCCAATGATTCCAATACGATCGTTACGCTGAAAGTTGTAATCGAAACTTTGAAGAATAATCTTTTCACCAAAAGCTTTTGATACTCGATGCATTTCGATCATCTTAGATCCCAAACGTTCCATATTGATCTCTAACTGAACTTTGTGTTCATTTCTTCTTTGTTGTGCTTTAGTTTTGATAGTATTGAAATCGTCAATCCTGGATTTGGACTTGGTTGTTCGTGCTTTGGGTTGACGGCGCATCCATTCTAGTTCTTTGGTAAAGTGACGTTTAGTTTTATGAGCTTCTGTTTCAAGTTGTTCCATACGGGCTGCTCGTTTTTCTAAGAAATAGGAATAGCTTCCTTTGTAGCTAAAGAGTTCCCCTTCGTCAAGTTCAATGATTTCAGTACATACCCGCTCTAAAAAATAACGATCGTGGGTAACCATCAATAAGGTGAGCTTTTCTTTGATAAAATAGGCTTCTAACCACTCAATCATTTCCAAGTCTAGATGGTTGGTCGGTTCGTCAAGGATGAGTAAATCTGGTTTTTCAAGTAGTGCGCTGCAAAGGGCGAGTCGTTTTTTTTGTCCACCGGACAAAGCCCTTGCTTTGAGGGTCAGATCGTCGAGCTTAAGCTTACTCAAGAGTTGTTTGTATTGAGTTTCAAAATCCCAAGCCTCATGCTGATCCATGGCTTCAAATGCCTTTTGATAGTTGTCAGTATCTTCAGGTTTTTGCAAGGCCTTTTCATAGGCAGCAATGATTTTAAGCGTTTGATTTCCAGATGCCAAAATAATTTCTTCTACTGTTTTTTCCGGGTCTAAAACGGGATCTTGAGGAAGGTAAGATACTTGAGTCCCTTTTCTGAAGTTGACAAAACCAGAATCTGGGGTGTCCTGCTGCGCAATGATTTTTAAAATGGTGGTTTTTCCACTTCCATTTTTAGCGATTAGAGCTATTTTTTGTCCTTTGCTGATTCCAAAAGAAAGCGGTTCAAAAATGATCCGTTCTCCATACGCTTTAGAAATACCCTCTACAGAAAGTAGATTCATTCGGTCTTTTTTTTATAAAAGTACGGATTCGTAAGTAACTTAAGAAGTAGTCTTTTAAATCTAGAGGTTATAAATCGATTTTTTTTTTGAGTTTTTTTTAATACATTAGAAATACAAATCCTTTCTATGAATCAATACCTACTCAGTGTTATCTTCATGTTTTTACTTGAGGTAACATTATCCCAGATGGCAATTCACAGCGACCTTTATTTAGGTTCTGACTACGAACTTTACAATGCTTTTGAAAAGACTTCATTTCACACTGGAGTAGTTACTATAGATAGAAATGGTGGACTTTTTTCTTTTGCTGCAAATGCTTCGTGGGAAAATTCTGATAATACACGATATTTAGATGGTAGTATCAGAAAATATGGTCCAAGTACCTTTACTTTTCCCTCTGGGCATTCAGGGCGGTACCAACCGATTCATATCAGTCAGGCTGAAAATAATGCCTTTTTAGATGTTACTTTTGTAGCAAACCCTCATACAACCCAGGCTTGGTCCTTAGATGATTTGGTTAATGGATCAGGGAACTCAGCTTTAGGTAGTTATGCTGGAGAGAATCTTAATACAAATAACAGTAATAACAACACATTTATTGGGTATAGGGCTGATACAACCTCAGGTACTTTTATTAGCAATTCAACTGCCATTGGAGCCAGTGCAATTGTAAGTACCAGCAATACCTTTGTAATGGGAGATGAAAATGTTTCTAAATGGGCATTTGGTTTGCCTACAACCGACACTGGAAATGCTATTCAGGTAGGGGATAATGCAACCAATGGAAATGGAGCTTCTTTGACCGAAGCGGGAGTATGGACCAATGCTTCGAGCATTCTTTTCAAAACTAATTTTATTGACTTAGATAACGAATGGATTTTGAGTAAAATTAAATCCCTAAATGTTAAAAAATGGGACTATAAAAACACTAACGAAACACATATTGGTCCCACTTCAGAGGAGTTTATTGAAACATTTGGAGTAGGTAATGGAATGGATACTTCTCATTTAGGTACTATAGACGTTTCCGGAGTAGCGCTAAAAGGAGTTCAAGCACTCATTGAAAAAGTGGAAGACTTAAAAACAGTAAATTCTAACTACCAAAATCAATTGGAACAGCAACAAATGATTCAAACTCTATTGAGTCGAATTGAAGCACTGGAAAACCAATAAAGCAAGCGTTTTTAATGAGCTTTTGTTTGGATCAGTATATGCCCCTCCTTTTAAGGGGGGGCGGTGGGGTGTTAAAGTTCCCGATACACCTCCTCAAAAGGAATACTAAAGCGTTCTCCATAAATGCCTTCGGGTTTTCGGATGCCACAGCTAATAACCATACTGATTTCTGCAGCTGCGGGAAGTTTTAAAAGTTGTTTTAATTTTTTAGAATCAAAGCCTTCCATGGGGCAGGTGTCATAGCCTTG
>JAQWHT010000005.1 GCA_029249225.1 Flavobacteriaceae bacterium
GCCGGCAAGGTTTTAAAAAGTAATAAAAATAAAAAGGAGGTCAAAAATGACCTCCTGTCTAATATGGCTCCTCCTCTTGGGCTCGAACCAAGGACCCTCTGATTAACAGTCAGATGCTCTAACCAACTGAGCTAAGGAGGAATATTCCATTTGTGGAAGGCAAATATAATTGTTTTTCATTTTATTTAAACTCAAAAAATGATTTTTATTTATAAATAAAAGTTGGACTTCATCCCTTGATATAGTGGATCCTAAAAGTTTTCCATTTTTTATTTCATAATTTAAAATTTGTATATTTAGGGATGATAAAGAGAACATCATTTTTACTCTATTTTGTTGTATTTATTCAGGCTAGCTGTGGAAGTTTTAAATCGACTCCTGCTAACATGGAAAAAAATAACACCACTGAAGAGACTTTAGGAAATGTTTCATTATTAGATCGTTTGCGGATGTATCCAGGTATTGTAACTCGGGGGCAAGGACCAAATGCCCAAGTTTTTATTCGTGGAATTTCAGCGATTAACACCCCGAAAGAGGTTCTTTTTATTGTGAATGGAACTCAAGTAGGAACGTATTCTAGAGCAGTTTTTTTGTTGAATCCAGTCGAAATTACAAGCATCAGCCTTTTAAAAAAAGCCACTGAAATAGCTTCCTATGGATTTCCTGGTTCTGGGGGTGTGGTATTAATTTCCACTCAACAATAACAAATTTATTTTGCTGAAATCTGGTAAGAATCACCGTCGTTTACAATTATGATGTAATCACCAGTAGGTAGTTGATAGATATGTTTACCAACTGTACCTATAGGAAGAGGGAAGGGCTCAAATGATTCATATTGCCCAGACATAGGATCAAAACCTTTTAGGATACCTCCAGGGTTAGCTAAGTTATTTCCAAGTTCAACAACCCAAGTTTTTGAGTTACCTACAAAAGCTATAGTACCATTCGAATCGTTGATGCTAATTCCTTCAATAGTGCTTTGTTGAGCGATATCTGGAAGGGGGTGAGAACTAAAACTTTTACCTTCTTGATTTAGAAATACCATTGAACGAAGCTCATTTAGCTGTTTAATTTGAAGAATATTTTCTTCACTTTTTCCAAGCAGTGACTTAATATCTGAGACCTTAGCAAAATCATGATATTTTGTAAAACGTTTTTTCACCATAGGTAATTGTGAAGCTAACTTATCTTTTCCAGCAAAAGGAATTTCACGCTCACCAAAGGGATAAAAAATTATAGGATCTGCTTGTTGATTTTCATCAAAATCATCGAGATAAAGTTTCACTGGGCGCTCTTTTGTAGGATGCCATTTGGAATTAACGCCTGAATTACCAGCAATAATGTCAGGAAGTCCATTGTCATCAAAGTCATGTATTTCAACAGTATTCCAAAGCCCTGAAGTATTGGCTAAACCGTAGTCTAAAGTTTTATTTTCAAAAGATTTACCTTGATTGTTTATTAAAACAGTGATCGGCATCCAATCACCTACCAATACTAAGTCTAAAAAATCATCTCCGTTAAGATCTACCCATTGTGCATCACTAATCATTCCCCATTGTTTTCGATCTAGCATTTTCATTTCTAGGCCGTCTTTATTCTGAACAATAAAGCTATTCGGTGTAAGTCCATATGCTCCTGTAATATTTCTACTTCCAATAAAATAATCAGGAAAACCATCGTTGTCAAAATCGGCAATAGCTACTGTTCCTGTGTTGGTCTGCGGGAGTTGGATGGGAGCTCTTTTAAAAACCCCTCTTCCATCGTTTACATAAATCCGGTCTTCAAGACTTGGATTTGGTGAAACTTCTTGATTTCCGCCACTACCGATAAAAAGGTCAAGATCGCCATCTCGATCAATATCTAAAGTTGAAACTGCAACATCTTCGAAGCCTCTGTCCCGTTCAAAATCAGAGATAAACTTAGTATAAAACTCACCTTTTGTTGTTCCAAATAATACTTGTCCAGGTTGTTCTCTGCCGCCCCCTATAAAAAAATCTTTAATCCCATCTTGATTAAAATCCTCATAGGCTGTTGCTGGTCCTTCTTGCGATAATCGTTCAGGAATTAAAGTTTCTTTGTCTTCATCGTAATACGTATTTTCGATATGTCGAAAAGGAAAATTTTTAAGTACGAAGCGATTTTCAGGTTGATTTATAGTTGAATTCCTAATCGTATCTGTGGGGCTTAGGTTTAGATGAGCTCCCTCTTGAACTGAAGTAACTATTGAATTAGTCCCATGTGGCCAGAAGACCTGTATTGAATCTAATTTTTCTCCTTGAGGAACAGTAATATTAATTTTATGAGAAGAGGTAGACTGAAACCCTCTTAGTGATTGATATTCTCTGACAAAACGTTTTCCTCCAGCAAAGTAGTGTATACGAGTTCCCAATAATTGTGGATAATCCTTAGTCGGAACGAGTTGAAGCTGAACCGTATTATTAGATAAACTGTTGTTTTTAAGTATCTGTGCAGAAGCATTGACATTATTGAAAATAAGATCTAAATCCCCATCATTATCAAGATCGCTGTAAGCAGCACCAGTCGTATAGCTGGGAGAACCAATGGCTGAATTTTCCACAGCTTCAAAATCCAGATCTCCTTTATTTTTAATTAATAGATTTGGTATTTTAAGTGTAGGCATTTCTTCAATAATTCTTTTTCGAAGTTG
Organism: Flavobacteriaceae bacterium; assembly: GCA_029249225.1. GTDB lineage: Bacteria > Bacteroidota > Bacteroidia > Flavobacteriales > Flavobacteriaceae > MS024-2A. The sequence goes on from JAQWHT010000005.1 coordinate 2,669, forward strand.
CTCTTTTTTTGAGTTTTCAAATGCACTAAAATTTGTGTTGCTCAAATAGTTGATATAATCCAAATCATTGGGTCTTTTTACAATGCCATTAGGAATAAAGATATCGTTCCACCCATCGTTATCAAAATCAGCGAGAAGGACACCCCAACTCCAATCAGTAGCATAGGTTTGTGTCATTAAGGCAACATCCGCATAAGTGTGGTTTCCTCTGTTTAGTTGTAAATGATTCCGTGCAAATTGGCTATTAAACCCATAGTTTGCTTTTATTCGTGCTACTTTATCGGAGTCTTCACCTCCAGATTTTAATAATACAGCAGGATCGAAAGGAAGCATATCGGTAGTGAACACATCTAAATTCCCATCATTATTAAGATCAGCGATATCAATTCCCATTGTGAATCTTGAGGTATGATTCATAGATGCCTTGATGGATTCTGTAAAACTACCATCCTTATTGTTTAGGTAGAGATAATCATTTTCATGAAAATCGTTCCCGACATATAAATCAGGCCACCCATCGTGATTAAAATCTGAAACTCCAATAGCAAGACCATATCCCAAGGGGCTACTATAAATTTGTGATGATTTCGTTTTATCGACAAAACGACCGTTTTCGTTTATTTGATTTTCATAAAAACGGTCTCCAGCGAGAGGGTCTTGATCAGTCCTATTTTTTACAGTACCATAACTTCTAACAGAATGAATGTTATGATTTAACAAATAAAAATCCAAATCCCCATCTTTATCGTAATCTAGAAAGGCTGCTTGAGTTGAAAACCCAGAGAAAGCAACACCTAATTTTTCTGCAGATTCGGTAAAGGTCAAATCACCGTTGTTTATGTAAAGTTGATTTTGAGCTTTAAGAGAGTTGAAAGCACCAACTTTGCAAACATAAATATCCAAATATCCGTCATTGTTGACATCCTGCATACTTACTCCAGTTGACCAAGACTCGGTTTGATCAATTCCTGCGGCAGAGGAAATATCTTTAAATTTTAAATTTCCCTCATTTAAGTATAATATATCAGGTAACTGATTTGCAGAAAAATAGAGATCCTCTAAACCATCGTTATTTAGATCTCCTACAGCTACTCCACCCCCATTATAATAATATAAGTACTCGATGATATTTAGGTCAGGTTGTTCTTTTAGAGTGTTCTTAAAATGTATTCCTGATTGTTCGGGTGACAAAATAGTCATCGAAAAATGGGGATTTTCGATTATTGTAGATACATTTTTCTGACAGCCAATGATTCCAGTCATCAGTACTCCAAAGAATACTTTATTTAATTTCATTGTGTTGAATTTAAGACGGCTATGCTATCATTTGAGCGAAAAACAAAAACCTTATTGTCGATACGTTTGATGTCTCGGATTTCTCCTTTTACATAAAAATCATTTACTCTGGAACTTGCGTAAAATTTTCCATTCCTATTTTCTAAATACACTCCATGGCTTGCATCATAGATACCAACCTCAGGTTTAGCTCTGTAAAGATTACCACCCAAGATTAAATCTGGGTCTCCATCTTTGTCAAAATCACCGTGTTCTATGGCATAAATGGGTGTGAGTTGTGCCTCTTGTGGGAGAACTTGAGCCTTAAAATTAAAGTTTCCTTCATTGATAAAGACCATTGATTCTAGTGTGTTTGCCTCTAGTACCCGAACTCCTTTCATCTCTTCAACAGTAAAAATTTGATTGATGTCGGCATTTTTAAAAGATTGATAGTCAGGAAATTTTTTCTTTAAGCTTTTAATTTGGTCAATCAGTGTGTGGCGAAGTGCGTAGGGCATATCTCGAGCCTCCTCGTTTGAGAAAGTCAGAATACCCTCTATGGAACTGTTTTGATCAAAATCATTAAGGTAGAGTTTGATTAGATGCTCTGGAGAGGCTTTAAATCTTGAATTGATTCCGTGATTACCTCCGATTAGATCTAGATCACCGTCCTGATCTACATCCACAGTGTGGAGAGTATTCCACCAACCTTTATAATTCGTAAGGGGGTGGTCTTTAATTGGAGCAAATTTACCTTCAGAATTTTCAAACACCTCTAGTCCCATAAACTCACCAGCTATAATTAAATCTTCATCTCCATCTTGATCCCAATCATTAAATACCGCATCAGTAATCATTCCTAATTGATATAAAAAGGGAGCTTTTTCAGAAGTTATTTCTTTAAACTTACCGGTTCCATCATTTTCTAGAAGATATCCTGATCCAGCTTGTCCATAAGCTCCAATCTTAATGCGTTCTCCAATAAAAAGATCTTGGTCACCATCAGCATCAATATCAGCAGCTTTTACGACTCCTGTGCTAATGCGTAATCCTTCTTTAGGAAATTTTTGATCTGACATTTCAAAAGTCCCATCTCCTTGATTAAAGAAAAGACGGTCGTAAAGAAAATCAGAAAAAGTACTAAGCTCCACACTTCCAGAAGCTAAATACAGATCAAGATCACCATCACTATCTGCATCAAAAATTATAGATTCAGTATGTTCTGCTCTTGCCTGTTTTTCAAAGATATCTTGAGCTAAGGCATCAAAACTTCCGTTTTTATTCTGAATAAAAAGTGTTGTAGGCTCATTTTTAGGCCCAGGGATCACGAGATCTTCTAGTCCGTCTCCATTTAAGTCACCTACACTTCCTACAGGCCCTTCACCACTGCACATATGGTACGTTAATCGTTCCCGATGAAAATCTACAAAATTCGCCTCTTTGTGAACATAGGGGAGTAGATCATTAGTTGAGTTGGTAAACAGCGGAAGTTCATCTTTTGGTTGGGGATCATTTTCTGATAGACCATTAGTTTCTTCTAGAGTAAGACTTTGATTTAGACTTAAGTTTGGGATGAAGCTTTTTTTACCAGAAGCCCAACTAATATCTAAAGAAGCTGAGGTGTTGTTTCCCAAGCCAACAGTAATTCTTGGGTCTACACTAGACTGAAAGCCTCTAGCAGGTTGTAGCTCATAATACAAAGTGTCTTTTGTGGTGTAAACCTTAACATGTGCACCTATTGCTTGAGTATTTTTCCCTTCTCCTTTAAGAGTAAGTTGGAGATAGTTAGCCTTCTCTTTGGGTAAATTATTTTTATAAAGAAAGGATTCCATGTTGACGTTGTTCACGATCAAATCTAAATCGCCATCATTGTCTAGGTCTGCATAAGCTGATCCATTTGAAAAGCTTGGAGTGTCGAGTCCCAAATCGGATGTTTTCTTAAAACGAGTTTCTCCTAGATTTAAAAATCCACTGTTGGGAACCTTCTCCGAAGGAATGATGTCAATCAATTTTTTATAATCCACCTTGTTTTTTTGAACAATTGAACTTACCACTTCTTTACTCGAAATATATTGGAGATAATCCTGATCAGTAAGGTCTTTAAAGATTCCATTTGAAACAAAAAGATCTTTTAATCCATCATTGTCCATATCAAAAAATAAGGCACCCCAACTCCAATCTGTAGCCTCTACACCTGCAAGTCTTCCAACCTCGCTAAAACTCGCGTTGTCATTATTTCGGTGAAGCATATTTCGAGTAAACTGATGATGGTAGGTGTTTTTTACATTGTACTGATATCGATTCCAATCTTCAAAGGTGGTTACTGATTTTAAACGTTGATAATCGGAGGGAAGCATCTCGGTGACGAAAATATCGTTATCTCCGTCATTGTCAATATCCGCCATATCAGCACCCATAGAAGCTCCACTGATTGATTTGATTTGTTCGGTCAATACTTCCTTAAAGCTTCCATTTTGTTGATTAAGATACAGATAATCCCTTTCAAAAAAGTCATTAGAAATAAAAATGTCTTCCCATTGGTCACCATTTAAGTCACCAACAGTGACTCCTAAGCCAAAGCCAATAACACTTCCGTAAATCCCAGCCTGTTCACTTATATCAACAAAAAAGCCATTGTCATTACGCATTAATTTATCTCCCCCTAAAGCATCTCGTTTTGGACGTTCTTCTCTTCTCAGATCAAAACTCCCTATAGCCTGGTAAGAATTATTTAACAGATAAACGTCTAAATCGCCATCCTTATCGTAATCAAAAAATACGGAATGAGTAGAAAACCCCTTATCATCTAGTCCATAAGTACTAGCATCTTCTTTAAACGTACCGTCTTGATTATTGACAAATAATTCATTCTGTTTGTTGTCACCATCCACATCTCCAGAATTACACACATAAATATCGAGCCATCCATCGGCATTGATATCTACCATAGTCACCCCTGTAGCCCAAGCTTTTTCACCTTGTACACCAGCTTGTTTCGTAATTCTTTTAAATTTAAAATCTCCTTGATTAAGATACAATTCATTTGACTTTTGATTTGCAGTAAAATAGAGATCAACTAGGCCATCATTATTTATATCTCCAACAGCAATTCCACCCCCATTATAAAAATTCCTGTATTTGTATACATTAAAATCGTCAGTATAGCTAAGATCATTTGAAAAAGAAATTCCACTTTGTTCGGAAGAAATTAGCTGAAATTGCGTTTCTAATTCCCCATTACTACAAGAAGTAACTACAAGTAGGATTATAAAATAAACAATGCTGTTTGCCAAAAAAAGGGGTTTAATTGTCTTCATTCAAATCGTCTATTTTCACTGCTACATCTTGGGAATTTTCTACATATACACGAAATCTTCGATCTCCATCTACTTTCACATGCATACTTGGTATGGAGTCGCTTCCAGTCTCTACTTCAAAAAAAGGATTCCCAGGGAACCATAATTCTAAGGAATCGAGAATTCTTGGAAGTAAACTTTGAGCTTGATAGGACTCATTCCACGGTGTCCAAAGTAAATGATAAAATTTAACATCAAGCATTTTTAATTTTTTTGAAGTATTGAATTTTCCTGCAAATTCTAATGCAAAGTCATTTCTCTTTTTTTCTATTTTAGAATCTGAAAAAACTTTCTTCATATAAAAATAAGACCTCCCTTGAACCACTTGTCTACTATTGTTTAGATTCCAACTTTTTTTATGGTAAATATCCTTTGATTCACCTAAGCGTAAATTAAAAAAAACAGAATCTACTTTTTGATTTTTTTGGAGTTCTCTCTTGACTAAAGTTTCATATTCAGAAGAACAACCAGAAATAAATAAAATTAATATCGAAAGCTTGAAAAAAATACTGCGCATGGTTTTCATTCTTTATTTTTTTGGTTTTTAACAAGCTGAAGAAGTTTTCCTGCTTGATTATTTACCCCAATAAGTAATTGTTTGTCAGTTTGTAAATTTACGATTTCCAATTGTCTTATTTGACCGTTTATTCCTAATATTTCTGGCTCTTCAAACTCAATTTTATCTTCTGAGAAACTATAGTTTAACGCCCATCCTTTTGAAGCATCGTATCGACCAAATTGCGGCTTTACTAGATAGTGATTCCCTCCCAAATAAAAAGTGCCTTCAGAAGAGGTGTTGTCTTCTGTATGGTGTGTTAGAGCATACATAGGGGCATATTGTAGTTCTTGAGGCATCTGCTGACGATCAAACCTCCCCTCAGGTTGACTCAAGAAAAGTGAAGTTTCTAAAATATGCAGTTCACTGACATAACTTTCATTGAGTTGTGTGGCAGAAAATAAATCTTGTATCCTAGCGTTTGCGTAATTTTCATACTTAACGATTTTTTTCTTTAAATAAGGCAGTTGTGAAATCAGTTCATCTTTATCTACTATGGGATAATAATCTTGATTGATATACTGACAGATTATTTGCTCTTCAGTTCCGTTATTATCAAAATCATTGAGATAGAATTTCATTCCTTTTTTAAAGAAAGTATTTTTCCCTAAATTTCCAGCAAGGATATCAGGAGTATTGTCTTTGTTGATATCCTTGACAAGTAGGGTATTCCACAAACCATGAGTTTGGGTTAATCCATATTGATTAGTTTGATTTGAAAAAGAACCATTAGAATTAATCCAAATACTAATTGGCATCCATTCACCACAAGCGACAAGATCTACCCACCCATCTTGATTAATATCGGAAACAGCAAGATCTGTAATCATTCCAGCTTCTTTAAAATCAGAAACTAATTTTTCAGTGAACATCCCCTGTCCTTGATTTAGAAATAAATGAATCGAAGCTTTTTTACCATAGGTTTTTAAATCAAATCGCTCTCCTATGACTAAGTCTATAGTTCCATCGTGGTTAAAGTCACCGATTCCTACTGATGAGGATGAAAAATGGGTTGTAAATGAAAAAGCATCTTTCTTTATTTTAAAATTATTATTCCCCGTATTTTCATAATACCGGTCGTCTAAATCAGATGAAAATTTTGAAAATGATTTTCCTCCACTTGTCACAATCAAATCAAGATCTCCATCTTGATCTCCATCAAAAAAAACCGCATCGGTATCTTCAGACCGATTACTTATTTCAAAAGGTGTTTGAATTTTTTCAAAGTCATCGCCATGAGAAAGAAACAATGCTCCTGTTTGATTTTTTCCTCCTCCTATGTAGAAATCGGTAATTCCATCTTTATTTAAATCAGCTGTTGCAAGTGCAGGTCCATCATTATGATTCATCTGGGGAATTAGTCTTTCTCTATTGAATTCACTCCAATTATTTTCCTTGTGTTCAAAGGCAATTGAAACACTTTTTGGAAGATTTTTTGTGGTTTTTTCAACCTGAGATTCAGTTAGAGAAGTGGTATTTTTTTGACGAATTGTGTGTTGGAAGTTAGATTTAAGATCATAAAATAGTTCTTCACTTCCACTAGGCCATAGTATTTTAAGGCTATCTACTTGTTTTGAGTTTCCTAGACCAAAATGAAGTGAATTTCCCACTGAAGATTGGAATCCTCTTGAGGGGAATTGTTCTTTCATTTGTTGTTTGCCCTTGTCGTAATAGATAATTGCCTTTGCACCAACAGCAAAGGTATTTTTGGAGTCAGTTTTTAAACGTAAACTCAAGCTTCTTGCCTTTAACGTATCAGTTTTATTTTCATAAAAAAAGCTTGGCATATTGACATTGTTTACGATCAAATCCAGATCCCCGTCATTATCTAGATCTCCGTAGGCATTTCCATTACTAAAACTGGGGATTGCCAATCCCCATTCTTTTGTTTTATCTTCAAATTTAAATTCTCCTAAATTTTCAAAAGCGTTATTAGGAACGGCTTCAGAAGGCATAATATCGATTAGCTTTTCTATTGCATTTTCTCTATTATTCAATAGCATTTGAACTTGTGTTTCATTGGCCATATAGGCTAGATAATCTCGATCTAGTAAGTCTTTATAGATCCCATTGGCAACAAAAATATCATTTAGACCATCATTATTCATGTCAAACAAAAGGGAGGCCCAACTCCATTCGGTTGCTGCGACACCAGAATATCTACTGATTTCTAAAAATTGATTATTCCCAATATTTCGTTGCAAGGAATTACGTGGAAATTGATGAAAATATCCCTTTTTATCCATAAGGTTATATTTATCCCAAGAGTCGTACTTTACTTTAAGTTTTTGCCTTTTAAGAGTAGCTGGAAGCATCTCTGTAACAAAAAGATCAGGTTTCAAATCATTGTTAAGGTCAGCGGCATCTGCGCCCATAGCCCCCATAGATATTGATTGAAATTGAGACTCTAAAGATTCTTCAAAACTATTTTTGTTGTTGAGATACAAATAGTCACGTTCAAAAAAATCATTGGAAATATACAAGTCTGGAAGTCTGTCATTATTAAAGTCACTGAGCGTTATCCCTAAACCAAAACCTATAGTACTGGTTAATATCCCTTTTTCAGTACTTACATCTATAAATACGCCATTTTGATTTTCAAAAAACTTATTCCCCTCACGATTTGGGTCTGGCGTATAACGTTGGTCTTTTATCAAGTCATAACCCCCAACAGAACGTAGAGAATTATTTAGTACATAACAGTCCAAATCTCCATCAAGATCGGCATCAAAAAAGGCAGCATGAACGGATAATCCTAAAACATCTAGACCGTAAGATTTTGATTCCTCACTAAAGGTCAGGTTCCCTTTGTTGATGAAGAGTTCGTTATGTCTATTGTTACCACCTGGTTTCCCAGATTTACAAACGTAAATATCCAATAAACCGTCACCATTGACATCAGCAAAAGTTACCCCAGTTGACCAGACACCTTTACAAGCAACACCTGCTTTTTCAGTGATATCTTCAAACTTCCAATTGCCTTTATTCAAAAGTAATTTATTGTCTACAAGATTTCCTGTTAAATAGATATCAAGTAGACCATCGTTGTTTATATCACCTAGTGCGACTCCTGCACCATTGTAAAAATTCCTGTAAGTGTAAGGATTGAACTCTTGGGTGTAGGTCAGTTTATTTTCGAATTGATTTCCTAAGTTTTCATGAATAATAAAAAGGGTATTCTCTTTCTGTGTACACGAAAGAAGGAGTATAATAATACCCGAAAAAGAGACAATTAATTTCATGGTTATGAAATTAAAAAAAATGGGTCAACCGATACTATGATTGACCCATTTTCAACTAAAAATGAAAGTAGACTAATACCCAGGATTCTGAGTTAGAGAACCACTACTCGCTGTTATTGCATCAGTAGGTATGGGCATTAATGTTTTATAATCTTCCGAAGCTGATTTTTCAAACCATGCATCAGTATATTTACCAAAACGGATCAAATCAGTTCTTCTATGAGATTCAAAAATAAATTCACGACCTCTTTCTGCTAAAAACTCATCAGCATCAATAGAAGAGTACGCACTTACTTTTGCTCTCTCACGAATAATATTTACGTCAGGTAAGGCAAGTGACCAGTCACCAGCTGCACGAGCTAAGCCCTCAGCACGATTCATATACATTTCTGACAAACGTATAATAGGGAAGTCATTTGACTTTTCATTTCTTTCGAACTGCGCATGGCTAAACTTATACATACGAGCACCACTTTGACGAATTGAATTAGGAAATAATTCATTAATTTCAGGAGTGTAGCTCAAAGGTAAATGTTTTGTACCGTCTTCATTAAAATCATCCGCAGCCCAGTCACTCAACGGAAGTCCGGCATAAGAATACTGTTGACCTACTAAGAAGTTATTCTGTCCTCTTACGTCACCACTTTCGTATGATCTGTACATTGCCTCAAGAGTTTGATATCCATTCCAAGGTTGAGAGTCAAAATTGAACGCAAATTGAGAAGGTTGGTGAAGTCCCATCATGTGGAAGTTCATTCCACCTCCTTTATTGCTGTCAAAAGGAACTGTCCAAATTGTTTCAACGTTGTCTTGGTTGTTTGGCGCAAACATCGCAGGATAACCAACAAGATTATCAGGATCAGTTGCTACTCCAGGACGCTTAGCAAGATTTTTTACAGAAGAGTTTCCTTCAGTAGTCAATTCGTAAGGACCGTTATCTATTACCCATCCAGCCGCCGCCGCCGCCTCTGCATATCGAGGTGTACCAGTATAAACTTCAGCATTTAAATAGATTCTTGAAAGTAATCCTACTGCAGCATATTGATTAATTCTATATTTTTTTGGATCTGTACTTAAATCGCTGTTAGTAAGATCCATAGATGCAGAAACAGAGGATACACCAAGTGCAGCTAACATTTCACTTTCTACAAAAGCAAATACTTCACTACGATTTGACTGAGGTGCATCTGACCCAGCAGTTTTAACAATTTTTACGTTCCCAAAAAGATCCATTAATCTCCAATAAAAAAATGCCCTTAGAACTCGTAATTGAGCTGTTTCATTAGCACTTAGTCCAGATTTAGCAAGATTGTTATTCACCTCGCTAATCGCATTATATTGAGTGTTATAAGTGTTGGTCAAAGGACCACTGGCAGCAGTATAGATGTGTTGATGCATATCTAACCAAATACCACCATCATACCAGTCACCACCTTTTTGCCCAACCTGCATCTCATCTGAAGAAACAGTCTGCACTGACCAGTAGTTGTTGTGCCCTGCTGTTCCATCTCTCAATTTCTCAAAAGCAGAACCGATTTGATCTTGAACTGCTTGAGAACTACCATCCGTCTCACTCACATCCACAGTTACACCGGGGACAGTTAAACTTTCTGTAAAATCATTTACTAACTCTTCTTCTAAATCAGTACATGCAATCACAAAAGCGAAAACAGATAGAATCCCTAAAAATGATTTTTTATAGTTTTTCATTGTTATTTATTTAAAAGTTAATGTTAAGTCCAATTGTTACTGTTCTAGCAGTAAAATAATTTGTTCTTCTGTCAATACCGGGAGCTAAAACGTTTCCTCCAGTTACAGGTCCTGATGCTACTAAATTACCACCATCTACAAGAGCTGGTTCTGGATCAATACCTGTGTAGTTGGTTAAAACAAATGCATTTTGGACGTTAGCAGATATTTGAGCTCCGTTAATTACAGAATTTTCACTTAAGTCAAAGTTATAAGCAACAGTCAAGTTGTCTAACTTTAAAAAGTCAGCTTTTTCTACGTACAAGGAGCTAAATTGAGCCACAGTTAATTCAGGTAAAGCAAGTTCTGTGTTTACAAAGTTGTATGAAGATTGACTTGCTAGGCGTGGCTCATAGAATGCTCTAAACGTATTCACTAAACTATGTCCGAATGCACCTCTGAAAAAGGCGTTTACGCTCCAGTTGCCTATATTAACATTGTTTGACCAACCTAATTCTAGTGTTGGAATTCCATTACCTGCAGTTATAAAGTCAGCATTTTCATCATTCCACTTATCTTGACTTGCAGTTACAGTACCATCGCCATTTACGTCACCAAAAATAGGTGATCCGTCAGCATTGACCCCGTCGAATCTTGGCGTCCATATTTGACCAATAGCTTCACCTGGTCTAATAAGTACCATATTAGTTGAGTTTTGACCTGGTGATCCAAGGTTAGCTGTAATATCACCATCTTCAAGTACATATTCCTCTAAGGTAGTATTATATGTTGAAAGGTTAATGTTAGTTTGGTAGTTGTCAGAGACTTGATATCCAAGATTTAATTCTAAACCTTGTGTATTGATTTTTCCTGAATTTTCAAAACGTCTGTCAAAACCATAGGTAGCAACATCCACTCTTGTATCTAAGATAAAATCAGTGATATCTCTAGAGTAAACATCTATACTTCCACTCAATTTACCCTGAGCGAAGTCAATTCCAAGATTCGTTTCAGCTTTTGATTCCCATTTTAAGTCGGGGTTAGCTGCTCTAGCTTGCGATGTATTTCCAGTGTCACCTGAATCATAACCAAAGTTGTAAACAACTTGAGAAAGACCACTAGGTCCTGGAAGCGATCCAGTTTCTCCGTAACCAAGACGAACTTTAAATAAGTCGTATTCAGTACCAATATACTTGTTAAGATCAGCTCCAATTCCAAAGGCAGGGAATGTACCCCATTTGTTACCATCTCCAAGTTTTGTTGATCCCTCTCTTCTTACAGAGGCATTAACATAAATGGCATCATCTATTACAATATTAGCACGACCGAAGAATGCAATAATTTTGTTGTCAGGTCCTCTACTACTGTTTGCAGTTATAAACCCAGCTTTTAAAAGATCTTGAGAAGCATCTATATTGTAACTGTAATCCATGTTGTCACTTGGGAAGTCACCTAAGCCAAAAGCTTTACTAGAAAAATTATCTTGTTGAAAAGAATACCCGCCGGTAAGGTTTAAATTAAATCCGTCAGAATTAACGCTGTAATTAGCAAATGCTTCATATAGTTTGAATTCATATCGATTGTCATTAAAGTCAGCAAGACCTCTTCTTGTGGGACTTAAAGCGTTACCAGTAAGTAATGCTGTAACTGGAACATAACGTCTGTTATTATTAATGGACGATTGACGAGCAGCTCTTAATTGGATATCAAAACTCTCTGAAAAGTCATATCCGATAGATAAATTGTAATTTAACTCAGTTTTCTCACCAGTAAGTTCGTGTTGCTCAGCAATAGAAACTGGGTTGAAACTATCAAATAGTCCAAAGGTTTCGAAGTAGCCTCCAATAGCATCACCAGAATTTCCAGGAAAGTACTGAGATCCTTCTGTATAAATAGGAGCAGTTGGATTAAATAATGTAGCATACTTCAATACTAAAGGCTCCCCGAAACTTGATTGTCTCTGGGTGAAAGACGCATTAAAATCAATTTTTAATTTGTCGTTTAGAGCTTTTGTTGAAATATTTGCTCTTGAGTTAAACTGATCAAAACCAGTATTCATCACAATTCCTTCATTTTCTCTTACGTTGGCTGATACACGGAAGGTTGTATTTCCAAAACCACCTGAAGCAGAGATATTATGAATTTGAGAAATTGCATTACGAGTTACAGCCTCAGTCCAATCTGTTTCACCTCCTAGATCAGAACCTCCAGCAGCCCTGAATTCTTCAGGATTCATGATGTCAATTCTATTTAGGATAGAAGAACTTGCAACCTGACCATTATAGGACAATGAGATTTCTCCGCTTTTCCCTCCTTTAGTAGTTACAATGATTACACC
>JAQWHT010000010.1 GCA_029249225.1 Flavobacteriaceae bacterium
GTTTGTCACGAACAGCATAATTCTTTTCTAATTGTTGAATAGTTGCTTCTATCTTTTTAGCAGACGCACGCAGGGAGGCCTCTTGTTCTGGAGCGACGGTCAAGGGGTATACTCGATTTGCTATCGTCAATTTTATTTTTAGTAGATCACTCATACTAATTCATTTCTGAGAGCTGAGAAATACAATAATCAACTTCTTTGATCAAACTATTTATCTTGGCTTTCGTTTGTGTTTTTCCTTCATTACTGCCTAATAAGTTATTTGCAATTTTGAGGGACTTGTTTTCCTCTTTCAAATTTTTCATCTGATCATCAAGTTCCATTTTTTGCATTTCCAAGAGTGAATTTCGTTCTTGAAGAGTTTTTAAATTAAGATGGTTCTCTTTTAGCTTATTGAGCAAAATAATAATTTTTGACTCTAAAATTGATATGCCAGAAGCATTACTATCCATACTCTAAATCTAAAACAATAACTTATTAATACAAATTTATAGAATCTTTCTTTGATTGGACCGACTCTGAACGTCAGTTTTAAAAACTTTAACATGATCGTGTTTTTAGGTTTTTAAAATTAGATTAAAAATGAATTGATTTTTATATTGCAAACTATGCGAAATAAAACTCAAGATCTAATATTTAGATTGTCATTATTTCTTTGTGGATTTCCGTTTGCCTTGTTTGCTCAACAAAAATCTGAATGGGTACCACCTTTGGAAATTCCCATCCAACTTTCTGGAACTTTTGGCGAATTTAGGAGTAATCATTTTCATGCAGGTATTGATATTCGAACGCAAGGAAGACAAGGGTTAAAAGTTAAAAGTGTTCAAAGTGGCTGGGTTAATAGGATCCGAATAAGCACAAGTGGCTATGGAAAAACGCTTTACATACAACATCGTGATGGGACAACTTCAGTCTATGCCCATCTAAAAAAATTTGCGCCTAAAATAGAGGCCTATGTAAAGGAAAAACAATACGAAAAAGAATCATATACTATTCATCTTTTTCCAAAAGCAGAAGTACTTAAAGTAACTGCTGGGGAATTGATTGCTTACTCTGGAAATACAGGGGGTTCTTATGGACCTCATTTACATTTTGAAATACGGAATTCAGGTAATCAAAACCCCTTAAATCCAATGGACTATCCTTTGGACATAAAGGATAGTCAACGACCACAAATTCAAAATTTCTACCTCTATGAAGGACTTCATTCAGATAGTAAAAGAAAAGAATTTCCGTTAATAAAAATAAATGATAGTGTATATAGTACCTCTGGAATTCATGTAGGAGGTAAAGTTAATGTGGGGGTGCGCTTATTTGACAGGCAAGATCTGTCCTATAACAAAAACGGAGTCTACAACGCAGTAGTTCGTTTGAATGGTGTCCCCCAATTTGAATATAAAATGGATCAAATGTCCTTTAAAGATTCAAATTATATCAACCTGTTGATTGATTATAAAGAGTATGCTCAAAAAAAGAAAAGGATTCAACGATTTATCTCACATCCAGCCCAAAAAGCCAGTTTTTTAATTGAGAAAGCAACTACAGGTGAAATGAAAATCAATGTTGGAAAGTCTTATCAGATCCTAATCGAAGTAAGCGATTACAATGGTAACACTAGCTATATTGAAGCCTATATTAAGGGTGTGGAAACTACCGAAAATGGACTGTCAGTAAATAATTTCCTAGATTCTCATAAGGATTATTTGTTTGATTTTGAAACCAAGGAGGTATACTTTCCCAAAAATAGTTTCTTTGATTCCATTCCCTTAACAGTAAAGATCGAAGGTAAAAAACTTCTTGTCGGAGAAAATAATTACCCCCTTCAAAAGCCTTTTGAAGTTCGTTATAAAATACCAATTATGGACAGTTTAATTAGTAGTCAATCATTTATTGCGATGCTCGACTCAAAAGGAAAACCTAACTTTTTTAGTAATCAAAAAAAAGAAGGGTTCTGGATTGGAAAATCAAAAATACTTGGAACCTTCACTATAAGTCGTGATAGTGTTGCCCCTTCCATAAAGCCATTGAACTTTAAAAATGAGCAGTGGCTGAGTACATTCAATTATCTAAGATTAAAATTATCCGATGATTATTCTGGAATTAAAACTTTTAGAGGAGAGATCAACGGAAGGTGGATTCGCCTAGAACACGAACCTAAAAACAATACTTTAATCTATAATTTCAATGATCTGAAATTTGATCAAGCCTTACACCATTTGACTATAGAGGCAGAAGATAGAGCCGGAAATAATACCAAACTTGAAATGGATTTTTATCGAAAGTCAGAATAATGTAATTTAATAAAGTCACTAAAAATCTCTTAGAACTTTGATTAATTGATCGACTTCTTCCCTTGAGTTTAATATTGAAAATGAAAAACGTAAAGAAGGCCAATCCTCATTTCGTTCAGACCGTACACTCTTTAATACATGAGAGCCAGACTGACTTCCTGATTGGCAAGCACTTCCCTTGGAACAGGCTATTCCATTCAAATCTAAATGGAAATCAAGCATTAAGGCTTTATCTTTTGGTATAGGTAAGGCGATATTCACCAATGTATAGGTGCTATGAACAAGATCATCGCACATTCCATTAAATTGAACTTCAGGATACAAAATCCTAATCTGTTCCATAAAGTACGTTTTTACTTCTAAAACTTTTTTCCGTTCGGTTTCTAGATTTTCATAAGCCAATTCTAGTGCTTTACACATCCCGACGATATTGTGAACAGATTCGGTGCCAGCACGAAGTCCTCGCTCTTGTGAACCTCCGTGAATAAAAGGCTGTAGTCCTGTATTCTTTCTAACAAATGAAAAGCCAACACCTTTTGGACCATGAAATTTATGTGCTGCTGCAGATAAAAAATCAACTGGAAGCTGTTCCATATCAAAAGTAAAATGCCCGATCCCCTGCACTGCATCAGTATGAAAGTAGGCGTTGTGTTGATGACAGAGGTTTCCTACTTGAACTAAGTCCAGTATATTCCCAATTTCATTATTTACATGCATTAATGAAACCAAAGTTTTATCCTGATCATTTTTAAGTAAAGATTCTAAATCATCCAGATCAATGACTCCATTGGAATCCGTTTTTACATAGTCTATTTTTGTTCCAAATAATTGTGCTATAGCATCTGTAGCATGAAGTATGGCGTGGTGTTCAATAGAAGAAGAAATGATTCGTTTAACATCTAAATCTTTTACTGCACAATGCAATATCATATTGTCTGACTCCGTACCTCCAGAAGTAAAAATAATTTCATTTGGCGCTGCATTTATCAGCTTAGCAATTCCTTTCCGGGCAGTTTCAACATGAGTTTTTGCAGTTCTGCCAAAAGCGTGGGTTGAAGAGGGATTTCCAAAACAATCCTCCATCACTTTAGAGATCGTAGAAATCACTTCCTCTCTTAGTGGAGTGGTTGCCGCGTTATCAAAATAGATATTCATTTTCAATCAAGGATTATTTAGTTTCAAATGATTTCAAAGTGGTGGTAATAATATGTATACACGTTTTTAATTCATCCTCGGTCATTACTAAAGGAGGCGCAAAGCGAATTATATTACCGTGAGTCGGTTTAGCCAGCAAGCCATTTTCTTTAAGCTTCAAACAGATATCCCAAGCTGTTTTACTTTCTTCACTGTCATTAATCACGATCGCATTAAGGAGTCCCCTACCTCGCACTTTTGTAACGATAGTACTACGTTCAATATATTTCTGTATTTCAACCCTAAAAAGATTTCCTAAACGACGAGCATTTTGCGTTAATTTTTCATCGCGAATAACCTCAAGCGCTTCCATAGCAACAGAGCAGGCCATTGGGTTTCCTCCAAAAGTACTCCCATGCTGTCCTGGTTGGATAACATCCATAATCTCACTGTCACACAAAACTGCAGAAACAGGATACGTCCCTCCGCTGATTGCTTTGCCTAGTATCAATATATCAGGACGAGAGTAGTTCTGTTGTTGTTCACAATGCCCCTCACAAGTACATGAACCACATACAGCCAGCAACGATCCAGTCCTTCCTATACCTGTCTGAATTTCATCAGCCATCAACAACACATTAAACTCTGTACATAATGTTCTTGCTTTTTTTATGAAATCATCATCTGGTGTGTACACACCAGCTTCTCCTTGAATAGGTTCAACCAAAAAGCCTGCAATATTGGGGTGAGTTTCTAAAACTGCTTCTAAGGATTCGGTATCATTGTAAGGAATTGTGATAAACCCTTTGGCATGCGGACCAAAGTTTGATTTAGAGCCAGGATCACTAGAGAACGATATGATGGTTGATGTTCTTCCGTGAAAGTTTTGGGAACAAACAATAATTTCAGCTTTCTCTTCAGCAATACCTTTAACCGTATAACCCCATTTTCTACAAATTTTTATTGCAGCCTCAACTGCCTCAGCGCCAGTGTTAGAGGGTAACAAACGTTCGAAATTAAAATAGTCTGTCACATATTGCATATACGCTCCTAGCTTATTATTGTGAAAAGCTCTTGAAGTTAGGGTCAAAGTCTCAGCTTGATTTTTTAAAGCATTCACAATTCTAGGATGACAGTGCCCTTGATTTACTGCTGAATATGCCGATAAAAAATCAAAATATTTTTTCCCCTCCACATCCCAGAGGTAAACTCCTTCTCCACGTTCCAACACGACTGGAATTGGGTGGTAATCATGTGCACCGTTTTCTAATTCTAAATCGATAAAATGTGTTGCAGTAGCTATTTCCTCCATATAGGTTCTAATTTAAGCTGTTACAAGATGATAAATCTAAGTCCAAAAGTAAGAAATATAGCCCTCAAAAACCCAATTGAGATAGTGATTTATTTTACTAAGCCTACTACATTTGCAGCATGTCAAGAAAAAGGATAAATAAAATTGAAAATGCACTTCGTGTAATCGATATCAATGCCAAAGGAATGGGCGTTGCCAAGTCATTAGAAGGAGCAGTATATTTCATTAAAAATGTAGTTCCTGGAGACGTAGTTGATGTACACGTTTACAAAAAAAGGAGGGGATATTTTGAAGCTGAACCACTGAACTGGATTGAAACCTCTGTTGACCGGGAAGATCCTCCTTGTGAACATTTTGGAGTATGTGGCGGTTGTAAATGGCAGCACCTCTCGTATGAAGCGCAACTTAGATTCAAAGAAAAAGGCGTATTACATAATCTTCAGCATATTGGTAAAACTGAGCCTCATGAGGTTATCCCGATTCTTGGGGTAGAAAATCCCTACTTCTACCGAAATAAAATGGAATTTTCTTTTTCTAACAAGCGTTGGTTAAGTTCTGAAGAGATTGCAGAAGAAAATGATATTGAACGGAATGGTCTTGGTTTTCACAAGCCAAGAATGTGGGATAAAATTGTAGATGTCAACAAATGTCACCTTCAAGCAGACCCTTCCAACGAAATACGCAATACAATTAAAGCATTTGCCATTGAAAAAGGAATGTCTTTTTTTGACTCAAGAGCTCAAGAAGGATTTTTAAGAACCCTTATGATAAGAAATACTTTGGCCGGGGAGGTTATGGTTTTAATTCAATTTTTTGAGGAAAGAAAAGAAGAAATTAAACTTCTTTTAAATTTTGTTAAAGAACGTTTTCCACAAGTGACTTCCCTACTCTATTGTGTCAATTCAAAAGGAAATGACAGTTTGTACGATCAAGAAATTCGATGTTTCAGCGGAACAGATTATATCACTGAACATTTAGATGGCTTGCAGTTTAGAATTACTGCCAAATCATTTTATCAAACCAACCCAAAACAAGCTGGAGCTCTTTATGCTATCGCCAAAAATTTTGCTCAACTCAAACCGCAAGACGTAGTTTATGACTTATATACCGGTACAGGAACCATCGCATTAAGCTTGGCTTGCGATTGTAAAAAAATTATTGGAATAGAAGCTGTTTCAGAAGCAATTGGAGCCGCTAACGAAAACGCAAAACTCAACGGTATTGAAAACGCCTTTTTTGAGGTGGGTGATATGAAAGTTTGCTTTAACGATGATTTTATAGATAAATACGGTAAGGCAAATGTGGTCATTACTGATCCTCCACGAGATGGAATGCACAAAGATGTTATTGCTCAACTGCTTAAACTTGCTCCCAAGAAAATTGTATACATCAGTTGTAATAGCGCTACTCAAGCAAGAGACCTTGAGCTATTAAAAGAAAGTTATCAAGTCATTAAAAGTCAAGCTGTAGATATGTTTCCTCAAACTCATCATGTAGAAAATGTTGTACTTTTACAATCTAAAGTTACTGATGAGCCTGCATAAGTTTAAAATTGTATTGGTATTGATTTGTCTCGGGATTTTTTCCCAATGTGAAAAAGACGACATCTGTATCTCTTCTGTAGAGGAGAATCCAGATATGGTAATTTTGATGTTAGATAAAGATACTGGTGTACGAAGTTTACCCTCAGGATTTTTAATCAGACCCCTAGGTACAGAAAAACAACTTTCTAATAGATCGTCTGACTCACTTGCTCTTCCACTAAAACTGACAGAATCAATTACCCAATTTGAATTTATTACAAATAGTGGTAATGAAAATGAAAACATAGACACCCTTCAAATTAATTATCTACGAAAGGATGAATTCATCAATGGAGCTTGCGGTTATCGAGCAAACTTTATTTTAGATCCATCCCCCATTTTAATTTTAAATCCAGGAGACAATTGGATCAAAGGAGCTGTAATCATAAAAGACACCATTTCAGATGAGATTTCTGCGCACTTGGGTATTTTGCATTAGTCTCTTTTTCGGGACGCTAACTGTTATGGGGCAAGAAACAGCCACAACTGTTTTGACCCAGCTAGATAGTATAAAGCCTAAAAAGAAGCCTACAATGGGTTTGCGATTTGGAATAGATCTATTCCGATTAATTCAATCCCAAGCTAGTGATGATTATCAAGGCTTTGAAGCTGTAGCAGATTTTAGAATCAGAGAGAAGCTTTACATTGCTGTTGAAGTAGGAAACGAAGAAGTAACCAAACAAGTAGAACAAGTTAACTTCAGCACTAAAGGAACCTACTATAAAATAGGCTTTGATCTCAATATGTTTGACAACTGGGAAGGAATGAACAATCAAGTTGTACTCGGCTTACGATTAGCCTCTAGTAGTCACAATCATTTTTTAAACTCTTATACTCTTCTAGACCGAAGTCCTTTTTGGCAAGAAGCCGGAGCAATTACCGATTCTGGTTTTGCAACTGGAGAGCGACCCAACTTAGATGCATTTTGGATAGAAATCATTACCGGATTCAAGGTTGAACTCGTTACTAACATTTACCTTGGTTTGAGTCTTAGGTTAAATCGCTTAATAAATGACACTGTACCTGAAAATTTTGACAATATTTATATCCCCGGATTTAACAAAAAAACAGAAGACAACAAGTTTGGTACTAGCTTTAATTATACCCTTACCTACAGAATTCCCTTAAAGTTTAAAAAGTAACTATCTAGTCGTCTTTTCTCAATTTGTGGACTTTTTTTGTACCCTCATAAATTGGATAGTACAATAATCTGGATTCTAACTTTCCGTTAAATAATTTTATTTTTCGACTGGGGCGGAGTCCAACACATTTAATTGCCTCCATATTAGAACTAATAATCCAAGCATGTGTATTTGGAAAACTCTGTTTAAAGGCATCACCGATCCCTTGGTAAAGAGCATTGATATCACCGTCAAGACGCTCGCCATAAGGGGGATTAGTTAGTAAATGTAACGGTCCCATATTCTCTTTATCTAGCTGAAAAAAGTCCTTTTTTTGGAGTGTTATAAAATCACTCAAATTCGCATTTTTAACATTGACTAAAGCCTTTTCAATAGCAGAGGGTGCTTTGTCAGAACCTTTAATTTGAATTCCTGGATTTATCACTTTTTTAAGTTGACTTTTTTGGATTTTTTCAAATAAATCTGCATCCCAATTTATCCATTTCTCAAAGGCAAAAAGTTTACGATTGATATTTGCAGGTATGTTGCACGCAAGCATAGCAGCTTCGATTAACAAAGTTCCACTGCCACACATTGGGTCTAAAAAATCAGTATTTCCCTTCCATCCAGAAAGCTGAATTAATCCAGCGGCTAGCACTTCATTCAACGGAGCAATGTTGGTCGCAGTTCGATATCCTCGATGATGAAGGGATGCACCAGAACTGTCTAAAGAAATGGTACAAAAATCTTCTTGAATATGGAGGTTAATTCGAAGGTCAGGACGATTTAAATCAACATTGGGTCTGTCGTTGTAACGGTCTCTAAACTGATCAACAATTCCATCTTTAGCTTTTTGAGAAGTAAATTGAGAATGTGTAAATAGAGTTCCATTAACCACACTATCAATAACAAACTTTGAATCTACATCCATATAATCTTCCCACGCAAACTCATAAAATAATTGATAGAGTGATTCTTCATCGAAGACACGCGCAGTTTGAATGGGTTTAAGTATTTTCAAAGCAGTTCGAAGGCACAAATTAGCCTTGTAAAGGAAACCTAAATCACCCACAAAAGACACCATACGGTTCCCAGGTTTGATGTCCTGGGCTCCAAGCATTTTGAGCTCCTTAGCTAAAATCTCTTCAAAACCATAAAAGGTTTTTGCTACCATTTTAAAATTTTCTTCCATACAATCTTTTAACCCTCAAAAATACTTTAATTTTGACGACTATTGAGCGTTCAGACAACATCTATGCCGTCAAGTTTTTTATTTAATTATCTACTTCCCTTTTTGGGAGCCCTCTTTGGGATGGGAGCAGCCTTTATTGTCAAACCAAAATCACCTAAAGCCCTCAAACTAATTTTATCATTCAGTGGGGCTTTTTTATTAGGTATAACCATTTTTCACCTACTACCTAAAGTTTTTAGGTTTGTAGACTTTGATGCAGGTCTTTGGATTGTAGCCGGTTTGATACTCCAAATTGCACTGGAATATTTATCTCAGGGGGCCGAGCACGGTCATATGCATACACATTCTGATTCAAAACTTCCTTGGGCTTTGTTTTTTAGTCTTTGCCTGCATGCTTTTATTGAAGGAATTCCCATGGGAAACGAACAAACACTTGTTTTGGGTATTTTTGTTCATAAAATCTCTATTGGGATGGTGTTGTTTTTAATGATCTGGCCACTGAAAGTTTCTTCATCTTATAAAATATTGTGCCTCTTTTCGTTTGCCGCAATGAGTCCATTAGGAAGCTTTTTTCTTGCCAATAGTAGCGGAATGGAATCGTGGAAAAATGCATTAACCGCACTCGTAGTGGGCATGCTACTCCATATTGCTACAACAATTCTTTTTGAGAGCAATAAAAGTCATGTTTTTAATATTCAGAAGTTAATCACCATTTTATTGGGTTTTAGCATTTCCTATTTATTGTAACAATTCACCACTTATTACTTAATTCAACCGTTAGAAACTTTTATCTGGCCGTTGGCTACTTTACAAATTGAAATTCACTAAAAAAGTTTCTTATTTGTATTAGATACTTAAAACAATGCCCCCTTTTAATCAATACAACCACAAAATAGCACATATCCCTCCTGGAGGAAAGGAAGGTTATCTCTTTTCGTTGGAAATCCAACAAATGCAAACCACTGCAAGCCGTGCTCCAACACTAAAAACCTTTTGAAACCCTCGATCTTTCTAGAACAGTAGACCGAACTTAACCTTGGTTTTATTTTGATTTATGTTTATTTTTTTTGAAGGCCTTTACCCCAAGGGCCTTCTTTTTATTAATCAAAAATTTAATGTAATTTTAATAGAACAAACCCCTAAACTAGATGATACATCAACAAATAGTGGATATTAAAAGTGTTTTATTAAGTCTACTCACTTTCATCCCACCTTACTTTGAATGTGTTAAAGAATCTAAGAAGCTTTAACAAAATAGCACAGCTATACTTATCCAATAAATCTTTTAGCCACAAAATTATGGGATTTAAGTTTCGTAAAGCAAATTTAAATGATATAGATGAACTGGAACATTTAATTGAACTTTCAGCTAAATCAATAAACTCTTTATTTTACACTGAATCAGAAATTAATGCAGCTCTTGGAAACGTCTGGGCAGTGGACAAACAATTACTAATTGATCAAACCTATTGGATTGTTGAAAATCTTGAGGGTATTGTTATTGGCTGTGGAGGGTGGAGTAAACGTAAATTATTGTTTGGAAAACCTAAATCTTTAACCCAAACTGAGTCTGAATTAAAACCCGGTTTAAATCCCGCAAGGATAAGGGCCTTTTTTATTCATCCAGAATACACTCGAAGAGGTATAGGAAAAAAATTACTTATAAAATCTGAAATTGAAGCACAATTTGGAGGATATAATTCCTTAGAACTTGTTGCAACTTTAAGTGGTGAAAAACTCTTCTCAGCTCAAGGTTACAAAAAAATAAAAACTTTTGAGTTAAATTTAGGAAATGGAATAACAAATAAAGTAGTTCTGATGAACAAAACTATAGCGTCTACTTTTTGATTTTTTGATTCACAATGCAGACCATATTTGTGCTATTTTAAACAAAAAAATAGAAGCCCCAAAAACCTCAAGAATTGGAACTGTTTATACAATTGATTGAACGTCTTATTAGGTAAAAAAAAGACCCGATCACGATTGTGAACGGGTCTTCGAAGAAGGCGGCGACATACTCTCCCACCAAATGGCAGTACCATCTGCGCTAGTGGGCTTAACTTCTCTGTTCGGAATGGGAAGAGGTGAGCCCCACTGCTATAA
>JAQWHT010000015.1 GCA_029249225.1 Flavobacteriaceae bacterium
GGTGGCCTGGACGGAATCCTGCAGGTACTCTTGCCACAGCATACTTATTGTTAAAGAGGTTAATTACGTTGGCAGTAAGATTGACTTGGGGAGTTATGGGGTATTTGACAGACAGGTCAACTACGAGGTTACCCGGTATGGGAAAGGTATTTCCAGTTCCGTTGTTAGAAGCTTGGGTTTCAAAGGCCCCGTTGTATTTCAAGTTGAAATTCATTTCAAAGTCTTTGTGGATCAAACTTGTTCCTACGTTCAATTGATGCTGGGGAATGTAGGGAACTCGATCCCCCGTACTGACCTCTCCCCAAATACCTTGTGTACTTCCAAAGTCACTTTTAAAAATTGCATTGGTAAGGGTATAAGACAATGAGAGGGGAATTTGAACTTTAGCTTTAACATTTAGGAGGTTGTAGTTTAATAAAAACTCAAAACCACTTACATCCACTGCTCCGGCATTAAACTGATCCAGTGATCCTGTACCACCGCTGGCTGCTAAGTCAGAACCCAAAAGGTTTGAATAGTTATTAAAATATCCAATCCATTCACCGCGTAAGCGACCGAAATGAAAGCGCGTTCCTAATTCGTAATTCACACTTTCCTCTGCACGTTCCCCTGGAGCACTTCCTGGAGGTGAAAATCCTTTGTGAATCCCACCAAAAACAGAAAAGTTGACCGGTAAGTTGTAGTTAAAACCTATTCCAGGAATAAACGCATTGATTTTATTTTCTCTTGTACTTAATGAGTTCCCATTTCGATTGGGATCAGATTTGCCATAATCCTTTCTACGTAGTACGATTTTTTCAAATCGGATTCCAGGGGTCAGCGTTAGCGCATTTCTTTTGTATTTGTACAACACATAGGCGGCTACGGAACGGGCACTCGAGATTCGGTTTCCTTGAGCACCCTCAGGACCCTTTGCGATCAAGGTCATTATTCCCGCATTGATACTGTATCCATCTTCCCACTGAAATCGATCTTCCTCATCGTAATGAAGGCGTCCCCCAATTTCAATATCGTGAAAGAAGCCTTGTGCATCATACCAGTGGAAGTCAAACTTGGTTTGAATACCTCGAGCCGTATAAACTCGGTTGTTGGCTTTAACTAAAAGAGACGCATCCTGGGCGGTATCCTGTTCTCCTTTTAAAATCGAAAAATGATTCGGAAAGCTCAAGGGATCATTTACAACAGAAGCTAAGCTTCGTTTTTCTCCTTCAAAAACCACATCATCTAGTTTGTACCAATTTCTTGAGAAATTATTTTGATAGGCATTGGTTATGATTTTAGTTTGATCAGAAAAATCTATTACGTGGGTGAGCATGAATTGAGACTGTTCTGCGTTCATTTGGTCCTCTTGGGAGGCTTTATATCGCAGGAAGGGGGTGGCTTCAAAATCAGTTTTAGAGAGCCCCAAATAGGTTTCATTTGATCGTTCATTATAAAAATGATATTTCAATTCAACATACTGGGGTACTACAGCCTGCTTACTAGAAGAATATCTAACCTTACCCATAAAATCAGAACTATCAAAGCCTGTATTCTCATCATTCAACTCCTTAAACCCATTGGATTTGTTGTTTTGATATTCTACTAAGTAACCGATCCGCTCTGAGGATTGGCCCACCGAAGCATAAACTTGACCCGTATTAAAACTTCCATAGCGAGAACGCAAACCTATTTTTAGGGAGTCAGGAATGGAGGTAGAAACCATATTGATTGCCCCGCCTGTTGTAAATGGGCCGTATTGTATTTGACTGCTTCCTTTTAAAATTTCTACGGCTTCCATACGCGCAATAGAGGGGAAATAATAAGCCGCTGGAGCACTGTAAGGAGCCGGAGCGATTAGAACACCGTCTTCCATCAGCGTGATTTTGGAACTGCGCTGAGGAGAGGTCCCTCGAAGTGAAATATTAGGTCGTAAACCAAAACCATCCTCTTCGTATAAGGTTACCCCAGGAACCGACTGTAAAGCCCTGTTGATATCTGTATTACCAAACTTATTCAAGTCGGTTGTAGATAGAAAATAGGCCGCTCCTGTGCGATTTTGAGCCACGTACTTGCTTCCTAAAATCGTATTGGCTTTAAGGATGATTTCATCCAACTGCTGAATACTATCTAAACTTTTTTTTTGACTTTGCTGAGCAGATATAAATGTGATACAACTTACTAGAATTGTAAAAAAATTGACTTTTCGTGACATTTATTTTTATTTAGACTAATTATAAATAATATCCCACAAATATATAATGTGAAAATCAATTGGACAAATTTATTTAGAATAATTATAAATAAATATAGTGTGGGAGTGGTTATACGCACTTTCAAAAGCCAATACGTCAAAATTTTTGGGGAGCTTGTTGTAAGTTGTGAGATAAGAAATAAGCTTTTCGGTGGGCATGTTTCCAATGAGTTGATCTTGTGCCATTGGACAGCCTCCCCTACCCTTTACGGTACCATCAAAACGCTGGCAGCCTGCAAGAAAAGCAGCATTCACTTTTTCAAACCACTGTTTTGGATGGGTATGGAAATGAGCACCAAATTCATAATTGGGATACTGTGCAATGAGTTGCGTAAACAACAATTCAATATCAGCTACTCGAGCAGTACCCAACGTGTCTGAGAGTGAAAATATTTGAACCCCCATCGCTGCCAGTTGCTCCACCCATTGTAAAATAATCTCAGGAGTCCAGGGGTCGCCATAAGGGTTTCCAAACCCCATAGAGAGATACACTACTAGTTCTTTCTCATGTTTTTGTGCCAGTGCTCCAATGCGTTCTAAAATTGGTATTGATTCTTTAATGGTTTTTCCCGTATTGCGTACCTGAAAGTTTTCAGAAATGGAGAAAGGATAGCCTAGGTAGTGTATGTTTTCGAACGATACAGCTGCTTTTGCTCCTCGTTCATTGGCGACAATGGTCAATAATTTTGTTTTTGTTTCGGAGCAATCCAAGCCTTTGATGACTTCAGCCGTATCTGCCATTTGAGGGACGGCTTTGGGAGAAACAAAACTTCCACAATCCAAGGTGTGAAAACCCACTTTGAG
>JAQWHT010000021.1 GCA_029249225.1 Flavobacteriaceae bacterium
GTCTCCCGTAGTGTAGGGTGTTGGTTCAGTAACTGTTGGAGGTGTAATTATTGGAGGCGCAACAGTAGGAGGTGGAAGAACCGTAGAGGGTGGTGGGGTAGTCGAAGTTATTGGCTCGTCGTCTTTAGTACACGATAAAACAAAAAAAAACAAAGCGATGCAAACGAGTTTTCTCATCTTAATTGGTTTACGTTTTAATAATACCTCTAATTTAGTGATAATCTATTAGATATCAAATACCATTACCATTTGTTTTAATAAAAACAAAAGTTTTAAAAGCCATATCCCTGTGTTTTGATTAATGCTGGATTGAAACTTTTGGCATTTAAAATAGAGTTGCCGTACAAATGCCGTACAATAAAAAAACAAAAAATCCCTAAAACATTGTATTTTAATGTAATAGGGATTAAGATAGTGTAGTCGGCGGGAGTCGAACCCGCGTCCAAACAAGCGATCAAAAAGCTTTCTACAAGTTTAGTCTTCAATTAATTTTTGAATGTATACTGACCGAAAACTGTCCACATACACCTTAGCATCTTCATTGAAAAACACAAACGATGCTCTTGTGTTTCGATGTTGACTTTTATGGTGCCTCAATATAGATCGCCGTCAACAAGGGCTATCCAGAGACATCCAGCTTTCCGACCTAGTCGGAACTTGGCTTAACTTACTATAATTCAGTTAATTATGCAGCTAGAGCGTAGTTATTTTCGCCATTTAAAAATATGAAAAATGAGATTTACGAGCTGTAATTCAGCGCTCGACTTGCTTACCTTTTCATGCGTCCTGCTGTCAAAACCAGTCGACCCCATGAGTTTCAAAGAACGTACTCTGAAGTGCAAATTTACAAATATTAAACCAAAGCCTTTTAATAATATTAGAGTTCAATTGATTCTAATTTGATGTTTTTGGAAAGCAAATTATTTATCCATTTCTCTTAGGGCTCTCCATAATATTAGTAATATATTTGCACCGCTTAAAAAATGCTATGGATTCCATTAAGAATATTGCCATCATTGCCCACGTTGATCACGGTAAAACCACATTAGTAGACAAGATACTTCATCATTGTAATTTATTTAGATCTAACGAAAGTACGGGAGACCTCATTCTTGACAATAACGATTTGGAAAGAGAACGCGGTATTACCATTTTATCCAAGAATGTAGCCGTTGAATACAAAGGGATTAAAATTAATATCATTGATACACCCGGTCACGCTGATTTTGGAGGAGAAGTAGAACGTGTGTTGAATATGGCAGATGGTGTTTTACTCCTTGTAGATGCTTTTGAGGGTCCTATGCCTCAAACTCGTTTTGTATTGAAAAAAGCCTTGGATCTTAAATTAAAACCGATAGTAGTTGTCAATAAGGTGGATAAAGAAAATTGTACTCCAGAAGAAGTACATGAGGCTGTATTTGACTTGATGTTTGATTTAGAAGCTGAGGAGTGGCAATTGGATTTCCCAACTGTCTATGGTTCAGCTAAAAATAACTGGATGTCAAAGGATTGGAAGACACAAACTGAGAGTATTGAACCTCTATTAGACATGGTCCTTGAGCATGTTCCCAGTCCTGAAATAAAAGAAGGAAACACACAAATGCTCATAACTTCGTTAGATTTTTCTTCATTTACAGGAAGAATTGCGATCGGAAGGCTTCAAAGAGGACATTTGGATACAGCAATGAAAGTAAATCTTATTAAAAGAGATGGGACTAGAGTTCCTTCAAAAATTAAAGAACTTCATCTTTTTGACGGTTTGGGTAGAAAAAAAGTTGATCATGTAGAGGCAGGGGATTTATGTGCAATTATAGGACTTGATGGTTTTGAAATAGGGGATACAATAGCGGATTTTGAAAATCCAGAGGCCTTACCCTCCATTAGCATAGATGAGCCAACAATGAGCATGCTGTTTACCATTAATGATTCTCCTTTTTTTGGAAAAGAGGGCAAATTTGTAACCTCAAGACACATCAGAGAACGATTGGAGAGAGAATTGGAAAAAAACCTTGCCATGCGACTTGAAACTACTGATAGTGCTGACAAATTCATTGTCTATGGTAGAGGAGTACTTCACTTATCAGTTCTGATTGAAACCATGCGCAGAGAGGGATATGAGCTGCAAATAGGTCAGCCTCAGGTTATTATTAAAGAAATTGATGGTAAGAAAATGGAACCTATTGAGGAATTAACTATAGATCTTCCAGAAGATGTGTCTGGAAGAGCCATAGAGATGGTTACTCAACGAAAAGGAGAGATGCTCAGCATGAATCCGAAAGGAAGTAGAATGGTATGTGAATTTAAGATACCCTCCAGAGGGATAATTGGATTGAGAAATCAACTTCTTACCGCAACTGCGGGTGAAGCAATCATGAATCATCGCTTTTTGGAATATAGTCTTTACCGAGGGGAAATTGCAGGTAGAATAAACGGGTCTTTAATTTCTATGGAAAAAGGATCAGCTATTCCTTATTCGTTAGATAAGCTTCAGGAGCGGGGTAAGTTTTTTGTAGCCCCTAATGAGGAAATTTATACTGGTCAAGTTATTGGAGAAAATTCTAGACAAGACGATCTGGTAGTCAATGTTACTAAAACAAAAAAGCTGTCAAATGTTCGAGCAGCAGGTTCTGACGATAAGGTAAAGCTTGCACCTCCAATAAAGTTTTCTTTAGAAGAAGCCCTTGAATATATTCAGAAAGATGAGTATGTAGAGGTAACTCCATCTTCTTTGCGTTTAAGAAAAGTTTTTTTAGACGAAAATGAGCGGAAAAGACAGAAAGCTTAAGCTTCTTTTTTAGCAACTACTTCTTGAAGTTTGCCGTTGTTACACTGAAATATTTTTCCTGGAAATTTGACGATCATATTGTAATCGTGAGTTGCCATGACAATGCTTATCCCGCCCGTGTGTAATTCTTTAAAAAGCTGCATGATCTCTTGACTTGTCTCTGGATCAAGATTACCTGTAGGTTCATCAGCTATAATAAGTTCAGGATGATTGAGAAGGGAACGAGCTATAGCAACCCGTTGCTGTTCGCCTCCTGAAAGTTCAAAAGGAAATTTGTGAAAGTCAGCCCCAACATTAACCATATTTAATACTTCAGATACTCGAGTTTTTATTTTTTTCTTATCATCCCAGCCTGTAGCTTTTAAAACAAAAGCTAAGTTGTCAAAAACAGTTCGATCAGGAAGGAGTTTAAAATCTTGAAAAACAACTCCTAATTTTCTTCTTA
This sequence comes from Flavobacteriaceae bacterium, assembly GCA_029249225.1. Taxonomy (GTDB): domain Bacteria; phylum Bacteroidota; class Bacteroidia; order Flavobacteriales; family Flavobacteriaceae; genus MS024-2A. The sequence goes on from JAQWHT010000021.1 coordinate 3,231, forward strand.
AAAAAGGAATGTCTCGGTCTTTTAATTGCTCTAAATCATACCCTGCAATTGAGCCATTGCCTTTACTGAGGTTTAGGTCTCCATAAAGTACTTTTAGCAAGCTGCTTTTACCAGAACCTGTTTTGCCAATTAGAAAAACGAAATCACCAGAGAGAACCTCAAAATTTATATCGGTTAAAACAACCTTATTTTCATTTTGAATGGTGACATTTTGAAGGGAGATTACTGTATTTTGCATCTGCAAAAGTATTTTAGTAAAGGTATGTTTTTTGATTAATACACGATTATTTTGTTAATAAATTTATACGTTACGACGAACTTTTTCGTTTAAAGAGGATAATGAAACGAGTATCTTTATACAGATGATTTCCTCTATAAAAAATAATGCTTTTGTACTCTTGTTAGCACTGCTTTTGCCCATGTTTATTTGGGGTCAACTATATCATTCCGGTAGTTCAGACGACTTAGCAAGCCGCTATTTTGGTCTTGGGTATTATCCGGCCTCGTGGCAAGCTAGTATTTTTGCTGGTGATGTTTATGTTTCTGCAAAAGAACAACAGCAGAGCCAATTCAATTTACTTTCGAATGCTTTGCGTCTCAATTATTCTGCAGCTGAAAAAATGTTGGTGCAATTCAAAAGTGAATTTCCCAGTGCAAAAGAATCGAAAACCATAGATTTTGACGTAGCGAATTACTATTTTAATAATGAAAAATACCGCTATGCTCTAAAGTGGTTTTCAAGAATTTCTGAAAATCAAATTCCAAAATTAGAGTTACCACTATTTTATTTTAATAAAGGGTATACCTTGTTTTCCGCCAAACGATATAAACAGGCAAAGCCTTATTTAGAAAAAGTTAAAAAGAATGAGGAGTATGAATCTGACGCACATTATTACTTAGGGCATATTGCTTATCAATTAGACGATTACAACACTGCAGTTACAGAATTTAGGGATATTTCAAACCCATCACAAAAAGAAAACTTGACTTATTTTCAGGCTGATATGAATTTCAGACTTGGTCGGTTTGAGCAAGCTATTGTTTTAGCAAAAAAAGTATTAAATGAGGACTCTGAAGAAATAGTTTCAGAAGCTTCAAAGATTATTGGCGAAAGTTATTTCAACCAAGGTGAATATGGTGCTGCCATTCCATTTCTAGCTGCATATAAAGGGAAAAAAGGAAAATGGAATGATACTGATTACTATCAGTTGGGGTTTGCATATTATCAAACTGAGTCATATGAAAAAGCATTGACCCAATTTAACAAGATTGTTAGTGTGAAAAAGGCCTTGGCTCAAAATGCATATTACTATTTGGCAGATTGTTACTTGAGACTCAATCAGAAAACAGCCGCTCAAAATGCTTTTAAAAGTGCAAAAGAGATGAATTTTGATTTGGAAGTTAAAAAGGATGCCTTTTTGAATTATGCTAAGTTGAGCTATGAGATTGGAAATCCTTACAAAACACCACCCCAAATATTAGTTGATTTTTTGGAGGCTTACCCTAAACATGAACAGGGGGATTTAATTCGGGAACTTTTAGTGAATTCATACACTAAGGAAGGAAATTATTTAGCTGCAATTGAAATCTTGGAAAGCAAAAGTGGTTATAAAAACAAGAAAACACTCGAACAAGTTTTGTTGTTTCAAGCCATAGTGGAATTTAATAATGCAAAATACAATAACTCTAGTAGCCTTTTTAAGAGAGTTATAAAAATCAATGAAAATGATTTTGTTAATGCGTATGCAATGTACTGGCTTGGTCGCTCAGAATATGAGCGTAATCAATTTGATAGTGCTCTGGAGTACTTTAAAGCATTCAAAAAACATCCTGAGTACAGATTGGTTGAGGCTTCTAACAGGATTGATTATGATATTGGTTATGTTTATTTTAAATTAGGAGAATATCCATTTGCGTTAAAAGCTTTTAATCAATTTGATTCTCAAAACAGCGGCTTTGATTCAAGTTATCAAAGAGATACTTTTCTCCGAATGGGTGATTGTTCTTTTGCAATGAAAGAGTATTGGTCAGCCATGGAATTTTATAACAAAGCCATAGCGTTGAATGAACTAAAAGGTGCATATCCTACTTTTCAAAAAGCAATGAGTTACGGGTTTGTTGATCGAAATCCTAAAAAAATAGAAACGCTGTTAAAGCTTCAAAGTCTGTATCCAAAAGATCAACTTTTAGATGACGCACTGTATGAATTAGCGACGTCTTACAGTAGAGAAGGAAGTTTCGATGAATCGATTAATGTCTATGACAATTTGTTAAATGAATTTGACAACAGTCCGTATTTAGCAAAGGCAGCTCTAAATAAAGGATTGATACTTTACAACACAGAAAAGTATGATCAGGCACGCAAGGTTTTAGAATCAGTAGCTATCAAGTATAAACGTTTTACTGTAGCTCAGCAAGCAGTTCGAACGTTAAGAGAGATTGCAGTAGATCAAGGAAGTGTGGTTGATTTTAGTCAGTGGGTTCGATCACAGGGATTGACTACTTTTACTGACATTGAACTCGAAAAAACAGCTTTTGTAGCAGCGGAAAAAAGGTTTTTAGAGGGAAATTCAAGTGCTGCAGAACGATTACTGACAGAATACTTAGAAAATTATCCTCAAGGAACCTACTTTCTTAGCGCAACCTATTATTTGGCTGAACTTTATTTTGAGAGAGAAGATTTTGAAAGAGCGCAAAAGGCCTATAGTGAATTTACTCAAGGACCAGTGACCAATTACAGCGAAAAGTCTTTGGCGCGTCTGATTAGTATATTTAAAAGTGAGTCGCAGTTAAACCAGGCTATTCCATATTTAGAAAAACTTGATTCTATAGCTTCTTTTCAAGAGAATAAACGTTTTGCATTATTGAATTTAATGCAGGCCTATTTTTTAGGTTCAGAATATCTTAAAACATTATCCACTACAGAACGGGTGTTGGATTTGCCTGATTTGGAGACTAATCTTAAGTGGGATGCTTTGACATTAAAAGCAAAATCAGCATTAGCAATAAAAGATTCAATTACAGCAGCAGCAACGTTTATAAAATTAGAATCTGCACCTCAATCCAATATAGTTGCTGAAGCCTATTATTTTAGAGCTTTTCAGTTACATCAAGAGCAACAATTTGAGCAATCGAACGAACTTATTGGAAAAATTGCGCAATTGGGAAGTGCGAGTGGGATTTGGAATGTCAAGGCCTTAATCCTTTTAGCTACAAATTATTTTAAGTTGAATGACAGTTTCCAGGCCATATTTGTTTTAGAATCAGTCATTGAAAATTTTGAAACCTATCCTGAGGAAGTCGATCTCGCAAAGAATCTCCTGGTTCAATATAAAACGAACGAAAAAGATATACCCAATGAAATTGAATAAAGGCTTATCTAGTTTGTTAATCTTTGGATTTTTGAGCCTGACTCTCCATGCTCAGGAGAAAGAAGAAGGCCTAAAAACACAAGAGGTTTTGGTGGTCAAGTCGTATACACCGAGTTTGTCAAATGCATTTAAAATTAGTGAGGGTCCTAAGATTCCCGATAGTTTACAAACTGAGCCAAAAGTACTTGATTTTAAAATTCAACCGGTCTCAGTAGTATCTACATTCGAACCCAATAAAGCTTCACCATTGAAGCTCAAAAAGCGTTCTTCATCTACTCCTTTCAACACTTTTTTTAGTGGAGGTTTGGGTTCGTTGAGGCAATTATATCTTGATGTTTCAAGTATAATCGAATTAGACCGTGCGCAGCGCTTTGGGTTAAATGTATATAGTGACGGGTTTGGAGGAGATGTGCAAAATTCAGTGTTAAAAAGTTCACAATGGTTTAGTCAATTCGGTGCACATCACAATTTGAGAAGTAGCAATTATAATGTACACACACAACTCCAGTTTACAGTTCAGGAAAATAATTATTTTGGTTTGTATGATCGAAACTGGGATGGTTTTCAAATTGCCTCGATTGACCCTGAGATCAAGAGGAATTATTTTAAATTCAGAACTTATTGGGACTGGTTTGATTCTGTTTTGAGAAGTCTGACTTTTCAAGCCAATATTACGGCAGATAATTTTGCAACTTCTGAACAACAGTTGGCCATAGAAACAACTTTTTCTATTCCCTTTGCAAGTGGAAAAATAAAAGCGATTTCATCACTTAAGGGATTGAATACCGTGTTTAACAAGCCTTTTTTTAATGATCAAATACAGGAGTATACTCAAGGTTTGGCAAGAGTTGGTGTCCAGTGGGTATATGCTAAAAATGAAATGAAACTTAAAGTCGGTGCTGGTCTGTCGTATTTTGAGGGTGAAGAAAACCTGAATTCAAAACTTAATTATTATCCTGAATTAGAGTTCCTATATGATAAAAAAGGAAGTTCAATTTCTCCTTATTTTACAGCAATTGGGGGTGTGCACATGACTAGTTATCGAGAATCAGCCATTTACAATCCGTATTTAAGTCCAATTACCGATTTAAAACCTCAATTCAATAAATACAATGCTAGATTAGGGATTCGATCTAGTTTGTCTTCAGTATTGAATTTTGATTTTGGACTTCTTTTTGATCAGGTTGAGAATTTCCAGTATTTTAGAAGACTACCGCTTAACACTATTAATGGCCAGGAGCCTTATTCCTTTTCTAATGCCTTCGAAAATAAGTTTGCTGAAGTTCAGCTTTACGGGGTTAGAGCTCAAATTAGAATTGATTTAGCAAAAAACAATTTTGTGCAATTTGAAACAGCATATCGCTATTTCAATACAGCAAATGATCAAGTTTTATGGAACACCCCGTCATTACAAATGAATTGGAAGAGTCAGTTTCGTTACAAGGACTTGGTAACGTTGTCATTTAATGGTGAAGTTTGGGGAGATAGGGCAGCTAGTGAACATATAATCTTAAACACCCAAGCATCAGAAAGTGTTTATGCTGAAGAGTTTACTCTTCCTTTATTTTTTAGATCCACGGCGCATGCAACAATTAAGCTAAACGATCAATTTGATGCTTTTGTTAAGGGAAGGTTTTCGAACAGTGAAACACACGGTCAATGGGGATTTTACCAAGAACCTTCATTTTTGCTACTTGTTGGGGTAACATATAAGTTTGATTTTCAATACTAAAAAAGATTTTTTAACTGATAAAACAATTTGGAGTGAAATCATTCATTTTTATTACATTTGCCCAGTTTATAATATATGATCCAATCTTTAATTAAGGTATGAAAATTAACTTAACTTACCCTACGATATTATTCCTTACTCTAGCCGTTTTGACATCATGTCAGAGTAAAGTTGATCTTATTGTTCATAACGGTGAAGTCAACACAATGAGCCAAAAAACACCTTCTGCAACGGCCTTTGTGATTAGTGACGGAAAATTTATTGATGTAGGAGATGAATCACTTTTAGAAAAATATAAGGCTACAAGAATAATAGATCTCAAAGGTCTTCCCGTATATCCAGGTTTTATTGATTCTCATTGTCATTTTTTGGGTTTAGGTCTTAGTTTACAACAAGTAGATTTGGTCGGCACCAAAAGTTTTAAAGAAGTTTTAGACCGAGTAAGTCGTTTTTCGTCTAAAAAAGATTTAAGCGCAATAACAGGACGCGGATGGGATCAAAATGATTGGGAGGTTAAAAAATTACCTAATAAAGAAGAATTAGATGTCTTGTTTCCAGAAACACCCGTTGCTTTAAGAAGGATTGACGGGCATGCCTTGCTTGTAAATCAGAAAGCGTTAGATCTTGCAGGTATAACAGAAGAAACTGAGGTTTCTGGAGGTGAAATCGTAAAAGAAAATGGGAAGTTGACAGGGGTGCTTATTGATGCACCGATGCGCTTGGTAAACGAAATACTTCCTAAACCAACTATAGAAGAAAAAACAAAAGCTTTACAAGACGCTGAGCAAATCGCGTTTTCAAACGGACTTACTACAGTTTCTGTGGCTGGTTTAAATAAAGAAGACATCTTCCTAATTGACAGTCTTCAAAAGGTAAATCAACTTAGTATTCGCATTTATGCCATGATTTCAAATACCCCTGAAAACATGGAATATTACCTCAATGTAGGGCCTTACAAAACCGATAAATTGAATGTTCGTTCTTTTAAAGTGTATGCAGATGGTGCGCTTGGCTCACGTGGCGCTGCTTTAAAAGAGCCCTACAGTGATTTAGACACTCATACAGGTGCCTTTATTACGCCTAAAGACTCAATAGAAATTTTGGCCTATAAACTAGCAGCATCTCCTTTCCAGATGAATACTCATGCCATAGGAGATGATGCAAATAAAGTAGTTTTAGAGGCCTACAAAAAAGCGCTTGTTTTTTCTGACGATCCAAGGTGGCGAGTTGAACATGCTCAAATTATTGACACCTCGGATATAAAATTATTTAATCGTAAAATTTTACCCTCAGTTCAACCCACTCATGCAACAAGTGACATGTACTGGGCCGAAGATCGTCTTGGGAAAGATCGTCTCAATGGAGCTTATGCTTACAAAGCTCTTCTTGAGCAATCCGGTAGAATTGCACTTGGTACAGATTTTCCAGTAGAAAGTGTAAGTCCTTTTAAAACCTTTTATGCTGCTACAGTAAGAAAAGATGCCGAAATGTTTCCTAAGGAAGGCTATCTTCCAGAAAATAAATTATCCTCTATGGATGCCTTAAAAGGGATGACAATTTGGGGAGCCTATGCTAACTTCGAGGATCAAGAAAAAGGATCTATTGAATCTGGTAAAGTTGCGGATTTCATTATCCTAGATCGAAATATTCAAAAAATTGCTGATAAAAGAATTATCAATGCACGAGTTGTGGCAACATTATTAGATGGTCAAATTGTGTACAACAATAGATTTAATTAAATCTTGATTGATTTTTTTTAGCTATTTAGATTGACTTCGGGGGTGTAAGTAAAAAAATAAATCAAATAATCTTTTTTTGATTTAAATTTTAAACCCAATTTCATTTTTTAATTTATTTCATAATCCATTTTCGTATTTTTGTAAAAAAAAATATGTGTGGTATTGTTTGTGCTTTTGAATTGAAGCAGACTTCTGATGTAATCAGACCTAAACTTTTGGAAATGTCTAAAACCCTTAGACATCGTGGTCCAGACTGGAGTGGTATTTACAGTTCTGAAAATGCTGTGTTAGTTCATGAACGCTTGGCGATTGTTGATCCTACTTCTGGTAAACAACCATTGATCAGCCCCTCTGGAAATTTAGTCTTAGCAGCTAATGGCGAAATATACAATCATCGGGAATTACGAGCACTTTACGAATCTTCATACGGATTCAAGACACAATCTGATTGTGAGGTTATTTTGGCGCTTTATGAAAATGAGGGTCCCTCTTTTGTTGAAAAGTTAAATGGCATTTTTGCTTTTGCCATTTTTGATGAAACAAAAAATGAATATTTTATTGCACGTGATCACATGGGTATTATCCCCCTTTACATGGGATGGGATGGAGATGGAACATTTTATGTAGCATCTGAGCTAAAAGCTTTAGAAGGAGTGTGTTCTAAAATTGAATTATTTCCACCGGGACACTACTTTCATAGTAATGAGTTAGAACCTACAGCATGGTATAAGCCTGATTGGAAAGATTTTGACAATGTAAAAAACAACTTTACGTC
>JAQWHT010000026.1 GCA_029249225.1 Flavobacteriaceae bacterium
ACTATCAAACCCTTTTTCAGAAAAAAACCTTCTCGCCTGAATTTCTTAATCGAATTGATGATATTGTAATATTCAATTCTTTGGATCAAAAAGATATACGTAAGATTGTAGACATCGAACTAAAGGATCTTATTACTAGAATAGTCAAATTAGGGTATCATATTACCATAACAGAAAAGGCTAAAGACTTTCTTTCTGAAAAAGGGTTTGATAGTAAATACGGTGCAAGACCCTTGAATAGAGCCATTCAAAAACATGTTGAAGATCTTATCGCTGAACATGTAGTCAACAATTCTATTAAAGAAGGAGATGAGATTATTGTTAACCAAAATGAAGAGGGTACTCAGTTAAAATTAGAAATCAAGCAAAAAACTGAAGCTTCTTCTTAAAAGATTCACTCACACATTTCCTATGGCGTTTCTCTCCGTGAGAGTTACGCCATTTTTTATTGGGTAATTGTTTTCTACCCAAGCCAAATAGTACTATTTTTGGGCTGTTTTTAAAAAACCCATATTTCATTTTATTTTTTTGGGTTAATCTGACTTATATGAAAGTTTTAAAATTTGGGGGGACTTCCGTTGCTGATTCAAAGAGTCTTTCGCATGTAGTTAAAATCATTAAAAGTTCTGGGAATCAAAAACAACTTGTAGTAGTCTCTGCGTTGGGTGGTATCACTAACTTACTTATCCAAATGGCAGAAAATGCAAGTATTGGTAAGACTGATTTTCAAGATATTATTCAAATTATTGAAAAAAGACACCTCGACCCTATTCTTCATTTCATACCCGTAAAGAATCAAAGTGAAGTCATCAGTTTTTTAAAATCTCGATTGAATGAACTGGAAGAACTTATAGAGTCTTTGCACACTTTAGGAGAAATAACTCCTAAAAGCTTAGCAAAGGTTTGTAGTTTTGGTGAAATTCTTTCGAGTAAAATTATTTTTCATATACTCAAACATTCTAATTTTGATGTCGTTTTAAAAGATTCACGTGAACTGTTATTTACTAATGAATTAAATGAACGTGAAGTAATAAACCATCAAAAAAGTGAGCAAGCATGTATCTCTTACCTTTCTGAGAATTCATCTCAAATAATTCTAGTTCCTGGCTTTATTGCAAGCGATCATAATGGAAAAATCACTACCCTTGGAAGAGGTGGGTCGGATTACACTGCATCTTTACTAGCTAATTATTTAAACGTTGCCTCACTTGAAATTTGGACAGATGTAAGTGGAATGTATACTGCGAACCCCAACCTAGTTTTACAAGCTCTTCCCATTCCAAGACTTTCATACCATGAAGCTATGGAGTTATCTCATTTTGGAGCCAAAGTTATCTATCCTCCAACACTTCAACCCTTAATAGAAAAAGAAATCCCAATTCTGATTAAAAACACATTTGATGCATCTGCTAAGGGAACAAAAATTGACAATAAAGGAACCTCTGAAGGAGTTAATGGAACTGTTGTTAAAGGAGTTAGTCATATCGAAAATGTTGCTCTAATTAACCTAGAAGGAAGTGGAATGATTGGAATTCCTGGCTTTTCCAAACGTTTATTTGAATGTTTATCCCTGAAGAAAATAAATATTATAATGATCACTCAAGCTTCCTCAGAGCATTCAATATGTATAGGAGTTCGTATGGAAGATGCTCAAGAAGCCAAAAAAGCAATTGATTCACAATTTGAATTTGAAATTAGTCTTTCAAAAGTAGATCCAGCTAAGGTTGAGTTAAATATGACTAATGTCGCTGTGGTGGGTGATAATATGAAGAAACATCAAGGAATAAGCGGAAAGCTATTCAGTAGCCTTGGGGCAAATAACATCAATATAAAAGCAATTGCCCAAGGTGCCTCTGAGCGTAATATCTCTATAATTATTGATGAGCGAAACACACAAAAGGCCTTAAATACAATCCATGAAAGCTTTTTTGAAACTCAAACCAAAGAACTGAATTTATTTATCACTGGGGTGGGTAACGTTGGAGGAAAACTATTAGAGCAAATCAATCAACAACGTGATTACCTTCTTGAAAACTTGAGGCTAAAAGTTCGTGTAATTTCCTTGTCTAATTCAAGTAAAATGATTTTAGCTGACACTCCAATTGAACTTGATCAGTGGAAAGAAAATTTAAAAAACAGTAGCTTAAAAGCGGATAGACAAATATTTTTTGACCACATCAAAAAGCTCAACCTAAGGAACAGCATTTTTGTAGATAATACTGCAAATGAGGGAATTGCGGCAGAATACAATCGCTTTTTAGAACATAACATAGGTGTGGTTACTTGTAATAAAATCGCATGCGCCAGTACACTTTCAAATTACAAAGAACTTAAAAAAACTGCTAGAAAATTTGGTACTCCTTTTCTCTTTGAAACTAATGTAGGTGCTGGACTACCTGTGATTGATACCCTTAATAATTTAATTGCCTCTGGAGATGAAATCCACAAAATTCAGGCTATTCTTTCAGGTAGTCTAAATTTTGTTTTTAATAATTTCACTTCAAATAATAGTTTTGAAAGTGTCGTTAGAAGTGCCCAAGAAGAAGGCTTTACCGAACCAGATCCTAAAATAGATTTAAGCGGTGTTGATGTAGCAAGAAAAATTTTAATTCTTGCGCGTGAAAGTGGTTTCGAACTGAATCTCGAAGATATTGAAAATCAACCTTTCCTTCCACAAGAAGTTTTAGATACGTCTACTAACGAAGACTTCTTTAACGGACTAAAAAAATATGAATCCCATTTCCAGTCCATTCTAGAAAACGCTAGTAATAAAAATTGTCGACTTAAATATGTTGCGCAATTGGAAGGTGGAAAAGCCAGTGTGGGTCTTCAAGAGATTGATCCAACGCATGATTTTTATAATTTAGAAGGAAGTGATAACATCATCTTGTTTTATACGAATCGTTATAAAAATCAGCCTCTTATTGTGAAAGGAGCAGGTGCGGGTGCAGAAGTAACCGCTGGAGGAATATTTGGTGATATTATTAGAATAGGAAAGTCTTAGAAATGAATCAAATTGAACTTTTTGCTCCTGCCAGTGTTGCCAACGTATCATGTGGATTTGACGTCCTAGGTTTTTGTTTAGACCCCATTGGAGATATTATGCGTATCTCCAAAACAACTACTCCCGGAGTAATCATAGGAAAAATCGCTGGTCAAGATCTACCAACTGATCCATTAAAAAATGTAGCGAGTGTTGCTGGACTAGCTTTATTGAAAGAACATTCAAGTGAATTTGGTTTTCAGATTGATATTGACAAAAAAATTAAACCAGGAAGTGGAATAGGTAGTAGTGCAGCAAGCGCTGCAGGGGCTGTATTTGGAATTAATGAGTTACTGGGTGCTCCCTACAGCAAAAAAGAATTGATTCGTTTTGCCATGGAAGGTGAGGCGATTGCCAGTGGAGCGGCTCACGCTGATAATTTAGCCCCTGTACTTTTAGGAGGATTTACACTTGTAAGAAGTAATAAGATACTTGATGTTATTAAATTGCCTAATCCCAAAGAATTAGTTGCCACCATTATTCATCCAAAAATTGAGTTGAAAACGTTGCACTCAAGAGCCATTTTAAAAACTACAATTCCACTAAACAAAGCAATTGAACAATGGGGTAATCTAGGAGCTTTAGTGAGTGCATTATACACAGAGGATTATGAGCTGCTCTCTAGAAGCATCCAAGATAAAGTAATTGAACCTTACAGAGCAATGTTGATTCCTAAGTTTGAAGAAACACGTCAAGCAGCACTCAATGCAGGAGCTCTTGGCAGTGGGATTTCCGGTTCTGGTCCCTCAATCTTTGCATTGTCAAAAGGAATTCAAGTTGCAAAGAAGGTAGGTTTGGAAATGGAAGCTATTTATAAAGATTTAGATCTTGACTACCAACTACATCTTTCTAAAATTAATACCGAAGGGATTAAAGTTTTGAATAGATCATGAATTACTACAGTTTAAATTATAATTCTTCTGCAGTTGGATTTTTGGAAGCAGTTCGCAAAGGACTTGCTCCAGATCGAGGATTATATTTTCCTGAATCAATTCCATTACTCTCAAAAGATTTTATTGATAATAGTTCAAATCTAAGCGATCACGATATCGCGTTCAATGCCATATCACCTTTTGTCGGTAATGATATCCCAAAAGAGCGTTTACTAAAGATTATAGAAGAAACTTTAAGTTTTGATTTCCCAATAATCCCCATCAACGATACCATAGCAACTTTGGAATTATTTCAAGGTCCTACCTTAGCATTCAAAGATGTTGGAGCACGATTTATGGCTCGTTGTCTTGCCTACGCAAATGAGATTAAAGAACAAAAAAAAACTTACAATACTAGTCGCTACTTCCGGAGATACTGGAGGTGCTGTTGCAGATGGTTTCTACAAAGTAAAAGGAATCGATGTTGTAATCTTATACCCGAAAGGTAAAGTAAGTGAAGTTCAAGAAAAGCAACTAACAACACTGGGTGAAAACATAACTGCTCTGGAAGTAGATGGAACATTTGACGATTGTCAAAATATGGTCAAATCCGCATTTATTGATCCTGAACTCACCAACAAGGTTTGCCTTACATCAGCTAACTCAATTAATATAGCTCGTTGGTTGTCACAAATGTTCTATTACTTTATTGCCTATAAAAATAGACATAATCCTCATGAAGATTTAGTCATTTCTGTGCCGAGTGGAAATTTTGGAAATCTTTGCGCTGGATTGGTTGCTTACAAGATGGGGCTACCCATCAAACACTTTATTGCAAGTACAAACATAAATGACACTGTGCCAAGCTATTTGAGCTCAGGAAACTATGTTCCAAAAAAATCAATTTCTACTATTTCAAATGCAATGGATGTAGGAGATCCAAGTAATTTTATTCGTATTCAAAAACTATTCAATAACGATTTTCACAAACTGAAAAAAATTGTTAGTGGGTTTGCCTTTACAGACACACAGACGAAGAAGGCACTAAAAGAAATTTATAATAATAACGGCTATGTTGCAGACCCTCATGGGGCGGTAAGTTATCTTGGATTAAAAGCATATTTAGAAAAACTAGGAGAGGATAAAGTTCAAGGTATTTTCCTAGAAACTGCACATCCAATAAAATTTGCACCAATAGTTGAAGCAGCACTAAAGCTCAAAATCAATCGGCCAAAGCAAGTTGAAAAGGTGCTCAATAAACCTAAATTGAGTCTTTCAATCAATGATTATAAATCATTAAAAGATTTTTTTCTGGAGCGCTAGTCAATTACAAGAGCAGGTAGCTTAAAATCATCCAACGGACTCTCTACTTTCATCAGTTTTTCAATCTCTTCCCAAGCTCTTGGAGCTGTTGCAGATAAATTTATTGGTCCTTCCTCAGTAATAAGAATATCATCTTCAATTCGAATTCCAATATCCCACCATTTAGGATCACAGGGACTTCCTTTTGGTACATAAACGCCGGGCTCAACAGTAATTACCATATCAACTTCAAGAGTTTCGTATAATCCAGGGTCATGGACATCCAAACCAATATGATGAGATACACCATGCGGCAAATGACGTCTATACTCTTCAGGTTTTTCTATAAGGCCTAATGCAAGTAAGCCTTTCTCTACTTCTTTATTTGCTGCTTTTGAAATTGCACTAAAACTAGCTCCTTTTTGAGCAGCATTAATTCCTGCGTTTTGAGCGTCATAAACAATTTGATATAAAGCCTTTTGCTCAGGACTAAATTTTCCTGATACTGGAATGGTTCTGGTCACATCAGCTGTATAACCGTTATACTCAGCACCCAAATACATTAATATCAACTGATTTTTAAGATCTGTCTTATCATTTGTAATATAATGTAATACACAGGCATTGTCTCCGGCACCAACAATAGATGGATAGCCTTCATGTGCAGCTCCATACTTTTTATAAACAAGTTGATGAATTCCCTGTACTTCACGCTCAGTCATTTCTGGATGTATCGCCTTCATGACTTCAATTTGCCCTTGAGCAGAAATTTGAATGGCTTTTTTAAGTAGTGTGATTTCTTCCGGTTGTTTTTTCTCTCTTAAGCTTGCCATCAAAAATGGAAGCTGGTCGATGTCAAAATTAAAACCACGTATGAGATAAGCCGTTCTTGTTTGTAAATCAGTAAGTGAATTTTCTTCGTTTGAATTCAGAAAATCTTTTATGATAGGATCTTCCTTTAGGGTGTCATCTTGAGCTGAATAAAATGCAATCAGACGTTTGATATTTGGAACTTCCTCTTCTTCTGCAGTTCGGATTTTTTGATAGAGCCTATAGCGTTCGGGATCAAAGTTTTCAGGATAATTAATAGTATTTTTAAAATGTTTTTGGAGATTGTAAAGGTCGCTTGGATTATTTTTATCGTCACGTACATCATCTTTAAAATCAAACATCAAAACTGTATCAAAACGATCAAGTTCTAAAGAGCTTTTTATAAATTCTTTTTTGTTTTCCACTCGATCAAAATTCATTTTAGCAGCGCCTTCAACTCCTAACTGACGTCCATTCCACATTTCATTTCTAACATTTCGCTCTCGTACATAGAGCTTTTCATAATAAATTCCCTCTTCGTCTTCTTGAGGTACATTGAACACCATAAGTACAGCATGGGGTTCATTCCATCCAGTCAAGTAAAAGAAATTTGGATCAGGATGATAGACATAGTCAACATCATTAGCACGATTTCTTACAGGAGAAGAAAAGAAAACTGCAACACTGTTGTTTGGTAATTTTTGTCGTAATTCAACACGTCTATTTTTATGAAAATCCGAGGAAAGTTCCGACTTTTGTCCAAATGATTTTGGGATATTTCCTAAAAAACTTACTGCTAAAAAAAGTGCAAACAAAAATTTGGCATACTGTACTGAAAACATAAAATAAATTTTGTTTCAACTTATGAAAAAAACGACACTCTACAATACACATCTTGCATTGAATGCAAAAATGACCTCATTTGGTGGGTTTGAAATGCCTATACAATATACAGGAGTCAAAAAAGAACATCTAACTGTGCGTGATAGTCTTGGTGTATTCGATGTTTCCCATATGGGTGAATTTTATGTAACTGGTCCAAAAGCACTTCCTCTACTTCAATATATTTGCAGTAATGATATTTCAAAAATTTCAATTGGGAAAGCACAATATAATTACTTTCCAAATGAAACAGGTGGAATTGTAGATGATTTAATCGTATATCGTTTGGAATCCTCCACGTATTTATTAGTGGTTAATGCCTCAAATATTTCTAAGGATTGGGACTGGATTCAAAAACACAATACCTCTTTTGGAGCAGAATTAGAGGATAGAAGTGAGGTGACAGCCTTATTAGCTATTCAAGGACCAAAAGCAATGCAAGCCATGCAAAAACTCACCAGTAGTCGTTTAAATGAACTCCCCTTCTATGCCCATACAACCGGAACATTTGCTGGTTGTGAAAATACTTTGATTGCCACAACGGGATATACTGGTGCTGGAGGCATTGAAATTTATTTCCCATCAGACAAAGCACCCCAAGTCTGGGATGCTGTTCTTCAAGCAGGAGCTGATTACGGTATCACTCCGGCAGGTCTTGCTGCAAGAGATACACTTAGAACGGAAATGGGATATTGTTTGTATGGGAATGAAATTAACGATACCAGCTCCCCTATTGCTGCGGGATTAAAGTGGATCAGCAAACCTGAAACAGGATGTGTGAACGCTGCTCAAATTGCTACTGAGATAGCTAATGGAACACTAAAAAAACTTGTTGGTTTTGCCATGAATTCAAGAGCCATCCCAAGATCAGGACACGATCTTGTAGACAAGGAAAATAATATTATTGGCCAGGTAACCTCAGGAACTCAATCTCCTTCTCTTTCTCAGGGTATTGGTTTGGGTTATGTGGATACAGAGTTTTCAAAAATAGGAACTGATATTGGTGTTCTTATTAGAGAAAAAAACTGTCCCGCACAAGTTGTTAAGCTACCTTTTATCAAATCTTAATCATTGAAGTCAATACTCATCTTAGGTGGAAGTGGGTTTATTGGCAACTGCTTGTATAGAGAATTAGCCCCTTACTTTAATACTTTTGCTACCTACAATACTGCAAAAGGGTACCTTAATAATCAGCATTTTTTTTATTTTAATAATGAACAAGGAGGGCTAGAAGCCATTCTTAAAGAAGTAAAACCTAAGCTTATTATTTCGGCCTTGAGAGGAGAATTCAATGCCCAGCTTGAAACCCATGATCTTTTGATTCAACACGTCAACAATTGTGACTGTAGAATTTTATTTCTTTCTTCTGCTAATGTTTTTGATTCATTTGAGCACTTTCCCTCTTACGAATACGATAAAACATTTTCTGAAAGTATTTTTGGTCGATTTAAAATCAAGATAGAAAATCAATTGATGAGGCTGTCTCCTGCTAAGTATGTGATCGCAAGGCTTCCAATGATTTTTGGATTAAATGCACCCCGGACGCTTGAAATTGATCAAGCCGTTCGAAACAATGAAGCTATCGAAGTATTTCCAAACTCGATTATTAATGTAAACAGTGACGTTCGTCTAAGTCAACAAATTCACTTCTTGATCAATCACAAAAAAACAGGGCTTTTTCATCTAGGAAGCACAGATCTAATTTCTCATTTTGATTTTATAAAAAATGTAGTAGAGAGAAGACACCTAAAACCAGGGATTTTTAAACAGGTGTTTAGTTCAAATACAATACGCTACATTGCAACTCTATCCCGAGAAAACAAACTTCCAAATCATATCTTACCCTCATATTTAGACGTTTTGGATGATCTAAGCCTTAACCAAACTATAAAATAATTCTATTTTTTTATTTTTACATTGCAAATTAGAACTATGGGAAGAGCATTTGAATTTAGGAAAGCACGTAAAATGAAACGATGGTCAGCGATGGCCAAAACCTTTACCAGAATAGGTAAGGATATCGTTATGGCTGTAAAAGAGGGTGGTGCTGATCCAGACAACAATTCTAGACTACGCGCCGTGATTCAAAATGCGAAAGCCGCGAACATGCCTAAAGAGAATGTCGAACGAGCTATAAAAAAAGCTTCTGACAAAGATTCTGGCGATTTTAAAGAAGTTTTATTTGAAGGCTATGCCCCACATGGAATAGCTGTACTGGTAGAAACTGCAACAGATAATAACAACAGGACTGTAGCTAATATACGATCTTACTTCAATAAAGCAAACGGAAACCTTGGAACTGCTGGATCAGTTGAATTCATGTTTGACCACAGCTGTAATTTTAGAATCGATGCTACAGGCTTAGATCCAGAAGAAATTGAGTTGGAATTTATTGATTTTGGAGTTGAAGAAGTTTTTGTGGACGATGATGGCCTATTGCTATACGCTCCTTTTGAAAGTTTTGGAGAAGTTCAAAAACAACTTGAGAATAGAACCTTCGAAATCCTTTCGTCTGGCTTTGAACGTATTCCACAAACAACCAAGGCTTTATCAAAAGAGGCCGAAGAGGAAGTGCTTCAGCTGATCGAACGTATTGAGGAGGATGATGATGTCCAAAACGTTTATCACACTCTAGATATTAAAGAATAATTTTTTTTAAAAGCTTTTAGCTTTTGAAAATCCCTCCACCCCTTTAAAAAGTTGTTCCAAATGGTTTAAATCTGAAGCCTGGTTATCAGATGGATAAAAAGCAGGATGAACTATTACTTTTTTATTTTTATAATCAAAGGCTACAGGAACTATTGGAATTTGAAGATTTTTGGCAATATGGTAATATCCCGTTTTCAGTTTTTTAACTTTTCTACGTGTACCCTCTGGGGCCAAAGCTAATCTAAATTTATCGTGAGCATCGAATACCGCAGCAATAGCTTCAACAGATCCACGTTTACCGGATCGATCAATAGGAGCACCTCCTAATCCTTTAAAAAACCAAGCTGTAAGAGGGGTAAACAATTCTTTTTTTCCTAAAAAATTAATTTGCTCTTTTGAAATACTACGAACCATTAAACCAATAAAGAAATCTAGCCAGCTAGTATGAGGAACAACAGCTACTATATATTTTGAAAACTTAGGGAAATGTCCCATGATTTTCCAACTCAGAATCTTAAAAAAAACAAATCGCGAAAATAAATTTCCCATGTCTATTCTATATTAGTAAAGTCATCATTTGAAAAACCCAAAAGATAAAGTTGTTTTGTCGCTCTTGTCATTGCCGTATACAACCAGCGCAAATAATCCTTATTTGGGCCTTCAGGAAGGTAAGGTTTTTCAACAAACACTTGTTCCCATTGGCCTCCCTGAGATTTGTGACAGGTTACAGCATAGGAATATTTAACTTGTAGAGCGTTAAAAAAACGATTGTTTTTAACTTTTAAAAACTTTTTATACTTGGATCGCTCCGTTGCATAGTCTTCCAAAACTGATTGATATAATCGATTTCCCTCCTCAAACGAAAGTGAGGGGGTTTCAGCACGAAGAGTATCCAATATCAGAACCGTATCAAAAGATTTTTCATCAGGATAATCAACTAACTGCACACTTACCTCAGCAAAAGAAAAACCATAAAGTTCTTTTCTTGAATGAATGGACAGAACTTTAACAACATCTCCATTTGCAATAAAACCCGGGGCAGATTCAGGTTCCAGCCAAAAATAATTATTTTTGACCACCATCAATTGGTCACCGACAGCAAGTTCATCTTCTAAACCTAATATGCGACTTCGAATATTTTCATTATAAATATTTGCTCTCTTATTAGAGCGCACAATAAAAACGGTTTGATCTACACCAGATTGTGAGAATGCCGTTTCAATTGCCTCAAAGACATCCATTCCATTATTTGTGTAATGAATATCTTTTATTCCTTGAACATCAAATTTAAATTGATCGTAAACTCCTTGATTTAGATCTACCCGTAGTCGAGTTGCATTTTTTAAAATACCTGAATCTTTTTGCTGTCGAACAACTCCTTCCAATTCTACAGTAAAAACTTGATCAAAATGAAATTGGCGTAATTCTTCTTCATCTAGAGCTGGACTCAAGTCTAAATGAACGGGTGGTAGCTGGGCTTGATCACCTACAAAAAGGAGTTTACATTGATACCCACTACTTACATATTGCACAACGTCATGAAGTAAAGATCCATTTTCAAAAAGCTTTGCATGCTGACGATCATCGCCTATCATTGAAGCTTCATCTACAATAAAAAGTGTTTTTTTATATTTATTAGGCTTTAATTGAAAACTCATCTTTCCACTTTTTTCCGCTTTAGGAAAATAAATTTGTTTGTGAATTGTTTTCGCTTGAGTACTGGAATATGTAGCCATAACCTTAGCTGCTCTCCCTGTAGGGGCCATAAGAACGGCCTTAAATCCTGCTTTGCATATATCTTTTACCAATGAACTGATCAAAGTTGTTTTGCCGGTGCCTGCATAACCTTTGAGTAAAAAAGCAGTATTTGTTTCATTTGAAAAAATAAACTCTGAAATCGCAGGAAACCAAAGTTCTTGGGATTCAGTGGGTTCAAACTTGAAATTTGCCTCTAGTTGTAAACGAAATTTTTCAGGAGTCATGGAATCTTTAAAGTGACTAAATATAATTCATTTTAAAAACTTTTGTGATTAAAAAAAAATTGTAGTTTTGTTTTTATCATTTAAAACTACACAATGAAATTAGGTATTCAAATCGTTTTATGGGTTGCATCAATCTTTTTTGCTTATAAGATTTATGATTCAATCAATGGGCCTATCAAATTTAATCAAACAAAAAATGAACGCTATGCAAAAGTCATAGATCGTTTGAAAGACATTCGCAAAGCCCAAATTGCGCACAAAGATGTGAAAGGTGTTTTTTCTAATAACTTCGACAGCCTTGTGAAATTTGTAGATGAAGGTATCTTTACCCTTATCGAAAAAAGAGACTCGTCGTATCTTGAATACGACAGAACCTACCGTATTGATATGCTTCGTGAGGTAATTGTTATTGATACACTGGGAACGGTCTCAGTTAAAGATTCTTTGTTCGGAGATTCTGGTCGCTATAAGAACATGGCCAACGTTCCAATTGAGGGTGTTCAAGACAGTACATTTAAAATCAATGCAGAAGTCATCAACAAAAATGGTTATAATGTCCCTGTTTTTGAGGTCAAGGTTTCTAAAAACATCATCCTTTTTGATCAAGACGCTGATTTGGTAAAACAAGAAAACGAAACGGTTTCTGTAGATGGTGTTAACGGCTCTGAAATTGTGTTAGGTTCATTAAGTAATGTTAGTACTAATGGAAACTGGCCGACTATTTTTGATGCCAAACAAGAATAGTACCATACAACATTCTAGTTCATCCATTCACCTGTTTGTGAATGGATTTTCTTTTTGTACTCCCTCCAAAACAGAATTCGTTCCTCTAACTGAGAATATCGAGGATTTTAAATCTACCTTGAAAGACTTGCTGCTTTTTTATCCGAAGTCTACATTTACTCAAACACAAATTGTTTGTTATCATCAGCCTTCTACTTTTGTTCCAAAAGCCTTTTTTGACAAAAAACTGTTGTCAAATTATGTAAAGTTTTTAGGAGCCCTTGATGCACATTCAGCACTCAATTATGACGAACTAGAGGAAGAAAAACAAGTCAATGTTTATTCTTATCCTAAAACTGTCCTAGAAATTTTAAATCAAAATCTTGAAAATGCCACTTTCTGTCATTACAACAGTTTATTATACCGAGAAGTCACTTCATTAGCCGCTAGCTCTAATAAAAAACAACACCTCTTTGTCCATCTTCAAAAAGGAGCTATGGATTTGTATTTATGTGAAAATTCAACTGTAATTTTTCAAAATCATTTCAGCATTCAAAACGAAGACGAGTTTCTTTATTATGTCTTTTTTGTTGTGGAACAGTATAAGCTTTCCACAGCTGATTTTGAGATTGTTTTTTTAGGGAAAATCACTGCGTTTGAATCCTATTATCGAGGAATCAACGAATATCATGATTTCATCCGCTTTGAAACCAGCAAAACAAGTAGTTTGCTGATTATGGATCAGCATCCTGCTCCTTTTTTTGCTCAACTTTTTAGTTAATGCGAATCATATCAGGATTACATAAGGGGAGAAGATTTACTGCACCAAAAAAATTACCTGTAAGACCTACTACAGATCGTTCTAAGGAGGCACTATTTAATATCCTGCAACATCAAATCGAATTTTCTGAAATAGCAGTATTAGATTTATTTTCTGGTACTGGAAGCATCAGTTACGAATTTGCTTCAAGGGGAGTTACTAAGCTCACCGCAGTAGACAATAACAGACACTGTATTCGTTTTATTCAAACTATAGCCGCAAAGCTATCAATGCAACTCCGAATCGTACAAAAAGATTGTATTGCCTTTATAAAAGAACAGACCGAAAAATACGATTTGATTTTTGCCGATCCGCCATATAATTTTGATTTGGAAACCTACGGTTCTATTATAAAATTTACTTTAGATCGATTAGATGATAATGGACAAGTGATAATTGAACATTTTGACAAAATTAATCTTTCTAAATTTGAAGGATTTAAATCCTGTAGAACCTACGGGAACTCAACTTTTTCGTTTTTTAGTAATTAAAAAAGCAGGCCGATAAGCCGGATTCTGTCTAGTCTTATCATTTATCTGGATGCAAAATTACTCTTGCATTCTAGCCGCCTACCCGTCTACATTGGGCGAGCTACCCTTAACTGTAGAACTACTTGGCGTTGCACCGCATAGAGTTTACCTGATTTCACTACAGCCGAACTGTACTTGCTTTCTGTTGCACTGGTCCGCTCCGTAAACGGAGGACGGGCGTTACCCGCTATGCTGCTCTGTGGTGTCCGGACTTTCCTCTTTTTCACATGGAAAAAGCGATAAGATGGCCTGCGTGACAAAGTTAGCCATTTGTTGATAATTTACAGTGAATATCTTTCAACTATGGAATAAAACCAAAATCTGATTTTTATATTTGTCTTAATGGAATCATTTGTAGTTTCTGCATTAAAATACCGACCCTCCAACTTTGATGAAGTTGTAGGTCAGGAAAGTATTACCCAAACCTTAAAAAATAGTCTAGAAACCGATCAACTTGCTCAAGCTTTGTTGTTTTGTGGTCCTAGGGGTGTTGGTAAAACTTCCTGTGCGAGAATTCTCGCTAAGCAAATCAACAAAGCCAGCCTTGAAGAAACAACTCAGAACGACTTTGCATTCAATATTTTTGAACTCGATGCCGCTTCAAATAATTCTGTAGAAGACATCCGTAAAATAAATGAGCAAGTAAGGATTCCCCCTCAAATAGGTTCTCATAAGATTTATATTATTGATGAGGCGCATATGCTTTCCAATGCAGCTTTTAACGCCTTTTTAAAGACATTAGAAGAACCTCCAAAACATGTGATTTTTATTTTGGCAACAACTGAAAAAAATAAAATCATCCCAACCGTACTCTCCAGATGTCAAGTCTACGATTTTAAACGAATTTCAGTAAATGATATTCAACACTATTTAGTGAAAATTGCTCAGGATAGAAATTTACAATTTGAAGAGAGTGCCCTGTTTCTGATAGCTCAAAAAGCTGAAGGAGCTCTTAGAGATGCCCTTTCTATATTTGATCGTATGGTCAGTTTCACTCAAGGTAACTTATCTGCAAAAGCCGTAGCAGACAATCTAAACCTACTGGATCATCAAACCTATGTAGATTTAGGTAAAATCATTTTTAAAAATGACATTCACGGGGTCCTTACCACCTATGATAAGCTGCTAAAAAGAGGGATTGATCCACTTCAATTTGTTAAGGGATTGGGAGACTTTTTTAGGCATTTAATGCTCGCTAAGGACCCAAGTACGTTAGCTTTAATGGAGTTGGGTGAAGAGGTTAAAAAGAGCTTTGAGACCGAAACTGAGCCCCTCTCTACTGATTATCTTCTCGATGCCATCGCCCTCATCAATTCTTTTGAAGTAAACTATAAAAGTGTAAATAATAAAAGGGTACATGTAGAACTCTCCCTCATGCAACTAGCTTCACTCCATTTCGATGGAGAAAAAAAAAAGGCTACATAATTTCATCTCAAATAGCTAATCAATTAGGTCAATCAAATTCAAGAGTTCAAAGTGATTTAAATGACATAAAGCCTGTTGAGTCAAAAAAAATAATTCAAAAGCAAGAAGTTACAGAAGAACCAACTACATCTCAAAAAGAAGTTAAGACATATTCTGAACAACAAAATAAGGGGATAAGGGGAGCGGAATCCAACGAAAAATCTTTAGCTGAAAAGGAGACGCCAAATGTTGAAAAAGACTTGAATCGTGAAGTTTCAGGATTTTCTTTATCAAGTATTGCACTGAAAAAAGCTGCAAAAAAGATAAACCGACCAGAAGTAAAAAATGAAGATCTCCCAGAAGAAGACTTTGAATTAAAAGGACTTTTAAAACTTTGGAACGAATATGCTGATAAGATTAAAATAGAAGGAAAGCAAAATATTGCTTCAATCATGCGCATGAACCAACCTCGTTTAAAAAATCAATCAACCATTGGTTTTAGTGTGGCCAATGACATGAATAAAGTTGAAATGATCCGAGAGCAAGAGTATCTACTCCCCTTTCTTCGCAAAAACTTAAATCACTTCGGTATTGCAATAGAATTAGAAATTAAAGAAAGCCTAAAAGAGGACTCAATTTATTCTCCTCAAGAGAAATATCAGTATTTAGTTAAATTGAATCCAACTTTAGAACTACTTCGTAAAAATTTTGATTTAGATTTTTGAGCTTATGTTAGGACTTAAATTACCTACTGACCCCAGATGGGCAAATGTTGCAAAAAAGAATATCGAAGAAATACTTACCGACCATGCTTATTGTGAACAAAAAGCAGCAAGCACAGCAATTTCCATGATAATAGGCTTCCCCCAATACCCTGAATTGGTTTCTGCCATGACGGACTTAGCTCAAGAGGAAATGAGTCATTTTAAAATGGTGCATGATTTAATCTTGGAAAAAGAACTTGTTTTAGGAAGAGAACGAAAAGATTACTACGTACTTCAAATACGTTCCTTTTTTCCTAAAGGAGGTTCAAAAAAGGATCATTTAGTCCATAAGTTACTTTGTGCAGCACTTATTGAAGCAAGAAGTTGTGAACGATTCAGAATTTTATCAGAAGAACTTGAAGATAC
>JAQWHT010000038.1 GCA_029249225.1 Flavobacteriaceae bacterium
CCAGATCTATCAGATGTTATTTTACAGAAAACTTATGATTAGTGAAGCCAATCACTACACTTTGTTTTTAAATTTTGCTCGACGCTATGGGAGTTCGAGAAAACAAGTGGACACCAAGTGGGAGGATTTATTGCAGTATGAAGCTAAACTGATCAAAGAATTAGGTGAAAAACAATCAATCCATGGTTAGGAATTCATTTTTTTCTTTTTACACAGTTCACGTATCATACCGTCTGAAAGTCCTACTTTAGGGACATAGATTACTTTGGCTCCACTCCAATTTAAGGTTTTTAAAAAAAGTTGAGCTGCAGGTAAAATAACATCTGATCGATCTGGATTTAGTCCTAACTTAATAATCCTTTCTTCATAAGTCATTTTGCTGAGTTTGGAATACATAGCGCTTAGCGTTAAATAAGTAATCGGGCGATCATCCTTGATATTTGCCATTTTGTGAAGCTTATTAATATTTCCACCTGTACCTAACAAATAAATTTTTTGATATTCCTTGGTTTTTTCCTTAACCCAATTCTCAGCAAGCAACCATAATTCTTCAGTCACACCATCATTTAAAAGTCTAACCGTGCCTATTTTAAATGACTTAGAATGAATTCTTTTCCCATTTTTCAGCACACTAAATTCGGTACTACCACCGCCTACATCCACATATAAAAAGGTCTTTTCATTTCCTACTACATTAAAAACATTTGTATTAGAAATTATTTTAGCTTCTTTTTTCCCATCTATAATTTCAATTTTAATCCCTGATTTTGTCAGCACCTCTTTTGCAACTTTTTTACCGTTTTTTGCTTCTCTTAACGCCGAAGTAGCATAAGCCATATAATCCTTTACCCCGTGGACCTTCATTAGAATCTTAAAGGCTTTCATGGATTTGACAATACGTTTTTTATTTTTTTTTGAAATACTACCACTAGTAAAAGAGTCTTCTCCAAGACGAATAGGAACTCGGACCAGTGCATTTTTAAGAATTATTTGCTTTTTTTTATGATTAATTACGTTGGAAACAAGCATCCGAATAGCATTTGAACCTATATCTATAGCGGCATACTTTTTAATTTTCATGAGCGACTCTTTTTAGTATAATACTCATGAATTTTCACCTGAGATCGAATTTCCTCAGAATGGTTACTTATAAATACATTTTGTTGCAAACCATTAATTCTTCTAGCCTTTATATTATCATTCCATGCAATTTCAAAAACGTCTAATATTTCTTCTTGGAGAACTTTATCGTATATAGGAACTGCCACTTCTACTCTATTCTCAATATTTCTTGTCATAAAGTCTGCAGAGGATAAATAAATTTTCGGGGTACCACCGTTTTCAAATACATAAACTCGCGGATGTTCTAGATACTTATCTACAATACTGATGACTTCTATATTTTCGCTCATTCCTTTGACTCCTGGAATCAAACAACAAATCCCACGAACGATCATTTTTACAGAAACCCCTTCACAACTTGCCTCATAAAGTTTCTCAATTATCCTAAAATTAGTAATAGCATTGAGTTTTAATCGAATACCGCTAGGCAAACCAGCTTTGTGATTCTCAATCTCTTTATTAATCATACGAACCACAGCATTATTTGTGTAGTGAGGAGAAACAATTAAGTGTTTATATTTCTTTAGCTTGTAATGTACTTGTAAAAAATTAAAAACTTTATTGACCTCTTTTAAAATTTTCTGGTTGGAGGTAAGTAAGGTATAATCGGTGTAAATTTTTGCAGTGTCTTCATTAAAATTCCCTGTACTAATAAAGCCGTAACGTTTCTTTCTTCCATCAACTACCTTCTCAATGATTCCTATTTTAGAGTGTACTTTTAAACCAGGTATACCAAATATAAGCTGGACTCCTGCAGCTTGCATTTTTTCGGCATATATAATGTTATTTGTTTCATCAAAACGGGCTTGTAATTCTAATTGTACTAATACTTTTTTACCATTCTTTACTGCATTGATCAGTGCGCTTGCTACATTAGATAACTTTGAAAGACGATAAATTGTGATTTTTATTGTGGTTACCTCAGGATCTAAGGCGGCTTCTCTCAGAAATTTGATGAGATAAGAAAAACTATGATATGGAGTATAGAGTAAAAAATCTTTTTGATCAACAGCTTTGAGAATACTTTTTTCTAATGAAAGTCCCGGTATGGTCACAGGATCTACTTTATCGTATTGAAGATTACTATTTTTAAGAGGAGGAAAATTCATGTAATCTCTACGATGATGATACCGACCTCCTGGTATCAGACTATCAGTAGAATCCATGCCCAAAATACCCTTTACAAGGTTTAACATATCCTCAGGTATGTCGGTATCATATACCAAACGAACGGGTTCTGCTAAAATTCGTTCTCGAACACTTTCAACGATTTTGTTGATATAACTTTTAGATACATCTCCCTCCATATCGAGCTCTGCATCACGAGTGACCTTAATCATGTGAGAAGTAATGGAGGTGAACTCATTAAAATTAAAAATTAGGTGAAAATGATATCGAATCAGATCATCCAAAAACATAACATATTGATTTTCACCAAGTTGAGGTAGGACAATAAATCGATCCAGTTCTTTAGGAATTTCAATTAAAGCAAATTGGTTTCGCAAAAGAGTATTGGACTCGAAAGTGAGTTTTACGGCAAGAAAGGCTTGATTATCTGAAAAATCTTGATCCTTATTTTCTGAAATCATGATGGTCATCAAAGCAGGGCTCACTTTTTGGATAAAGTATTCCTTTAAAAAAGTTTTGTGTTCTTCTAAAACCTCACTTTCATTTACAAAATAAATTTGTTCTTTCTCTAATTCTTTTTCAATTCCCCTGAGAATTTTAGTACTCTCCTTTTGCTGTTCAATTACTTTTTTAGTAATCATTTTCAACAATTCAGAGGCATTTTCTCCACCAAAAACTTTTTTCCCTGTTTTTTCAGATTGTGCAATCCGTTGGACAGTAGCATAGCGCACCTGAAAAAATTCATCTAAATTATTGGAGAATATACCAATAAATCGAAGACGATCTAAAAGGGGTACACTTTGATGAGCAGCCTCTTGCAGCACTCGAGCATTGAAGTCTAACCAACTCAACTCCCTATTGATAAAACGTGGTTTAAGCCTTTTTTTCATTTCAAAATTTCTTTAGGAAATCCCAAAATTGCCTCACCGCTTTGAATATTTTTCCACTCGTTCTGTTCAAACTGAATTTGTGCCCATGCAGCAGTTGGCAGATGTTCTAAAAAGGTTTTAGACAGCTCGCTTACTACATGAGTAAATGCAGGATTATGCCCCACACAAACAACACTAGAATAATGGTTTGGTATAGATTTTATGAAGTGTAGTAATTTAGGGCTTTCAAAGGTGTATAAGGACTCCTTTAACTCTAATGATTCAAAGGGAAGTTGTAATTCGTGAATCAGAATACAGGCAGTATGCAAAGCACGATTGGCAGGACTAGAATAAATAACTTCAAAATCTTTAAAGATTTCTGAAGAAGCATCAGCTATTCGTTTGATTCTCTCAATTCCTTTTTCAGTAAGCCCCCTATTCCTATCTTCCACCATAGATTCCCATGATGATTTTGCATGTCGCAATAGTATTAATTTCTTCATAATTAAGGAGCTAAACGTTCAATATTCCAGAAACTACCCTGCCATTGACACCGGATACGATCATGTAAACGATTTGGACGTCCTTGCCAAAACTCAAGACTCTTTGGGGATACAATATACCCACCCCAGTGTTGAGGTCGCTCTACTTTTTTGTCTCCATATTCAATCTCTAGAGCATCCAATTTAGCTTCTAAAATTGAACGATTGGTGATTACTTTACTTTGTTCTGAAACAATGGCTCCCAGTTGGCTTCCTTTTGGTCGACTATTGAAATAACTGTCTGAAATTTCTGGCCTTAGCTGTTCTGCAGTCCCTTTAATGACAACTTGACGTTCTAAAGCTGGCCAAAAAAAGCTAAGTCCTACTTTGGAATGATGGGCTATTGAGAGCCCCTTTTCGCTTTGATAATTGGTATAGAAAACAAAGCCGTCTTTGGTGAGTGCTTTTAGTAAAACAACTCGTGCCTTAGGAAAATCATCTAATCCTAAAGTCGCAAGTGACATTGCATTTGCCTCATCAATTTGAGGGTGCTGGTCAGCCTCCTCAAACCACGATTTGAAAAATGCAATCGGATCATTGGAAAGATCCTCTACTTTCAGCTCACTTTTATGATATGATTTTCTTAAATGTCCTAAGTCTTTTTCTTTCATTTGAATTACAAGTTACAATCCATTTTAGTTATACCGAAAAGCTTTTGAGATCTTCCGATAAAATTACATTTTCAAAAATTACTGAAGCCTCTTTAATAAAATCATTTTTATCGCTATAGCGATTGGAATAATGCCCCAGCATCAGTTTTTTGACCCCAGCTTTTTGAGCAATATCAGCAGCTTCTTTGGCTGTACTGTGCTTTGTTTTTTTTGCAAGTTCTTTGTGCAACTCTAAAAAAGTAGATTCATGGTACAATAAATCTACTCCAGCTACTCTATCTATAAGTGCTTTATTATAAGCTGTATCACTGCAATAAGCATATTGCTTTGGAGGATCTGGTGCGGCGGTAAGCTCTTCATTTTTATAAGTATTTCCGTTTTCTAGTTGAATTGAAAATCCGTCTTGTAACTGTAAAAAATGAAATGGTTTTAAGTCTAATCCAGCTATCGCTTTACTTTTAATTTTCCTTTTTTCAGATTTTGTTGAAAATAAAAACCCGTTGGTGTATACTCGATGATCTAGAGGTATTGTAGCTACTTTTACATGTTCATCTTCATAGAGAGGTACTGAGACAGTTGATTCTAATTCTTTAAAATGCAATTCATAGTCAGTCCAGGATTTTGCAAGTTTCAATTGTAATGTTATAATTTCTTTAATTCCTTTTGGACCATAAATAGTGAGAGGTGCTGTTCTTCCTAAAAGTCGAAAAGTACTAATCAAGCCAATCAAGCCATAAAAATGATCTCCATTAAGGTGCGAAATAAAAATATGTTGGATGCGAGAAAATTTTATCTTAGATTTCCTCAATTGCATTTGAGTTCCTTCACCACAATCTATCAAGAACAAATTCCCCCTAATCTCTAATAATTGAGAAGTGGTGTGTTTGTGCTCTCTTGGGGTTGCCGAATGACATCCTAAAATTGTAAGTTTCATCATCTTAAAAACCTAAATCACGTTGCATTCGTTCAAAAGAAATAAAATCTTCTGCCTCCTGAATTGTGGGAACCAAATTCCATTCGGAATAGAGATCCTCCATCTGATCAGTCGCAACAATTACTACCAGTACTCTTGACTTTGACAATAATAAAGAGTTTAACTCGCTCAACTCTTCGTAAGGTAAGCTTGAATTAGTAGAATCTAAAATCAAATCAAAACTTGGCTCATTCTTGAGTCGCTCAATACACAGTGCTCTACACTTTAAGAATTGTTCTACAGAAATTTTTCCTACCTCATTTTCGTCAAAACGAATCATGCTATAGGAATGTTAAGTTTAGAAGCTAAGAGATAGATAATTGCCATTCTGATAGCCACCCCATTTTCAACTTGGTTTAATATGATCGCCTGATCTGAATCTGCAACTTCACTACTAATCTCAACTCCTCTGTTAATTGGACCTGGATGTAGAATAACAATTTCTTTTTTAAGGGACTTCAATCGCTCAAAAGTCAGTCCAAAATTTTGGCTGTATTCTCTTGTAGATGGGAAGTAATTCAAATCCATTCTTTCGTTTTGTACTCGTAGCATGTTCACTGCATCACACCATTTGAGGGTCTTTGCAAAATCTGTTGAAATTTCAACTCCAAGTGAATCTATATGTTTTGGGAGTAATGACTTTGGTGCGCAAACGCTTACTTCAGCTCCTAACATTTTAAGGGCGTAGATATTGGACAATGCTACTCTAGAATGTAATATATCTCCAACGATTGCAATACGTTTTCCTCCGAGTTCACCAAATTTTTCTTTTAGAGAAAAAGCATCTAGTAGGGCTTGGGAAGGATGTTCGTGAGTTCCGTCTCCTGCATTAATAATGCAGGAATCTACTTTCTTCGAGAGAAAATGAGCCGCTCCAGGATGCGGGTGTCGTATGACCACCATATCGACTTTCATGGCCAAAATATTATTTACAGTGTCTACTAGAGTTTCTCCTTTATTAACAGAAGACTGATTCGCTGAAAAATTGAGTACATCGGCACTCAATCTCTTTTCTGCTAATTCAAAGGATAGTTTGGTTCGAGTACTATTCTCAAAAAATAGATTTGCAATAGTGATATCTCTCAGGCTAGGGACCTTTTTAATGGGTCTGTTGATGACCTCTTTAAAATGTTTAGCAGTTTCAAAAATTAAATGCAAATCCTCCTCACAGAGGTATTTAATTCCTAAAAGATGTGAAACACTTAATGTTTTCATTCAACGTGTTTTTCTAAATAAACTCTATTTTCTGAATCTCTTTTTGACCATACCACCTTCACCTTATCGCCTTGTAACGCATCAATCTGAGCTCCTAGATAATCAGGTTGTATTGGCAAATGCCTACTAAATCTTCTATCTACTAAAACCAACAATTCGATGGACTTGGGTCTCCCGTATGTGTCAATTGCTGTAAGCGCTGAACGTATACTTCTCCCCGTAAACAGAACATCATCAATCAACACGACATCTTTTCCTTCAACAGACTGATTCATGACTGTAGCCTTGGCCTTAAGAGGACGTTCGCTTCTTCTAAAATCGTCTCGGAAGAAGGTTGTGTCCAGTTTTCCTGTTTTTAGGTTTTTTATTCCAGACATGATCAATAATTGGACTAGGCGGTCCAGTAACAACGTTCCTCTAGGTTGCAATCCTACAAGGACTGCATTAGAAAAATCACCGTGTTGTTCAATCAATTGATAGCAAAGCCTGTTTAAAATGATGTTGATCTTTTTATCGCTAAGTAGCACTTTTGGCTTCATCTTATCTATAATGGTACAAAAGTAGGAGTTTCTGTACGATAAAAAAAACCCTCCAGTTGGAGGGTTTTTTAATCTAAATTTAGATAAATTACTATTTGTCGTTATCCATTTGCTCTTTTAAATTAGCTAACGCATCTAGATCTCCAAGAGTAGCTTTATCTGCATTTGAAGCTGCAACTTTCTTGGCAGCACGCTTCACATTTTTCATCTCTTGTTCTCTAAAGGTTACCGTATGTGAGGCTACAACTCTTTTGAATTCTTTACTGAACTCTATAATCTTGAATGTAGATTCTTCACCTTTTTTAAGCTTACTTCCGTCTTCTTTCTCAAGATGACGAGATGGAACAAAGGCTACAATATCTTCATTAAAGTGAATTGTTGCTCCTTTGTCAACGATTTCGGTGATTGCAGTGGTATGGGTTGTGTCTACTGCAAACTCTTTTTCGTATTTATCCCATGGATTGTCCATTGTCTGTTTGTGACCTAAACTCAGTTTACGACCTTCAACATCTAATTCTAGAACAATAACATCAATTTTATCTCCAAGTGTTAAGACCTCAGAAGGATGCTTTACTTTTTTGGTCCAAGACAGATCTGAAATGTAAACCAATCCATCAATACCCTCCTCTAAATCAATAAATACTCCAAAGTTGGTGAAGTTTCTAACTAATCATGAATGCTTTGATCCAATTGGATACTTTGAGGTAATGTCAGTCCATGGATCAGGTGTAATTTGCTTGATTCCAAGTGACATTTTTCTTGACTCCCGATCCAGAGTTAAAATCACAGCCTCTACTTCATCACCAACATTCACAAAATCCTGTGCAGATCTCAAATGAGTAGACCAAGACATTTCAGAAACGTGAATCAAACCTTCAACACCTTCTTCAATTTCAACAAAAGCTCCATAATCTGCAATTACAACTACTTTTCCTTTTACTTTATCTCCTTCTTTCAAGCTCTCAGAAAGTTGATCCCATGGGTGCGCACTCAATTGCTTAAGACCAAGTTGGATTCTAGATTTGTTATCATCAAAGTCAAGGATAACAACATTTAACTTTTGATCTAATTCCAATATTTCACTTGGGTGGTTTATACGACTCCACGAAAGATCAGTGATGTGGATTAATCCGTCAACACCTCCAAGGTCAATAAACACTCCATACGAAGTAATATTTTTCACAGTACCCTCTAAAACTTGACCTTTTTCTAATTGGCCAATAATTTCTTTTTTCTGTTCTTCTATATCAGCCTCAATCAATGCTTTGTGAGAAACAACAACATTTTTAAATTCGTGATTAATTTTAACCACTTTAAATTCCATCGTTTTATTTACATACTGATCATAGTCTCGAATCGGCTTTACATCGATTTGTGAACCTGGTAAGAAAGCCTCAATACCAAATACATCCACAATCATTCCACCTTTCGTTCTGCATTTTACAAAACCACTTACGATTTCACCATTATCATGAGCGTTATTTACTCGATCCCATGCTTTAATTACACGTGCTTTCCTGTGAGATAAAACTAACTGACCCGTTTTATCTTCGCGCATGTCGACGATTACTTCAACCTTATCTCCAACTTTTAAATTGGGATTGTATCGGAATTCGTTAAGAGAGATTACACCTTCAGACTTGGCGTTGATATCAATAATTGCTTCACGATCTGTCATATAAACAACTTCACCTTCAATCACATCATCGTCAGCGGTATCTACAAAGTTGTCTTTTACTAATTTTTCAAATTCATCAAGTTGTTTGTCTTCGATTACATCGATTCCTTCTTGATAATTGTGCCAGTTAAAGTTGTCCAGAAATTCAGCTTGAGCTGCTTTTTCATCAACTTTAGGTGCTTTTTCTTCCTCAACCACAGCGACGTCAACGGTCGTTTCTGCTACGGGAGCAGCTTCTTCAACAACAGGAGTAGGTTGTTCAGCAACGGGAGCCGCTACAATTTCTTCTACTTTGGGTGCTACTTCTTTTTTTGTGGTTTTTTTAGCAGTTGTTTTTTTTGGAGTTACTGCTTTATTGGGCTTAGCGCTTTTTGCTGCAGCCTCTTCGGTTGGTTTTTTAGCCATTTCCGAGGGGTTTTTGTATTCTGTATATGGGAAAACCTGAATTGCAGATACAGAAGTTGTTTCTAAAATTGTTGTTGCTTTCGGTTTTTCCTACCAATTAAAAGCGTGCAAATATACTTCTAAAGAGTTGATAAACAAATAATTTAATAAATTTTATCGATGAATTGATTCGTGCTTTTTGAGCACTGCTGTATGTAAAATCTCAAAAACCTCATCTATGGAAAGATTGCTTACATCAATTTCAATAGCATCTTGAGCTTTTTGAAGAGGAGCAATTGTTCGTGTTTGATCTTGTTTGTCACGTGTTTTGACATTGTTAAGAACCTCATCAAAAGTTCCACTAAGGCCAGCTTCCAACTGCTCTTGATACCTTCTTTTAGCTCTCACCTCAGGTGTTGCTGTTAAAAAAAATTTACATTGAGCATCAGGAAAGACAACAGTACCAATATCACGACCGTCCATTACAACTCCTCGGTCAGCCCCCATTAATTGTTGTTGTTTGGTTAAAAAAGTACGTACTACTTCTTGTGAAGCAACCTGACTTACCCATTTATTAACCTCAGCAGCTCTAATGGCTTTAGTTACATTTTTACCATTTAAAAATGTCTGCTGTTTACCCTCAACCTCTTCAAAATGAATCAATATTTGATCTAATGAGTCATTAAGCAAACTTAAATCTACACTCCCTTTGGGGAACTGATTGAAGCCAAAAAGTGTCACAGCACGATACATGGCTCCAGTGTCTACATAGATGAATCCAAATGCTTTAGAGAGACGTTTCGCTTGGGTGCTTTTACCTGTAGCAGCTAAACCGTCAATAGCAATGATCAATTTATTCATAGCTCAAAAATAGCACTTAATTTATGATGCTATCAAATTTTTGGCATTTACCACTTTTTGTGAAGTAACAGCTAGGTCAATGACTTCTCTCATTTCTGAGACATAAAGAAATTTTAATCCCTTTAAATACCTAGGGTTGATTTCGTCAATATCTTTTTTATTCTCAGCACAAAGAATAATTTCTTTGATTTTTGAACGCTTTGCTGCTAAAATCTTTTCTTTGATCCCACCTACTGGAAGTACCTTACCTCTAAGGGTAATTTCTCCAGTCATAGCCAAGTTTTTCTTTACCCGTTTTTGGGTAAACAATGAAACTAAAGACGTTAACATCGTTATCCCGGCACTTGGGCCATCTTTTGGAGTAGCTCCTTCTGGGACATGGATATGGATATTATAGTTTTCAAATTTAAATTCTGATAGCCCCATAAAATCTGCATTTGCCTTGATATACTCCATGGCAATAGTTGCTGATTCTTTCATTATTTTACCTAAATTCCCGGTAATGCTTAATCCTCCTTTTCCTTTCGATATAGCGGATTCAATAAAGAGAATGTCACCCCCTACGGAAGTCCAAGCCAATCCTGTTACTACCCCGGCAACATGATTATTTTCATACAAATCACGATGTACTTTTGCTGGACCTAGAATAGTTATCAAATCATCTATTTCTGGAGAAACTTTATATTCCTCTTCCATCGCAATGGATTTCGCTGCATAGCGAACTGTTTTTGCAACTTGTTTTTCAAGACCACGTACACCTGACTCTCTTGTATAACCCTCTACAATTTTTTCTAAAATTGCTTTTCTCAGGTTTAAATGAGTCTTCTTCATCCCATGCTCTTTCAATTGTTTTGGCAATAAAAACTTTTGACCAATAGAGGTCTTTTCCTCTATAGTATATCCACTTACAGAGATCATTTCCATACGATCTCTTAGAGCACGATGGATGGGTGCTAAACTATTCGCAGTTGCAATAAACATTACCTTCGACAGGTCATAACCCAGCTCTAAAAAATTATCATAAAAAGTGGTGTTTTGTTCAGGATCCAAAACTTCTAATAATGCAGCAGCGGGGTCGCCTTGAACCCCAGAGGCCAATTTATCAATCTCATCCAATACAAAAACTGGGTTTGAAGTTCCTGCCTTTTTTAAACTTTGAATAATACGTCCAGGCAATGCTCCAATGTATGTTTTTCGGTGCCCTCGGATTTCAGCTTCATCTCGCATTCCTCCCAATGAAATGCGCACATATTCTCTCCCTAAGGCTTCAGCTATGGATTTTCCCAATGAAGTTTTTCCCACACCTGGAGGTCCGTGCAAACATAATATTGGAGATTTCATATCATTTCTTAACTTCAAAACAGCAAGGTATTCAATGACTCTTTTTTTGACTTCTTCTAACCCAAAATGATCACGGTCTAATATTTTTTGAGCACGTTTAAGATCAAAATTATCTTCTGAATATTCTTCCCAAGGAAGGTCTAAAAATAAATCCAAATAATTCCGCTGTACTGAATATTCAGCTACTTGAGGATTCATTCGCTGGAGTTTCATCAACTCTTTATCGAAGTGTTTTGCAACTTCTTCACTCCATTTTTTTTCTACGGCGCGTCCACGCATCTCTTCCACTTCTTCTTCATAAGATACGCCTCCCAATTCTTCCTGAATGGTTTTCATTTGCTGATGAAGGTAATATTCTCTTTGTTGGGTATCCATTTCAGAACGAACTCTAGATTGAATATCATTTTTAAGAGCTAATTTTTGATACTCGTCGTTCATGTGCTTTAAACATACCAAAGCTCTCTGGTGAAGGCTTACTTCGGTTAAAATCTTCTGCTTCTCTTTTACAGAAACATTCATGTTGGAAGCGACAAAATTTATTAGAAAAGAAGGGGTTTGTATATTTTTTATCGCAAAAGCAGCTTCAGTGGGTATGTTTGGATTTTCCTGTATGATCTGCAAAGCCAAATCCTTGATAGAATCTATAGTAGCTAAAAATTCTTTATCCTCTTTGCTAGGATGTTCGTCTTTAACTGATTCGATCTCTGCTCTCAAATAAGGTTGTTCCTCAAGTATAGATTTAATTTTAAAACGTTTTTTTCCTTGGATGATGATCGTTGTATTACCATCAGGCATTTTTAATACTCTTAGGATTTGAGCAACAGTCCCCATTTCATGGATATCTTGAGCTCCTGGATTTTCAACATCTTCATTACGTTGAGCAACTACCCCAATTATTTTGTCCGCCTTATTCGCGTCTTTAATAAGCTTAATTGACTTATCGCGACCAGCAGTAATAGGAATCACTACACCGGGAAAAAGCACTGTGTTTTTTAGAGGAAGTATGGGTACTGCGTTTGGTAAAGCTTCATTTTCAAGAGCTTCCTCATCTTCTGTTGTCATTAGGGGAATTAAATCAGCATCAGATTCTATATCTTGCAGTGACAAGTTGTCAATTGTATTAAAAAGGGATCGCGCCATAGTGCATTTTTAGGTCATGTTGTCATTTTTTAAATGGAATACTGAGGAGAATCGTTCTAATTCAATAGTTAGTCCATTTTTAAATAACCTTATCTAAATAAAAACAATAGTTATGCCACAAAAAAATGGCGAAGTGTAACAAAATTCAAATTTACTCCTCAACTAAATGAAGACATCTTAATTGAACTACAAAAAATTACATATTAACGCCCTAATACAATCCTGTAAAAAAAAGGATCAAAATGCTCAAATGGAATTATACCATCGATATCATCAGCCTCTTTATCAAGCTGCTTACAACATTTTAAAAAATCGTGATGATGCACAAGATGCAATGCAAGAAGGTATGATTGTAGCGTTTGAAAAACTGAATCAGTTTCAAGGAGAGGGAGATTTCGGTGGATGGTTACGTAAAATTGTAGTGAGGAAAAGCATTGCCTACTACCATTACAACAAACGAATTACAAGAAATGTGGAACTAGAAAACAGGACTGATCTTAGTGAAGATCCAGAAAAGGGAGATACCCATCTTCCACTTTTTAATTCAAAGGAATTGGATCAGGCTTTAGAAAAATTGAATGACCGTTACAGCCTGATTTTAAAATTGTACTATTTGGAAGGCTTAACACATGATGAGATTGGTCAACTTCTCAACTGGAGTTATAGCAACTGTAGAACAACCCTCTCTAGAGCTAAAACGCAATTAAAAAAAGAACTCTATGAAAGAACAACAGCTTAAGGAAGAGTTTCATAAATGGGAGTTGATTCAGAAGATTCAACCTCTTGAATCAGACCATGCTACTCAATTTTTGATACGCCTAAACAAGCGCAACAAAAGGGCGCAAATGAGGAATGTCTTTCAATGGGCTGCAGTCGTGTTGATTTGTATTGGTCTTGGAGGTGCTTTTCAATTTTCTCAAGAACAACTACCTGATGAAGTCATTCAGTTTGAAAAAGCAGAATTTCATTTAATGCAGCTAATTGACGAACAACTGAATGAGTTTGAAAACTCAAATTCGCCTGCAACTCAAAAGATTTTAATACAGAGTAAAAAGCAACTTGAAACAATTCAAACTAATTATGACCAAATTTATAAGCAATGGGAGGCCAATCCTAATCAGCCACAATTGATTCAAGCACTAATTGGAAATTTAAACACCCAGATCAATTTGCTTACTGAAATTAACAACATTTTGAAAACAATTAAAAAAACACATTATGAAGAACTTAAAATTTAAGTTTCTAGGAATCCTTCTAATAGGGACCAGTTTTTCACTCTTTGCCATTCAAAATACAAGCAAAGAACTACACAAAGAAATTGATGTAAATCCGGACGTCGTAGTCGAAATACAAAACCAGTTTGGAGATCTCAATATCAGTAGCTGGGATCAAAACAAGGTTGTTATTGACATTATCATCTCTGTAAAAGGAATTAATCAAAAGCGTGTAAATGAAAAATTAGATGAAATTAACGTAGATTTTTTTCTTTCTCCTGAACGAGTCAGTGCAAGAACAAGAATTGATGAAGGCTGGGGTTTTAAATGGCTTAATAGCTCAAAATTAAGCTATCAAATTGATTACAATGTTAAAATCCCAAAATCCAGTTCAGTAGACCTAGACAATAATTACGGTACCATCTTACTCAATGAACTCCATGGCCAAGCCAAGATCAGTTGTGATTTCGGGAAACTGGTTCTCGGAGACTTACACCATGAAAACAATTCTCTTTCTTTTGATTACACCTCTAATTCTACCATAGACTTTTTAAAAGGAGCTGAAATTCATGCTGATTATTCAAGTTTTGAAGTTTTGGAGGCAGGTAAAATATCTTTGGTAGCAGATTATACCAACTCAACATTTAATACTTTAGATCACCTCGAATTTAAAAACGATTATGGAAAACTAAATGTAGACCGTATCAATCAACTGATTGGAAGAGGCGACTTTCTAACCTTACGATTGGGAACTCTCTACAAAAATTTAGAGCTTAATCAAGAATTTGGTTCCATACGTGTTGCGCATGTTAAACCCTCAGCTGATTCAATTACCGTTGACGCTGAATATACTGGCATTAACCTAGGTATAGATTCTGAGTGGGAATTTAATTATAAAATCAATCTTGAATTTGCTAGTTTAAAAAGCAAAATACCTCTCAACCATACAACAACACGAGAGCATTCTATAGAAAAAACCTACAAAGGCTATTATAAAAATGAAAATAGCAGCCATAATCTTCATATAAAATCCGAATTTGGGAGTGTTAAACTCAATCCCACAAATCTCTAATATTTAACCCTAAAATTAAACCCATGAAAACAATCAAATATTTCACTCTACTCCTTTTTGCCTCCACCACTCTCCTAGCACAAACCGAAAAAAGATCTGTTTCCCCTTTCGATGGAATTCATGTTGCTGGCCACTATGATGTCACTTTAACACAAGGCAGCGAGGGAACGATTACTTTAAGTGGAAACCAAGATGATTTAGATAAAATAGAAACCTACATCAAAAAAGGTGAATTAATTATTAAACAAAAAAAAACTTCTTGGTTTGAGAACTGGAATTCTGGAAAAGTCAGTATTAATATCCCTGTTGAAGACATAAATAAAGTTATCCTTAGCGTTTCAGGGTCAATTAGGAACCAGCACAAGTTAAGATCAGAGGACTTTAAAGTTGTACTTTCAGGGTCTGGAGAAATCGAATTGTTTCTGGATACTGACGAATTAGCATCGGTTCTGACAGGCTCTGGAGATATTGAGCTTAGAGGAAAGGCAACAGAAGCTTCCTACCAATTGACTGGCTCAGGAGACATTAAAGCAGATGAAATGGAATCAAATCTTGGAAGTGCAAAAGTTACGGGTTCAGGAGACATTGAGTTGCATGCTAGCAGTGATCTCACTGCTAATGTTACTGGTTCAGGTGATATCATTTGTTATGGTAATCCAAAAAAACAACAAATCAAAACGACAGATTCTGGGGATGTTATTGTCCGAAATTAACCCCTTAATTTTTTTCTTGGAACACGGAGTAACATCAGGGCTCCTACAATAAAAAAGAGCATGAAAAATAAAATTGCATTGCGCATACTTCCTGTAATCTGATCAATCACACCAAATAGGGACATTCCTACAATGATCCCT
>JAQWHT010000058.1 GCA_029249225.1 Flavobacteriaceae bacterium
TGAAGGATTTAGATGACGGACGTTACAACAAAGTTGCCAATATCGTCGGCCATACAATGCAGTATCATCCTCATGGCGATGCGAGTATTGCAGATGCCATGGTACAGGTTGGGCAAAAAGAATTGCTGATAGACATGCAAGGAAACTGGGGGAATATTCTTACTGGGGATAGTGCGGCAGCTTCAAGATACATAGAAGCCCGACTTTCAAAATTTGCCTTAGAAGTCGTATTCAGTCCCAAAGTGACCCAGTGGCAACTTTCTTATGACGGACGAAAAAAAGAACCCATTCACTTACCGATGAAATTTCCTTTGCTTTTGGCACAAGGAGCAGAAGGTATTGCAGTAGGACTTTCCACAAAAATTTTGCCGCATAACTTTAACGAACTTCTGCAAGCCAGTATAGCTCATTTAAAGGGAAAGAAGTTTTTGTTATTCCCTGATTTTCAGACCGGTGGTATCATTGATGTTCAAAATTATAATGACGGTTTACGTGGTGGAAAAGTAAGAGTAAGGGCTAAAATTACCCAACAGGACAAAAATACTTTAGTGATCAGTGAAATTCCTTTTAGTACTAATACTTCAAGTTTAATCGATAGTATTCTAAAGGCGAACGACAAAGGAAAAATCAAGATTAAAAAAATTGAGGACAATACTTCATCTGATGTTGAAATTTTAGTCCATCTACCTAATGATATCTCTCCAGACAAAACCATAGATGCACTTTATGCTTTTACTGCCTGTGAGACTTCAATTTCACCACTGGGCTGTTTGATTATTGAAAATAAACCCCACTTTATGGGGGTTAGTGAGATGCTTAAAATCTCAACAGATCATACGGTACAGATCCTAAAATTAGAGTTGGAGGTAGAGCTTCAAGAGCTTGAAAATCAATGGCATTACGCTTCTTTGGAACGGATTTTCATTGAAAATAAAATTTATAGAGATATTGAAGAAGCAGAGTCTTGGGAAGAAGTAATAGCCTCGATTGACAAAGGATTAAAGCCCCATATAGCTCATTTGAAACGACCTGTGATTGAGGAGGATATTGTCCGTTTGACAGAGATCAGAATCAAAAGAATTTCAAAATTTGATTTGGATAAAGCTCAGCAAAAAATTGAAGCCCTTGAAGGGAATATAGCAGAAGTAAAAAACAACTTAAATCATCTTATTGACTTCGCCATTCGCTATTTTACACATCTTAAAAAGACTTATGGTAAAGATAAGGAGCGAAAATCTGAAATCAGAATTTTTGATGATGTTGATGCAAAAAAAGTTGTAGTTAGAAATCAAAAACTCTACGTTAATCGTAGCGAGGGTTTTATTGGTACATCATTGCGAAAAGATGAATTTGTTGGCGAGTGTTCAGATATTGATGATGTAATCGCTTTTACTGCAGAAGGTAAAATGCAAGTAGTGAAAGTAGATAGTAAGGTTTTTATTGGTAAAAATATTATTCATACGGCAGTATTTAAGAAAAAAGACAGCCGTACAATTTATAATATGATTTATCGAGACGGTAAAAACGGGACTACCTATATCAAGCGATTTGCGGTT
This sequence comes from Flavobacteriaceae bacterium, assembly GCA_029249225.1. Taxonomy (GTDB): domain Bacteria; phylum Bacteroidota; class Bacteroidia; order Flavobacteriales; family Flavobacteriaceae; genus MS024-2A. The sequence goes on from JAQWHT010000058.1 coordinate 1,557, forward strand.
ACTGGAGTGACACGTGAAAAAATTTACGATCTTACTCAAGGTAATCCAAACTCTGAAGTTCTTTATTTTTCTGCTAACCCAAATGGCGAGGCTGAAATAGTATCCATACTCTTACGAAATTCCGGGAGCGTAAAAAAATTAAAATGGGATTTAGATTTTGCCGACCTTCAAATAAAAGGGCGTTCGGTTAGAGGAAACACTGTAACCAAATATAACGTTCGAAAAGTAGAGTTAAAAGAAAAGGGAGTATCTACCCTTAAACCAAGGAAAATTTGGTTTGATACTACTATTCGTAGACTAAATCTAGAGGGAAGAGGAGAATTATTAGGTGCTTTTAAAGGTGAGGACAAACTACTCATCGCGTCTACTCATGGAACTATTAGGGTTGTTACACCTGAGCTTAGTTTACATTTTGATGATACGGTTTCACATATAGAAAAATGGATCCCAGAAAAACCAATCACTTCTATTCATTTTGATTCAGAAAAAGAGCGTTACTTTTTAAAGCGTTTTTGTGTAGAAAGCGAAGACAAAGAAGATTCCTACATCAAAGAGGGGGGAGAGCATATTTATACAAGCTTCGAAGGTCGTCCTGTGCTTAACATCGAATTTGAAAAGCCAAGAGGGAAAGACCCTTTAGAAAACTTAATTGTTAACGCTGAGGAATTTATATCGGTAAAAGGTTATAAAGCTTTGGGAAATCAACTCTCTACTAGGAAAATCAAAAAAGTGACCCTCAAAGAGACTTTACCTTACGAATTGCCAAAAGAACAAGAGCTTCATGAAATTGAAGTAGAGGGGGAAGAAGCGATTTCTTCAGAACAAGACGACAGTCAAATTAGCTTGGATTTTTAAGCTTTATTTCCCTTTCGAAACCGCATATTAATCATTTCGACACCAAGTGAAAAGGCAATGGCAAAATACAAGTATCCTTTAGGAATTACACCAATGTTTGAACCAAAAATGGTTGTATGAGAAAGATGGGCAGCCTCAGTAATCAACATAAAGCCTATAAGTAATAAAAAGGATAAGCCTAATATTTGAAGTGAGGGGTGAGCATTGATGTAGCGACTTACAGGTGCAGCAAAAAGCATCATGATTAGAATTGCTACTACAACCGCAGCTACCATAATGGGAAGGGCATACGGAACCCCGTTGGTCATCCCGACAGCAGTCAAGATTGAGTCAAAAGAAAAAACGATGTCGATAAGGACAATTTGCACTAAAGCTCTTGAAAATGTTAGTTTATTTGGTCCCATACCGGGTTCTGATTGACTAAAATCTTCAACCTTCTCGTAGATCTCTCGTGTACTTTTATAAAGTAAAAATAAGCCTCCTGCTAATAGTATAAGAGACTGAATTGAAACCTCAGAACTAATCCATCCCCAAGAAAAACTGAAAAGAGAGGATTGCATTTGAACCAACCAATTTATTCCCATCAACAACAAAATTCTCATAAACATTGCAAGAAATAGTCCCACTCGCATTAATTTTTTTCGATCAGCCTCAGGAAATCGACTAGCAAGTATAGAGATAAAAATGATGTTATCTATCCCGAGAATTATTTCAAGAAAGGTTAGGGTTAAGAAAGCTAAAATAAGATCGGGTGTAATCATGATTAGTTCATTTTTTGAATCGTTCCTCGTTGAGAATTTTCGTTGTCTCCAACCAGTGAGTATTCAAAAGTATAGGCATTTTCTTGAGTACTGATTATTTTAATCTGTATGGGCCGTTTGTCTTGATTTGAACTAGGATTTAATTTTGTGAGAATGCATTCACAATCATTTACCCAGCGAATGGAAGCAGTATCTACTTTTCCTTCAAAGCGTTCAATTTCATACAGTGAGTCACGAGAGAAAGTGGAAGTTTTCATTTCACCGTTAATGATTTGTGAGAACTCGAAAGTGCCGGTGTGAAAAGGAAGGCAGTCACGTTGGACTGTGTAGCACGAACTAAAGGCGATTAGTGCGCATAAAAGCATTTGTCTCATATGGGATCAAAAATACTAAGATTTGGGTAAAAATACACGAAAACTTCCATCCTTATATGTTTGAATTATTTGGGTAATTTCTGAATTGTTCTGCTCCAGTTCAGGAATTTGAGGAGTGGATGCCCAATCTTTTTTATACTGAGCCTTCTCTTCAATAAAATTGGCAGAGGGTCGATCTAAAGAACTTGGAGTAGGGGATGTCTTTTTTTGTGATCCTAAAAGCAGCCAATCAAAATCTGCTTCTTCAAACTGAGATTGAATTTTTAAAATGAAATCCAAGCTTGGTTTGTTTCGTCTTGATAGGATATGCGAAACAGAGGAACGTTGAACTCCAATTTTTTCTGCAAAGGCAGCAGCATTTAATTGATGATTCTCCATCAGTTCATCTAATCTCTTTAAAAATAAATCAATGTTTAACATTGTAAACTAAATTTTGAGGTTATACGAATATACAATTGTAATTTATTAAAACCAAACAGTATTTAAATGAAATTAAAGCTTCAAACTATAACCACAAAACACTGTTAAACAATAATTTAACGTCCAAATAATTTAGTTTATTTACAATTGTACACTCCTTCCGCTAAACGGCAGGGGTCAAGCCTTCAGGCATTTACTTTTGTAAACTACATTTGTGAACAAACAGTTGTTTACATTTGTATTATAAAAAAAATCATGGAATGTAAACGTTATTTGCCTCCTAAACAATTAGATCAATTTCTTTCTCAATTTGATTCAAGTAGCAAATCGACCTTAGGTTTTTCGGTACAAAATCGACCCATTGAAATGTTGAAAATTGGTTCGGGGCCTTACAAGATTTTAATATGGTCACAGATGCATGGGAATGAAAGTACCACAACTAAGGCGTTAATTGATCTGATTCCATGGCTTCTTGGAGCTAAACGAAAACGATTTCTAGCTGCTTTTACGCTTTATATCATCCCTCAGCTCAATCCAGATGGTTCTCATCTTTATACCCGGCACAATGCTAATAATGTTGACTTGAATCGCGATGCAATTAATAAATCACAACCCGAAAGTAGGGTGTTAAGATCAATTTATGAAAAAATAAAGCCTAATCTGTGTTTGAATTTGCACGGTCAGCGTACAATTTATTCCGCAGGAAAAGGAGGGGCTTCAGCGAGTATTTCTTTTTTGGCTCCAGCAGCAGATTTTGAGAGGAATAATACTACTGCACGACAAAAGGCAATGCAATTGATTGCAGCAATGGTAGAGGCACTAAGTAATGAATTGCCAAATGCTATAGGTCGCTATGACGATACATTTAACTCCAACTGTGTAGGTGACTCATTTACGCAGGCAGGAACACCTACCATACTTTTTGAAGCTGGGCATGTTCCTCATGATTACCAAAGAGAAAAGGCTAGAGCTCACATGCTAAACGCGTTTAAGGCATTGTTTGAATCACTTCTTAATCCGAAGGAGTCTATCAAAAGAGAGGATTATTTTAAAATCCCCCAAAATCAAATCGAATTTTGTGATTTAATTGTTTCTCATGTTACTATTTTAGATGGTGGAGATGAAATAAAAGATCAGCAATTAGCTATCCAGTATCAAGAAACTCTTGTTGGAGAAAGGATCGTTTTTCTTCCTATTATGCTTTCTTATGGATCTGAAATTGAACTTCGAGCACATAATTATGTTAAACTCTCCCCTTCATTTCAGGCTATTGGCTTAAGATTTGAGGAAGAAAAACTCATCAAAAACTCCATTTTTACTGAAGAATTTGCATTAAAAAGATAAAAAACACGTTGATTTTTTAATAAAATTGATTGAATTCGTTTAAATTTGCAACTTTTAATACTATTTGTTGAACGTATGAGCAAAGTAATCCTAGACGAAATTGATCACCAAATCCTTGATATCTTAATTGATAACACAAGAATCCCATTCACGGATATATCTAAAAGGTTATTAATATCGGCCGGTACTGTTCATGTTCGAGTCAGAAAAATGGAGGAATCTGGAATTATTAAGGGCTCCTCATTAAACTTGGATTATGTAAAGTTGGGATATTCTTTCATTGCTTATGTTGGGATCTATCTTGAAAAAACGAATACTACTACTGAAGTTCTTGAGTCTTTGAGAGGTATTCCTTTTATTACTGTGGCACATATTACCACTGGAAAATTTAACATTTTTTGTAAAGTCCGCGCACGCGACACCCATCATGCGAAAGACATTATTTTTAGAATTGATGATGTAGAAGGAGTGTCGAGAACTGAGACTATGATCTCTCTTGAAGAAAGTATTAATGATAAAAAACGATTAATGCACAGCATATTTAATGAATTATAATTTTTAAAATCTAAATGGCCCGGAAACCCAAAATTGAACGATTTAACGAAAAAATTCTCTCACGCTTTCAAATCTACAACAGCTTATTTCTAACCCTTCCTTTTGAAGACATCAAAAGAACCTCCCTTTTATTGCCTTTATTTGCAGATCATTGTCAAAAGCAATTTGAGCTTCAAAAGAACCCAAATGAGATTGTAAAAATATTTTTTGAGCGCTTCGCACCTGACTTAAGCCTCGAAAAGCAACAAGATTTATTGTTTAGATTCATTCAGTACATCGAACGTCAAGTGGTGTTATTTGATGCCATTGAAGATGCTGGTTTCTCTTATGTAAATAATATGCATGGTAGAGGAACACTTCGAAATATTAAAGAAGAAGCTCAAAAGAAACGCTTGTCTAAATCCCTTACAGACTACATTAAGCGATTTAAAGTGCGTATTGTACTTACCGCACATCCTACGCAATTTTATCCTGATAATGTGCTTGTGATTATCAATGAGCTCTCTAATGCTATAGCTCAGGATGATCTCGATCGAATTCAAAAACTACTTGTTCAATTAGGGAAAACGCCTTTTTATAAAAAAGAAAAACCAACTCCTTTCGATGAGGCTGTCAGTTTAATTTGGTTTTTAGAAAATGTTTTTTATCATTCAGCGAGTACTATTTACAACTATATTGCAGATCATATTGTCAATTCTGATGAACTCAATAATGCCATTTTTGACTTTGGATTTTGGCCGGGTGGTGATCGAGACGGTAACCCATTTGTAACTCCTGAAATTACACTTAAAACGGCTAAAAGATTACGTTTTTCAATTTTGAGAAATTATTATCGTGATTTAAGAAGATTAAAGAGAAAACTAACTTTTCCTGGAGTAGAGGAGCGAGTTGAAGCCCTTGAGCATCAAGTGTTCAACGCCCTTTTTTATCCTGATCGGAATTCTTTTTTCTCACTAGAACATGTGCGTTCTGAGATGAAACATGTTTCTGAAGTTATCAAAAAAGAGCACAACGGTTTGTATTTGGAAGATGTTCAAGATATGATTCATAAAATTGAATTGTTTGGTTTTCATTTTGCAAGCCTAGATATTCGTCAAGATTCACGTGTGCACCGCTCCGTATTTAACGAAATTGTATCTCACCCAGATATTCATAACTACGTTCAAAATTTGCCTTCCAATTACAAGGAGTTATCTGAAAACGAACGGTGTGCTGTATTGCCAAATTTAATTGGTGATTTGCCTGCTACAATTTTTTCAGATGAGATTACGCATCAAACCTTAGATAGTATAAGAGCGATGCAGTCAATTCAGAAAACAAACGGTGAAAGAGGCTGTAATCGATATATCATAAGCAATTGTCAAACTTTAGAAAACATCTTGGAATTGTTTGCTATGTGTAGAATGAGTGCATGGGAAAAGCCTAATGTGGACTTTATTCCATTATTTGAAACAATTCCAGATTTGGAAACTGCTGCGGAAGTTATGAATGGTTTGTTTAGTAACCCCATTTATAACGAGCATCTTAAGCGAAGGGGAATGAAGCAGACAGTAATGCTTGGTTTTTCAGATGGAACTAAAGATGGAGGCTATTTTATGGCAAATTGGAGTATCTATAAAGCCAAAGAAGAATTGAGCGAGCTTGCCTCCAAGTACGGGATCCGTGTAGCCTTTTTTGATGGTCGGGGAGGACCACCAGCCAGGGGAGGTGGAAATACTCACGAGTTTTACGCATCCATGGGAGATTCTATTCAAAATGATGACATTCAATTAACCATACAAGGTCAAACGATCAGTTCTAATTTTGGAACTTTAGATTCCTCCCAATACAACCTTGAACAATTGTTAAGCTCTGGTATTGAGAGTCAAGTGTTTAGTCCTGGAAAAAACAATTTAACTCTTGCAGATCGCTCAACTCTTGAAGATATTGCTGCTATTAGTTATAAAGCTTATCAAGAGTTCAAGGCACATCCAATGTTTATTCCCTATTTAGAGCGAATGTCAACTTTACCGTATTATGCTAAAACTAATATTGGTAGTCGACCTTCCAAAAGAGGAAAGTCAACTGAACTTAAGTTTGAAGACCTTCGAGCTATACCTTTTGTTGGGAGTTGGAGTCAATTAAAGCAAAATGTACCTGGCTTTTTTGGAGTTGGTACAGCATTAAATGAATTTTTGATCCAAGGGAAACTAGAAGACGTAAAGCAATTATTCAATAATTCTAGATTTTTTAGAACCTTAGTTTTTAATAGCATGATGAGTTTAACTAAATCATTCTTCCAGTTGACTGCATATATGAAGGACGATCAGGAGTTTGGATTGTTTTGGGAATTAATTTTCAATGAGTATTCTTTAACCAATAAGTTGCTGTTAGAGGTCAGTGAGTTTAAATCACTGATGGAGAATGAGTCAGCTGGAAAGGCTTCAATTAAAGCACGTGAGGAAATAGTACAACCGCTTCTCACTATCCAACAGTTTGCACTTATGGAATTACAAAAATTAAAAAAATCAGCTAATCCAGATCCAAAGCAATTGGAGATAATGGAGACGATGATCACGCGTTCCTTGTTTGGGAATATAAATGCAAGCAGAAACTCGGCTTAAGTGGAGTGATAAAACTCGAAAGCCTTACTGAAAAGTGCCTGGGGAACTTCTACGTCAATGTGAGGTACGCCAATAGCTTTCAGTAGCACGAAATTGATACGACCTGCTTTGTTTTTCTTGTCGTGCCGTAATAATTCTAATATTCCATTTTGATCTGTTGTGGAAATTATCACTTTAGGGAAAAAAGTGACAAACGTTTTTTTGATCTCTTCAGCCAGAATTTTAGCTAAACCACTACAATGAGTTGCTAAATAAGCCTCGAGTATCATCCCAATAGCAATAGCTTCACCATGTAAAAGCCTAGGTTTTTTGGTGTGGGTAAGGTAATATGATTCAATAGCGTGTCCTAGCGTGTGTCCAAAATTTAAAATTTTACGCAATCCTTTTTCATGAGGATCTACAAGAACTACTTTCGTTTTTTCCTCAATGGAAGGTTTGATAAAATTTTCCACTCTTTGAGGGGTTAACTGAGTAAGGGACTTTAGGGAATCCCAATAGGATGGGTTTGCAATTAATCCATGCTTTAACATTTCAGCAAAACCACTTCTTAGCTCTTCGTAGGGAAGTGTATTGAGCCAAGCTGCATCTACAATGACGTTTTCAGGCTCACGAATAATACCAATTTGATTTTTTAATGGACCCAAATCAATCCCGGTTTTCCCTCCTACAGATGCATCAACCATAGCAAGTAGAGTAGTGGGAATGTTGTAAAAATCAATGCCTCGTTTGAATGTGCAAGCAACGAAACCACCAAGATCGGTAACTACACCTCCACCTAAATTGATCAAGACACTATTTCGATCTGCTCCATGTTCAGATAAATCATGCCATAATTTTTCACAGGTTTTTAGGTTTTTATTCTCCTCACCTGCAGCCATATTCAAGACTGCATTGACTTTTATAGGGCAGTACTTGAAAAAACGGTCTAGACAGAACGATTTAGTATTACTATCTACTAAAATAAAAACAGAACTGTATTGTTTTTCAGTCAATTCTATATGAAGATCTTCGAATGCAGTAATGCCGTATGTAATATGTATTTGGTTTTCCATCTTAAATTATGACGAGTGTGCAAAAGTAAGGATTAAAACGAAAAGGGGGTTTCTCTAGAATACCTTTAGATTTGGGATAGAATTTCTTTGAGTCGTATCATCCCCTTTTTTCTTGCAGATTTATTAGCTTCTGTGGCATTATTTCCTTCTCCAGCTCTAAAAAAACCATGACCTGCACCCTCGTAGATTACAGTTTCATAAGTTAATGAGTTTGCTTCCATTGCTTCTTTACTTAGAGGTATGGTTGCATTCACACGATTGTCATTTCCACCGTAGAAACCATAAATAGGCACTTTGATGTCTTGGTATACTTCCGTGTTTTTGGGACCTGTCCCATAACAAACAATAGCAGCCTCTATGTCAGATGATACAGTTGCAAATTCAAAGGATTGACTTCCTCCCCAACAGAATCCTATAACTATTGATTTTCCATTTGATGCTGGAATCTTTTTAGCATAGGAAACAGCTTCTTCTAATGTCGTATTAATTTGATTTTGATCAAGACCATAAATACCAGTTTGGGCAGCATCTGAACTTTCATAATCTGAAGTCCCTCCACCGTTGGGTGCGGTACCTGATAAAAAATCAGGAGCAAGTGCAATGTAACCCATTTCAGCAATTTGATCTGCCATACTTCGGGCCCAATCATTTAAGCCTCTGTTTTCATGAATAAGGATGACCACGGGAGTTTTTTCTGAAACTTCAGGATAGACTAAAAAGCTTTTTACTTCCCTTGAAAGGGTTTCTAAAGTAATCCATTCGTGATGACGAGGAGAGTTTTCAAGTCGGTCTAATGGGTCTTGACACCAAGAGATTTGGCTAATCAAAAATAGGGTAGGGAGCAGTATTCTCATGAATCTAATTTTAATTCAAGTTAATGAATTTTATAATTGAGAAAAAATGGCACTATCAGCGTTTGAAACTCTTTTTAATACGATCCAAGTCTCTTTTATTATCTCGATCCTTAATGGTTTCTCGTTTGTCATAAAGCTTTTTACCCCGTGCTAAAGCAATGCGAAGTTTTGCAAAACCTTTATCTGTTATAAACAAACGAAGTGGAACAATAGTCAAACCAGAATTTTGAACTTCACGATGAAGTTTTTTTAATTCTTTTTTATTCAGTAGAAGTTTACGCTCTGCTTTGGGTTTGTGGTTGTAACGTGTTCCAAAGGCATATTCCTCAATATGCATGTTGATGGTAAACAATTCACCGCTATCATTGAATTCACAAAAACTTTCAGTTATAGAAGCCTTGCTGTTCCGAATTGATTTAATTTCAGTTCCAGTCAATACTATACCTGCTGTATATTCATCAAGGAGTTCATACTCAAAACGAGCCTTTTTGTTTTTTATGTGAATTTCTTTTTGCACGATGTAAAGGTACCACTTATCCTTTTAGCGAGTACCTTAGGAGTTTCTAAAAACAAACTTTCCGTCAAAGTAATCAACTGTAATTCTGTGGTTTTTGTCTAGAGCGTTTCCGAGTAATTTTTTACTTAAAGGGTTTAAGATTTGTTGCTGAAGTACCCGTTTAACAGGCCTGCCACCATATTGAGGATCAAATCCTAGGAGTGCAAGTTGATCCAAGGCCTCATTCGTTGCATTAATTTCTACACCCTGTGCTTTAATTCGTAAAGCAATTATTTCAAATTGCAGAGCTACAATTTTTTTAATTTCCTTTTGGGTAAGGGGAGAAAACAATACAATATCGTCTATACGATTTAGGAACTCTGGACGAAGCTGTGTTTTAAGCAATTTCATAAGTTGTTCCTTGGCCACCTTTTCTGCTTTTTCAAATTCTGGATTTGATTCAAAAGCAGCTTGAATTTCATGACTACCAATATTACTTGTCATGATAATGATCGCATTTTTAAAATCAGCTAGTCGTCCTTTATTATCTGTCAACCTCCCTTCATCTAACACTTGAAGTAAAACATTAAATGTATCTGGATGGGCTTTTTCTATCTCGTCCAAAAGAACTACTGAGTAAGGTTTTCGTCGCACTGCTTCGGTCAATTGTCCTCCCTCTTCATAGCCAATATATCCTGGAGGTGCACCAACCAACCTGCTAACAGAATGTCGTTCCTGGTATTCACTCATATCAATACGAGTTATGTTATTTTCATTATCAAAAAGAGCCTCTGCAAGTGCTTTTGCTAATTCTGTTTTACCTACACCTGAAGTTCCAAGGAATAAAAAACTCCCAATGGGTCGGTTGAAATCTTGTAAACCCGCCCTACTTCTTCGGATAGCATCACTTACTGCTATAACTGCTTTTTCTTGACCAACCAAGCGTTGGTGAAGGACTTTCTCTAGCCCTAGGAGTTTTTCTTTGTCTGACTGTAACATTTTACTAATGGGGACACCAGTCCATTTGGCGACTACCTCTGCAATATCGTCATAGGTCACTTCTTCTTTGATCAGGCTGTTTTCAGACTGGTTTTTTGCTAAAGTCTCATGAAGTTTTTGAATTCTTGCTTCTGACTCTTGAAGTTTTCCATAGCGAATCTCAGCTACAGTACCGTAATCCCCTTCACGTTCTGCACGATCGGCTTGAGATTTAAGATTTTCAATCTCAATTTTGGTTTGTTGAATACTATCGACAACCTCTTTTTCTTGACTCCATTGGGCAAAAAGGGTATTACGTTCGTCTTTTAGTTCGCTCAATTCCAAATTAAGTTTTTTAATCTTTTCTTCATCTTTTTCTCTCCTTATGGCAACCAATTCAATTTCTATTTGTCTGATTTTTCGGTCTAATGTGTCCAATTCTTCGGGTTTGGAGTTTATCTCCATTCTAAGCTTTGAGGCTGCCTCATCCATTAGATCAATTGCTTTGTCAGGTAGAAATCTGTTGGTAATATAGCGGTTGGAAAGTGCTACCGCACCAATAATGGCTTCATCTTTAATTCGAACTTTGTGATGTGCTTCGTATTTTTCTTTAATTCCTCTAAGTATCGAAATAGCACTTTCAACATCCGGTTCATCAACCATTACCTTTTGAAACCTTCGTTCTAAAGCTTTGTCTTTTTCAAAATATTTTTGATACTCGTCTAGTGTGGTGGCTCCAATAGCACGGAGTTCACCTCGAGCCAGAGCAGGCTTTAAAATATTGGCAGCATCCATGGCACCTTCACCACCGCCCGCACCAACTAGGGTATGGATTTCATCTATAAATAAGACTAAGTCTCCCGCGCTTTGAGTGACTTCTTTGATGACGCTTTTTAAACGTTCTTCAAATTCTCCCTTGTATTTAGCACCAGCGATTAAGGCACCCATGTCCAGTGCAAAAATTTGTTTGTCTTTTAAATTTTCAGGGACATCACACTCGATGATTCTGTGAGCCA
>JAQWHT010000062.1 GCA_029249225.1 Flavobacteriaceae bacterium
ACAAAAACCATGACACCTACCAAGAGAATAAAAAACTGCATGGGGATTTTTAAAATTCCGTTCATGATCAAGCCCATCTGACTTTCTTTAAGGGATTTCCCTGAGAGGTAGCGTTGCACTTGTGATTGATCGGTTCCAAAATATGACAATGCCAAAAACAGGCCCCCGGTGAGTCCGCTCCAAAACGTATAGCGACTGTTAAGGTCAATACTAAAATCCAGTACGTTCAATTTCCCCGCTTTTCCGGCAAGATGCAAGGCTTCGTTGAAACCAATGCCTTCGGGAAAGCGATAAATGATAAATCCAAAGGCAATAAACATCCCTAGAAAGATGATGAACATTTGTTGCTTTTGGGTAACATTTACAGCTTTAGTTCCACCTATCATGGTATAAGTGATCACCAAAGTTCCCACCAAAACAACGAGTATTTTCAAATCCCAACCCAGTACAACACTTAAAATTATGGCAGGAGCGTAGATGGTAATTCCAGCGGCAAGGCCACGCTGAACTAAAAATAACAAAGCAGTAAGGGTTCGTACCTGAAGGTTAAAACGTTTTTCTAAAAACTCATAGGCTGTATAGACATTCAGGCGGTGGTATACGGGAATGAAAAACAAACAAATGATGAGCATGGCAAAAGGCAGTCCAAAATAAAATTGTACAAAGCCCATACCGTCGTGAAAGGCTTGACCCGGAGTGGATAAGAAAGTGATCGCACTTGCCTGAGTAGCCATGACGGACAAACCAACAGTCCACCAACGCGCTTCATTTCCTCCTTTTAGGTATTCTTTAATGTTCTGATGGCTGTTGTTCTTCCATACGCCATACAACACGATAAAAGCCAGTGTGACAATGAGTATAACCCAATCTAAAAGCTCCATTAACTATAACTTTTCATAAAGAAGTAAAATAAGATCCAATAGATCAAATTACATCCAATTAACAATATATAGGTCTTTTTTCTCATTGACCATATGAAATCAAATTTGCAAAGAGTCGAAACGCTCCTGGCACTCCGGCAGGAAGTTCTCTAAAGAAACTGAGTCCAGTGAAAATAAATTTGCCTTGACCATAGTCGGCTACCAGTAGGCTCCCTTTCTTGGGATTTTCATCATTGTCATTCATCGAAAGTAGTGGGGTGTATTGGTCATCCCAGCTACTAGCAAAATATAAGCCTCGCTCTTGTACCCAGCCTTTAAAGTCATCTGATGAAATCTTATTTGGAGTGTTTAAAATCGGATGATCAGAGTTTAAAAAGATAACTTCAGAATCTTCGTCAGTAACTCGATCTCGGGATAATCGAATTGGGAAGGGGGCTATAATTGATGAATCCAGGCCTCTACTGGTATTGTATTGGACGATTACCGTCCCTCCTTGATTTACATATTCCCACAAAATGTTGTTTTTGAATGCTAAATCCTTGTGTACGTTAAATGCTCTAATTCCAACGACAAGGGTAGGGAAGGGAGAAATATTCTCTAATAGGAGTTCATCTAAACTAAATTCAGTTACAGTAAGCCCTAAATTTCTTAAACTTTCTGCTACTTTATCACCAGCCCCTTTCAAATAAGCAACCTTCTTAACTTCGGTTTTAAAATTAATTTTGACCCCTTTTGATTCATTAGGTTCTAACAAGTACTGCTTGGCGATGTGCGGATAGTCTATCTCGGTCAACCTCATTTTGTAGTCTTTACCTGCTTCATTTACAACAGCAAAAAAAGTTCCTGTAGCATTCCCTTTAGGGGGAGATACTTCAAATATGAAATCTGCCGAGGATCCAGCTTGTAAGGTATTAAGATTTATTTTTTTTGGACTTACCTTCCAACCTGATGGAACAACAAGGCTAATATCCCCCTGGTTAAACTTTGCGTGAGCTTGAACTTGGACTCTTATTTTTCTTGGTGTTTCATTTTCAAAAAAATAAATTTCATTACTTAACTGTGTAGTAACTTTTGGGAGTAATTGAAAATTCTCTACCACCTCTCCATCAACGCGATCCGTCGTTCTATAGGTTAATGGAATGTTCAGGGTAACGGGAATCCCGTCTACAGATAAATTAAATTGTGCTTGAATAGGATTTGGTGTTTCGGGCAGTCCTATAAAATCGGAACGAGATACTTTGTAATTTCCTAAAGTTCCTTTCTCCATCAACCAATAAGGGGTTGTGATTTTCTGAGGGAGGGACAAGGTGTAGTTTTTTTCCCAACTTTGGTTGGTGAGTAACGAAAAGTTGATGTTGGAGTCAAAAGATTCTATGGAATTTAAAACAACTTGAATTGGGCTAGGATTTATTATTTTTAGTGTTGTAGCTAATTTATCTCCAACAACACCAGTAGGGACTTGGCTGTTAAATTGTAGACGTAATCCCATGCAATTTTTGATGATTTGAATCAGCTCATTTTTCTTAATAGAACTCCAGTGTGTGTCTTTAAGTGAAATTACCTCACTATAAATCTTAAGTAAATGATTGATGTTGTTGTAAGGGTTAATAAAATCGAAGGTATTTAAAAGTTCGTCTGTAAGTTTTTGAATACTTGCTCCGCCCTTGACCCTATTCCAACTTGTGTCGATTCCAGAAAGGGGATCATTGCCATTGGGTTTTTCTCCATTAATCCACTCTAAATATTCGATCTGACTTCCCATTTGCGGAGAGCTTCCAAAACCCTGAGATTTATGTTGACTTCTACTTGTTGCAGCTACTTCAGCATTGGTTCTACCAAGAAGAAAATCAGTTGGATTACTTTCTATGGCGATCATATTTGTTTTGTCTGCAGCTTCAAAACGTGCTCTACTACCATATGCCCACCAGGAGGTGTTATAAAATTGTCTTTTGGGTTGCCATGGAGAAACTTTATCCAACTGTTCTGGAAAGGCATTGGGATCATTTGCTAACTTGAAAGCCTCTTCTCCTAACATGGCAGAACTAGTATGATGTCCATGAGTGCTCCCAGGAGTTCTGTGATCAAAACGATGAATAATTATATCAGGTTTGAACTGTCTAATTCTGAATACAATTTGAGAAAGCACTTCTTTTTTATCCCAAATAGTTAAGGTCTCTTTTGGATTTTTTGAATATCCAAAATCATTTGCTGTTGTAAAAAATTGTTGTCCTCCGTCTACTTTTCGAGCTTCTAAAAGCTCCTGAGTTCGAATCAGACCCAAGCTTTCTCGTAATTCTGTTCCAATTAAGTTTTGACCACCATCGCCACGAGTCATTGATAAATATGCAGTTCGGCTGTCGTAATGATTAGAAAATAATGATATTAAGCGGGTATTCTCATCATCTGGATGAGCAGCCAAATAAAGTACTGAGCTAAGCGTATTAAACTTTTTAAGTTGCTTGTAGATCTCTACACTTGTTTGACTAATACTGAGTTGAACCCAAAAAAATAGTATTAATATATAGGCATTTCGCATAAATATCTAGTTTAATTTTAATGAGTCTCTAAAACGCTCATCTTCTAAATGATTAAGTTGCCAATAGGGCAATTTTAAAGTTTTAACTCTTGTGTCTATTGTTGTATTATTGGGATCGTTTAGATCAACTTCTTCCCATTTTAAAATCCTGTAAGGTGCATTATTTTCAAAATCAATACTGACCTTCCGGTTTAGTTCAGGGTAATTTATTTGATAGGTCTGTGTTTTTTCACCCTGCACTAAGACCGCAATTGCATTATAGTATTGGATAGGTTTATGAAGGAGTCTTAAAAACTCAAAAGCTGGGAGCATATTCAGTTCACCTTGAGGAAGCTCAGTAGGGTCAATTCGAATCTGATGCCATAATTCATCTTCTGTAAGACCATTCTTAAGATTGATTTCTTGGTCTGCTTCCCCTTCAAAGTAGGAATGGCTTTGAATGCTAAGGCTATTTTTTTTGTTTAGTTGAAGGTAGGCCTGACCACACCACTCTTGAATCGATGTAGTAATTTTGGCTAAAAGGTCCTTTCCTTCCAAATAAGTAAATGAACTATTCATTATGGAATACGGATAAATCCCTGTTAAGAAGTTTTTAGTTCGATTTAGCTTAAGTACGGATTTTGATCTTTTTGATTTTTGATTTGCTTTTACTTGTTGATTGGTAAGAAAATCTTCTGTTACAAATATTAAGATAGCTTCTCCTTCTCTTTGTTCACCATATCGAGATTGGCTAAGTTTGAAACTGCTGATTTCAGCCATTCCATCATACCAATAGGTTTTGAATTCTGAACTCAGAACAATGTTTTTTTCCGAATTGGTTTGTATGTCTTTCGTTTGACATCCCAAAACAAATGCTAAAAAAAAGATGAAAGTATGTTTCATGAGTATGAAGGTATTGGATTTTTTAAATGATCGTGTCAAATCTTTAAAATTTCTTCCATTTTTTCTAATACTTGTGCAACAGGTAGGCCAATTATATTGGTGTAACTTCCTTGAATTGATCTGATGTTAAGCATTCCAAAAGTATCTTGAATGCCGTAAGCTCCAGCTTTATCCATTGGAGATCCACTCTCTATATATTCGTTTATAGACTCAGAACGTAATTTGCCAAAACAAACCTCGGAAACACAGCAGATGCTGTCCCATTTATTTTTTTGTAAGAACCCTACAGAAGTAATAACCTGATGCGTGCTATCCGATAATTCTGAGAGTATTTGTTGAGCCTCTTTTTTATCTTTTGGCTTTCCTAAACATTTATTTTTATGCCATACTATGGTATCTGCAGTAATTACAAGTTCATTCTCTTTAATGATTGATTTAAAGGGTTTTGCTTTGAGTTTGACAAGGTATTCTGCGATTGCTTTGCCGGAAAGATCATTTGGAAATATTTCATCAACAGAAAGTACTTTTTGAGTAAATGTAAAACCCATTTGTTCAAAAAAAGCTTTTCTTCTTGGGGAACCTGAGGCCAAGATAATTTGATAAGTGTTAGTCTTCATATACTAATCGTTAGCAGTACTACTCTCTAAACTCCATTTCCCTTGAACTCGCAATACTTGCTCAATAAGCTCGCGTACGCAACCTTGACCACCTTTTTTATGTGAGACATAGTTTGCCATTGCTTTTACATCAGAAACCGCATCAGATGGGCAACACCCTAATCCTACTTTTTCCATTACAGGAATATCCGGCACATCATCACCAATGTAAAGGATTTCTTCAGAATTGAGATTGTAATTATCAATCAAGTCTTGGTAAGCATCAAGTTTGTAATGTGCTCCAAGATAAACGTCAACAACTCCAAGTTCTTTAAATCTTTTCCTCACAGCTTCGTTTCGTCCACCCGAAATAATGGCAATCTTAAATCCTTTTTGTAAAGCACATTGAATAGCGTATCCGTCTTTGGTATCAAATGATCGAAGTAATTCTCCCTCAGAATTGATTAAAACCTTACCATCGGTTAAAACCCCGTCCACATCAAAAATAAATGTTTTGATTTGAGGTAAAAGTAGCTTATAGTTTTTCATTTTTATTGTAATTAATTATAGTGTCGGTGAGAAGGTTGTAGAGTTTTTCAAGCTGAGGGCTTTCAATGATTTCCAGGTGGGCTTCAATTGTTTTTTGATCCTCCCGAATTGCAGGTCCTGTTTGCGCTTCTTTTGGGTCTAAGCTATCCAGTTTATTTACAGTTTCAAACATCAAGGGCTTAAGTAGTTCAAAAGGAAGGTTGTTTTTTTTACAAATCTGTTCTGCTTGAGCAAAGAGATGATTGGTGAAATTATTGACCAAAACTGCAGCTAGGTGTAAGGTCTTTCTCTGTTGAGTGTTAATTCTTAGAGGACTAGCGTGTAATCTTTTAGCGAGCAGTTCTAAAAAAAAGAAATCTTTTTCATGGGAAGCCTCAATACAGATCGGAAGATTCAAAAATTCAATCGCCCGATCCTTGCTGAAAGTTTGAAGTGGATAAAATACCCCACTTCTTCTAGTTTCGGAAACGAAGTTGAGCCCAGTTGATCCGGAAGTATGGACGATCAAGGCCTCTTTTGGAAGCTGAACAGCCAATTGTTCTATCGAGTTATCACTTACGGCGAGTAGATAACAATCAGCTTCTTTTAAACCATCTATTGAGTTAATTAGTTCAATATTCTCTGGTGTTGTAGTCGCAGTGGCAGAACGATCCATCCATTGAATCAATTCTATAGAGGGGTGTTTTAGAAATTCAAGATAGAGCTGTTTCCCTAAGTTTCCAGAGCCGATTAATGTTAATTTCATAGATGGAGGTAAAAATAATAAAACCTAAAGGAGGAGTCTACATGTTCGGTCAATTTATATTTAAAATAGACTCGTCAGCCATCTTGATTTAGAGCAATTTTTAAATCTGAAATCAGGGTCACTTTTGACTAAAATCATTAATTTTATAAAACCAAATTTTACCTTATGAAACTTTATAAATCCATTGAAGATTTTTATCTCAGTCATTTTTATCTTGTAATCCCTCTTGCAATTATTCTATTGTCTTGTGTTGGAGGATTTGCAGTGTATTACATCACAATAAAAGGGATGACCCTTTTTTATTTTTTTTAAATGTTCTTAAGTGTAGCTGGGGCAATGCTTTATTTGACCAGTATTCTGGGTCAAATGGCAAGAAAAACAAGTTTTATTTTTTTCTTTTACGGTCTGTTATTAGAAATAATTTTATTGGCTTATAATTTACTTTATTAATCTTGTTTTATATTGTTTTATATCTTATCCAAGCTGTATATTTGCAGCTTGATAGATGCTGTTTTTGATGAAAGATCGCTTAATAAATTTACTTTTTTCCACTCGCTTAACCGCTATTTTGTTTATACTTTACCCAACTGCTATGGCATTTGGGACGTTTATTGAGACTTGGTATAGCACCGATACTGCAAAAATTTGGATATATAACGCTTGGTGGTTTGAATTGATTATGGTTTTTATGGCCATTAATTTTACAGGAAATATTTTTAAATATCGCTTGCTTAGAAAAGAAAAATGGGCTGTTTTAGCCCTTCACCTGTCTTTTTTGCTCATTTTGTTTGGGGCTTTTGTGACACGATATTTTGGATATGAAGGGGTTATGCCAATTCGTGAGGGAGTCACAGAAAGTCAATTTCTTTCTGAAAAAACCTACTTAACGATCTATGTAGATGGAGATATAAATGGTGAGCCAAGGAGAAAAAAATTACAAGGCGATTTATTACTTTCTGAACATGTTAATAATGAATTCAGCTGGGAAAATGACTTTGATGGACAGGGATTTAAAATCCAATACATCGATTTTATGGAGAATGCTACTGAAGGATTGGTGTTGGACGAAACAGGTGAACGGTACTTAAAAATAGTGGAAGCTGGTAATGGAAACCGCCATGATCATTATCTCAAAGAAGGAGAAATTGTGAACATTCACAATATCCTTTTTACTCTAAACAAAAGACAGGAAGGGGCTATTAATATCAAATTAGAGAATGGTCTATATACCATTGAATCGCCCTTCTCAGGTCAATTTATGCGTATGGCTGATCAGTTTCAAGGAAATTTAGAGGCCAATCAGGAAGAACCTCTTCAACTCCGCTCACTTTATACCTTACCCAACTTTCAGTTTGTTATTCCAGAGCCTGCGTTAAGAGGAAATTTTGATATTGTAAAAGCTGATAATTCGGGAGAATCTGAGCAAAATGCTTTGCGTTTAGAAGTGAGTTCTCTAGGTGAAACAGAATTAATTAGTTTGTTAGGAGGGAAGGGGGTAACCAATGACCCAAAACAAATCAGTGTGGGAGGTTTAGACTTTTATTTACAGTTTGGTTCCTTGCCAGTTGAATTACCCTTTGCCATTCGATTAAATGATTTTATTGCTGAGAAATATCCTGGGACTGAAAGTAGCTATGCTTCATTCATGAGTAAAATTACTGTTGAAGGTGATGAGGTTTTTGATTACGATATTTTCATGAATCACGTTTTGGATTATAAAGGGTATCGTTTTTTCCAAGCCTCTTTTAATCCAGACGAAAAAGGAACAATTCTCTCTGTGAATCATGATTGGTGGGGTACCTTCCTAACTTATGCTGGCTATATGATGTTATATTTAAGTATGATTGGAATTTTCTTTATCGGGAAAACTCGTTTTAAAGACCTCTCGCGAAGTTTAGATAAAATTAATTTAAAGAAACAATCGCTTAGTATCTTTCTAATCCTTATTTCTTTCGCCTCCTCACCTCTCGTTTCTGCTCAAGAACACGCTCACACCCAACAAGCTGCTATTGATTTTGACTCTATTATTTTAGCTGATGCATTCTCACTAAATCATTCAGAAAAATTTGGTTCACTTATTATTCAGGATGCTGGGGGGAGAATGAAACCGGCAAACACATTTTCTTCTGAATTACTTCGTAAAGTTAGTAAATCAGATACCTACAAGGGACTGAACTCTGATCAGGTATTGTTGTCTATCATGAATAACCCAGCAGTTTGGTACAATGTGCCCATGATTTATTTGAGAAGGGGTAATGATAGTTTAAGAAGTGTAACAGGTTTGGGAGCTAAAGATAAATACGCTCCTTTACTTTCCTTTTTTGATACAGAAGGAAATTATAAAATTGCCTCTCAACTGGAAGCAGCATATCGAGCAGCGGTGCCTAATCAATTTCAAAAAGATTTTATTGAAGTAGATAAAAGAGTGAATCTCTTGTATTCTGCGTTAGAGGGAAAGATCATGCGAATTTTTCCAATACCAGGCGATCCTAATAATAAATGGGTTTCTTATCCTGAACTCAGTGAGGCAAAGTTTACGGGAAAGGATTCTTTATACGTTAAAAACATCCTCCCCTTATATTTTCAGTCCTTGCGTTTAGCTCAGCAAGATAACGATTACGCTCAGGCAGAAAATTTACTGGAGAGTATAAATGGGTTTCAAAAGAAATTCGGCAGCGATGTTCTCCCTTCTGAAGATAAAGTGAAAACTGAAATATTGTATAATAAATATGATATTTTCAAAAAACTTTACAGCTGGTATCTCTATGCAGGGATACTGTTTTTCCTCATTCTTATCATTCAAATTTTCAAATCAAACACAATTATTTCTTGGTTAGTCAATGGCTTTAAAATAATACTTTTAATGTTGTTCATACTTCATACAGGAGGTCTAGCAGCAAGATGGTTTATATCAGGTCACGCCCCATGGAGTGACGCCTATGAATCTATGATCTATGTTGCTTGGTCAACTCAATTTTTTGGATTAATTTTTGGTCGAAAGTCCGCACTCACCATGGCTTCAACAGCATTTGTTGCAGGAATGATTTTAATGATTGCTCATTGGAATTGGATGGATCCGGCCATAGCTAATCTTCAGCCCGTATTAGATAGTTATTGGTTAATGATTCACGTAGCAGTAATAGTTGGGAGTTATGGACCTTTTGCCATAGGCATGATTATTGGATTAACCGCACTTTTGTTGATGATCATTGCTCCGAATACAAAAAACAAGAAAAAAATCAAGTTACAAATCAAGGAACTCACAGTTATCAATGAATTGACCTTGACTGTCGGTTTGATCATGTTCACGATAGGAAATTTCCTAGGAGGCATGTGGGCCAATGAAAGTTGGGGCCGTTATTGGGGTTGGGATCCCAAAGAGACTTGGGCTTTGATCAGTATCATGGTATATGCATTGGTTATTCATTTGCGTTTGATTCCTGGCCTTAGAGGACCCTGGATTTTTAATTTAATGAGTGTTGTTGCTTTTGCCAGTATTATGATGACCTATTTTGGGGTTAATTTTTATCTGGTGGGCTTACATTCTTATGCCAGTGGAGATAAAATCATCACCCCCGACTTTGTCTATTATTCCATAGCTTTTGTTTTTTTGCTTGGACTTGTTTCTTATTTCAGAGCCAAAAAAATAGAAGCTTAAAAAGGGTGTTGGCATAGTGCTTGTCAAGTTTTTAAAAAAAAGTGTATGAAAACTTCTCGAATTATTTCTATACTCAGCATTTTTTTAATGATCGTTTCTTGCGATATAGATGATGAGCCCTCTGATGAGACAGGTCTAGAAGCCCAAATTGAAAAGTGGGTGGCATCAAACATTAAGAACTATGATTATACCCTTCAGATTACTTGTTTTTGTATTAGAGAATACACCCTGCCGAAACGAATTGAAGTAAGGGGAAATAATATTGTTTCAGTTGAAGGTAAACCTTTTGAAAATGAAGACAATTCTCCTTACAGAACTATAGATGGTTTTTTTGAATACATTTTAGAGCAACAGCAATTAAACCCGGCTGAGGAAAAAATTGAATATGATACAGAATTTGGATTTCCTTCTTATATTTTCTTTGATATCTCTGAAATGATAGCTGATGATGAAATTTTGTTCACTCTATCAGATTTTACTCCTTATTAATAAATCAATACGATTATGAAAATTGAAACACACAAAAAAACGAAACTTCGCTGGCTATTTTTTTCAATCAGCGGGATGTTACTCTTAGGACTTGGACTTTCTTTACTTGGAGAAGCCATCCTCTTTAAGTCACAAGATGACTTTAAATGGTTTTACTGGGGTACCGGAGCACTTGCTACCTTTAATGCAGGGATTGGCCTCATTGGTGAAGCCATTGTTATGAAAGTAAAACTGGAAGCTTAACGATTAAACGTTATTTGAAAGAAGCGATAAATTCGTCTTCGTCACTACCTTTAAGAATTTGTTCAAATGATTGCTTGATAATATCGTTAACTTCCTCATGGGGAAAGCCAAGCCCAACCACCAAGCGATTCATCAATTTTTTTTCAGCATCGTCAGCAATTTTATCAGCAAATACCATTCGAGCTAAATCATAAAGTCGCTCTAATCGGCGTTGTTCTGTATGTGGCGGATTGATTGGATAGTCATCAATATTGGCTTTTATGGTGGCGACTTCGTCATCCTCGATCTCTAAATTAATAGCTGTTCTTTGGATGAAAGCTTCTTCTTCTACTGAAATGACTCCGTCGGAAAGGGCAAGCCTTACAATGGCGGCGAAGTGGTCTCTGTTTCGTTGTTTAAATCCAGACGAATACAAATTTGAAAAGGACATAAATTTAAATTTCATCAAATATAAAAAATGGAATTGGCAAAGAGTTTTATTTTTCATTGTAATTTTAGCTAAAATTCAGTTTGTGAATCAGCCGATTAAAGTTTTAAAGAATCGCTCAGATATTGGTGCGGGAACTAGAGGTTCTGACATGGGAATAGATGCTTTAGAAATTGCAGCTATTAACGCGAAAAGTGATTTTTTTAATAAATTTCCTTTTATTGATATTCCGACCCACAATGAAACGGTTTACAATAAAGTGCAAAATACTACTGCTAAACGAATCAATTTTGTAGTGCAGCAATGTTCAAGATTAACTAATGCAGTTTTGACAACTTTGAAGGATGGCTTTTTTCCTATTATTTTATCTGGAGATCATTCCTCAGCCTTAGGCTCTCTAGCGGGAATTAAAAAAGCATTTCCTGCAAAAACCTTGGGAGTTGTCTGGATTGATGCTCATGCTGATCTGCATTCCCCCTATAGTACACCTTCGGGTAATGTACATGGAATGCCCTTGGCGGCAGCATTGGGAAACGACAATATTGAATTTCAAAAAAATCCTGTTGGAAACCAAGCACTTTTGGATTGGGAGGAACTTAAAAATATGGGGGGTGTTCATCCTATTTTAGAACCTCAGCATCTTATGTATTTTGGTGTTCGTGATTACGAAGCTGAGGAGGCAGCGATTATGAAACAGCATCAAATTAAAAACTATCCTGTTCATGAGTTGCGTCAGCGAAGTTTTGACACTTGTATCACTGAAACACTTGAACGTTTAGCTAAAGTTGATCTAATTTATATTACGTTTGATGTGGATGCCTTGGATTGTGATTTAATTTCTCACGGTACGGGTACTCCGGTTTCTAAAGGATTCGATCCTCAAGAAATTATCCAAATCATTCAAGGGATTCAAGCTAGTAATAAAGTTGTTGCCCTTGAGGTTTGCGAAATCAATCCACTGCTAGATGAAAAAGGGAATCGTATGGCCGAAGCGGCTTTCGAAGTAGTAAAGTCGATATTTAATTGATGTCAAAGCGGAAACCCAACGATATATTTTGCTGAAATACAGGCTGATCTTTAAAAACAGAAGAAAGATCCATTTTTCCATAAAGGGTGAATAAGCCCGGTAAAGAAACATATCCGCTTAAGCCGTAGATCAAATCATTGAAGTTAAGGTCTGGCTTTGTTTTTTCATTAATTCCTTCACCTTTTAGCCTCATTTTATGTTGGAGATTAAATCCTCCATAAAGACCTCCTCCAACCACAAATGAAGCGCTTTTATACCGGTTGGTTGTATAGCTTCCATTTTGATTATAGATACTATAGTTTCTTCTTCTAGAACCAAACTCAAGATGAATTGGAAAGACCAGATTACTATAAATCAATTTATTTGTTTTAAGTTTAGTATCATAAGGCCTGAGTTCTGTAGAACCTCCGTTATTGAAAAACACCCTGTTGGCTTTAGGTGAAAGTGTGTTGATTTGAACAGAAAATCCGTAACGTAAATGTGCTATCGATGAGTTAGGAATTAGATTAGTTTTCCATGACCAACCCAATTCTGTAAACCAAGATCTTATAAAATCAAAAGGTGTGTTTTCTAAAGATTTATTTTCTTCGTATAACTGATTTAATCCTATAGCAAAAACTAAATCGTTGGTTACCCTGTGTCTCCTTTTATCTTGCCCATAATACTTTATTTTCTCTTGTGAAAAATCAGTATTATTTTTGATTTTTAATTTGACTTCTGATTGATAGAGTTCTGTTTCTTTTTCCAAATACTCTTGTTCAATAGCCCTGGCTGATTCTTCAGCAAAATGCAACTTTAAACTATCTGCCTCTAAAGGAGTGATTGAATTATTTAACAGTTTTTCGTTTACCTCATTAATTCGAATTTTTAAAGCCTCCCGTTCATTTTCTAAAATCAGTTTTTTTTCATTTGCTAATCGTTCTTCTAAATACAGATTTCTAGCCTCTTGTGCGTTACCATAGAAAAGGACAAAGTACAAGAACAGGGTAAAGAGTGGTTGAGTATATTTCATAGTTGAGGTGGATTATGTGATAATTTAGCTAGTTGTAATTTCTGTAACTTCTTTTTTTATAGTTTCTTCTATTAGTCTCTGCATATGGACTTCCTGAATAGATTTGCCCAGCAAAAGACCTTTTTGCAATCACTTGTTTGGGGTTGCCATTAATTTTGATGTTTCCACCCATAGATACTTTTGCGTTAATGAGGTTTTCTGAATACACAATAGCGTCACCGCCAGCAAAAACACTGATCGAAGTGTGATCTGTAATTAGATCTTGCGCATAGCAGCTGCCTCCAGTACTTATTTGAATTTGATGTTTTTTGACCTTTCCATAAAGTGTTAATAAGCCTCCTGTTCTAGCTTTTGTGAACAATTGATCAGCAATGATTTCTCCCTCAAATTCAGAACCTTCGTGGGCTTTGATTAACAATTTATTGGTTTTAATGGGTCTCTTAGAATCAACATAAGCACCTTGATGAAGTGTCAAACTGTTTAGAGAGTCCTTGTAATAAAGATCGACATAGGTGTTATTGTAATAAATCATTTCACCGAGTCGAATTTTGAGTTTAAGGGTGTTTCCCTTCTTTTTGAGAACTAAGCCACCATATCGATCTCCGTAAATGACCGCCTTATTTGTATCTGAAGGAATAAGATTGACAATAACACCAGAATATACCTTCAATGCATTAAATGATTCAATCTTAATGAATCTTGGGTTTTCTAGTGGATCATTGGAATACTGTGGCTGAGCATTTGCTAAAACAACAAAGTGAACTAGTACAATAAATTGGAATAGAGTGTATAGAGAGCTTTTCAAAATTAGATGGGTAAGAGGTTTAATTTTCATTGTTTTGGATTTTAGATGAGGAGGACTCGTTAAGAACCACATTGATTTTAGAGTAGCTACTTTTTAGAATGTCCAATACTTTATATTTAAAAAGGACTTCAGAATTTAGTTCGTCTTCAACTGATAACAAGAGACTCAAGGCAAGTTCTTTTCTTCTTGCATTCTCCGTATTGTTCGATTTTAAATGATTCATGGCAAGATTCATCAGGGAATCAACCTCCAAATCCAGGAGGCTTTGTTCTAACCCTGAAGACCAATTCATTTTATTTATCCTAGCTTCTAAACCAGCTTGAATGGATACATGGCTTGAGAACGGTATAATTTGAAAAGGAATTAAGTTTTGAGCTGCGTTAAATTCTAGAGGGCTACTAACTTGTCTATGAGGTGTTTCGACATTGACTATAGGCTTAGGTTCAGAGCTGGGCTTTTCTAGAATGTTTTCACGAAACTGATCAAATGTAACCTCCTCATTTGTTTGGATTTCAATCGGGGGTTGAGTGTAAAAAAAAGTTCCTAAGCCCAAAGTGATAACAAATGCTGCAGCAATACTCCATTTTTGTTTTTGACCTCTTGATTTTACTTGATTTTGTTCCAGTTTGTCTGTAATGGACTCCCACAGGCTATCAGAAGGTTTTATGTGCTGATTTTCGAGTTTTTCCTTGACAATCAGATCTATTCTATGCTTTTTCATTTTTTTTTAGATAGCTATTATTTAGTTTCTTTTGAAGTTTTGAACGGGCTCTAGATAAATAAGATTTTGATGTCCCAACGGGAATATTTAGTGCTAGAGCAATTTCTTTATGAGAGTATCCTTCAACTGCGTACAGTATAAATACCACTTTTTGATTCTCGGGTAGTTGATCAATCCAGAGTAGAATTTCATCACAATTCTCCTCTATTTGAGAATCATGAAGTTCACTTTGTTCAAAGAGTTTCTCAGTATCTGTGTAAATCAGTTTATTGGTTCTTCTAAGTAACGATAGGGCCTCATTCACAACAATTTTTCGTAACCATCCTTCAAAATTGAGATCGTTTTTAAATTGATTTAATTTATTGAACGCTTTAAAAAATGCAGTCATTAAAACATCTTCAGCATGATGCAGATCTTTGATGTAGTAACGTGCTACTGCCAGCATTTTAGAGGCGTGTTTGTTGTAAAGCATTAATTGTGCCGCTCGATCATTAGCTTTTGCTTTTCTGATGAGTTCAGCTTCTAGGGGATATAATGCTCTAATTGCCAAAGTTGTCTGTCTTTCTATTGTTAAGACGGTTCATTTTGAAAAAAGGTTGCAGTTTGAACTTTTTTTTTAGTGTTTTGAAATTTCTAACTGTTTTATTAGGGCTTTGAAATGATTATTTACATTAATATTTTTACCTCTTCGTTGTCTCTTCGCGTTTTTATAGATTAAATCTAAAGTAGCTCTTAGAGTAGCTTTTACTCTTGGGTTTAATTTATCGTCTGCGCAAAGCGCGCTGAGGTGATTAGTGAAATGCAACTGAAGAGCCATAAATGAATCATCTAGAGGAATAGAACCCTCAAAAAAAGCAACAAAAAACCAATCAATGAGTTCATCAGGACTTAAACCTTGGCCTATTAAAGTGGATTGGTTAGATAACATACGGTTTAGTTGATCTCGACTCAGTATACGATATAATGCTGCTCGCTGAAGCCCTTGAATTAACTTTAGAGCGTCATGGTCTTTCATTTTAGACAGTAAGTTTTTATCCATCAACCAGTTTTGGGACGTCCATAAATGTTGCTCTAAAAAACGCAAAGCATAAAACTGATCTGCTTTTGGGACATTTTTATAGGGCGTATTGTCTTGCCCTTTATTCATCAATGTTTCATTTACTCCCCCTACCACTCGAATCACATGGTATACGTACCTTCTATATACTCCTATCAGTTCCTTATATAATTCTTGAAGGTCATCATAGGATTGTCCTTCTAGGGTGGTCCATTCTTCTAG
Source organism: Flavobacteriaceae bacterium (assembly GCA_029249225.1). Taxonomy (GTDB): domain Bacteria; phylum Bacteroidota; class Bacteroidia; order Flavobacteriales; family Flavobacteriaceae; genus MS024-2A. The sequence continues at coordinate 15,851 of JAQWHT010000062.1, forward strand.
GTTTTGAGCCACTTTTTTTAAATTTCTCAAAGCATAAGTACTAGCCTTTATGGGATCATCGCCAATATTCTCGGTCTGAGTGTCTGGATCATACCGGTTATATCCAAACATATATATGGGATCCATACTTTTACTGTCAACCATTTTTCTCAAAGAAACTTTTTCAGTTTCCGAAGTTTCCCCTGGAAAATAACGATAACCCCACTCGATTGCATAGTCGTCATAAGGGCCTAACTGACGTACAAATCGAATGTTTTGATCACCAGGTTGAGCTATATAATTGTAACGTGCATAGTCCATAATTGTAGTTGCAATTCCCATTTTCTGAGTAAAATGTCCTGAACGAAGGGAGTCCACTGGGTAAGCAGAACTAGCTTTCATGTTATGGGGCAATCCTAATGCATGTCCAATTTCGTGTGAAATTACTCTTCTCATCATTTCACCGATTTCCTCCTCAGGAGTATTTAATGTTCTGGCTTTGGGATTTGCTGCAGCGGTTTCCAATAAGTATCTATTTCTGTAAGATCTTAAATGGTTGTGGTACCATATAATATCACTCTCAATGATTTCTCCAGTACGTGGATCCGAAACACTTGGGCCAACCGCATTTCTAGTAGTAGAAGCTACATAACGTACTGTCGAATACCGACTGTCTTCTGGGCTAAAATCAGGATCCTCATCCTTAGATGGAGGATCTTTTGCAATTATCGCATTTTTAAACCCTGCCTTTTCGAAAGTAGAATTCCAATCTTCAATTCCTTGCTTAAAATAAGGGCGCCATTTCAAAGGTGTTGCTGGGTCGAGATAGTAAACAATGGGCTTAAGTGGTTCTACCAATATGCCTTTTTTATAAGCCTCCATGTCTGAGGGGACTAGACGCCATCTTCGGACTAGATGAACCTCATCAGATTTTAAAGCATCCGAGCTATAGTTGTATTGCTTGAGTGTAAACCACCCTACACGTGGATCCTCATAGCGAACTTGCATCGGTTCTAAGGGTAACAAAATTATAGAATGATTCATCTGAAAACTAAAGGTTCCTGCATTGTTTTCTCTTGGAGGGCTTGAAGCACTGTAGGTCAAAGTGTGAAGAATTTCAATATTCTCTGGAAAACTTTTAACCTGATCAATAAAACTCCGTTTCCGGTCTACACTTCCCAAACCAAATTTCTTTTTTAAACTTTTTCGTACGACATTAAAGCCAGGGGCATCAGAATTAAAATAATCACTCACCTGTATCAGATATCGATCTGATTCTGTATTTTCAATCTCAAAAGCACCTAGAATTGGAGGAAAGTTGTTTTGTTCAACACTCAGACTGATAGGCTCGCCTGAGTCTGCTGTGTTGATAAAGGAGTGCTGGGTAAGAAGTATTCGCTCTCCTTTTTTTGAAAAACGGATGAGGAGTTGACTAGACTTAGACCCTGCATTTGTATAGGCATTATAATTTGCAGGGAGTTGAGCATAGCGGGTTACCATTAACAGATCTTTACCCAATAAACTATCATGAAGTTCAAAATATAATTTATCACCTTTGATGTAGGTACTAATCAGACCTTTGTCAGCATTGAATTTTGAAACAATAGAGTCTATGGATTTTTTATCCTGACTAAATAGAAGCGTTGATGTACTCAAAAAGGCGATAAGAAATTTGAAAGTGAATGTTTTTAACATATAATTTTTGTTTATAATATCGTAAAAGTTGTGTTTCGACATGAGTCAGATTTAGTTTAGAGTACTTCCAGAAAGTATCGTTTTTTTGATTTTGATTTACCCCCTGTCCGATCATAAAATTTTATTGCTCGGGTATTAAAAGTTGGGGTTTGCCATTGAATTTCAGTAATTTTCAACTTTTGTGCTTCCTCAGCAATCCTTTCCATCAGTTGCTGTCCAATCCCAAACCCTCTACAGTGTTCTAGCAAGTATAAACAGTCCATGTAGATATATGGGCATGCATCCCAAGTTGAAAATTGAATCATATATGAGGCATAGCCCAACATTTCTTGATCTTTCATTGCTACCAAACAAAATAATGCTGGATTTTCTTTAAATAAATTATGCGTTAAGCTTTCCTCTTTTCCTTTGGGATCAAAAGGAACACGTTCATATTCTGAATGTAATGCACAAAGAGGAATTAACTGGTCTACATTGTTTTGTTTGATAAAATCAATTGAAATAGATTTCATAGTACTCATTTTTAATCACATTAAAAATACCACACCTTTACCATAGCAAAAGTTTTTTTTACAAAAATTCTAAAACTTTATTTTTTTTCGGTTTAATGGCCCGTTCATAACAATCGATCCAATCTGAGGGAGTCATTTTTTCGCAAAGCTTACCGATCAATTCATAAGGGATTTCATTTGTTTTTTTGAACCGAATACAGCTTTTACCCCTGTTTAGTTTTTTAAGTCCAAGTTTTTCATATTCCTTTTTAAACCAATTCAATAACTTCTCATTGGAATAGATTCCCATATGATAGATTGCAATATAATTTTTTTGGGAAGCCAAATTTATAAAGGGAAGTGGTAATTTAGGATCGCAATGATATCCGTTTGGATAAAGTTTGTGTGGTACAACATAGCCGATCATCCCATAACTCAATGTCTCTTCAAATCCATTAGGTAAATTTTTTAAAATAATTTTACGTAGGTGCTCAATGACTGGTTTTCGTTCAGGGGAAAGCTGAGCTACATAAGCTTCTAAAGATTCTATTTTTGGGGTCATAGATGGTCATTTATTAATTTTAAAACGATTTTAGTAAGCCACCGTCAATAGGGATATTGGTTCCCGTAATATAACTGGCTTGTTCTGAGGCTAAAAAACAAACTAGATTAGCGTATTCTTCTGGCCGTCCAATGCGTTTAGCAGGTACACTAGCCTCCATTGATGCACGAACCTCAGCCTCTGAAATCCCCATTTTAGTTGCTTTTTGAGCATTTAGTTGAGCAATACGTTCCGTGTCAAAGTATCCAGTAAGCGTATTATTAATAGTAATATTATCAGCAGCAATGTCTACAGATATACTTTTTGCCCATGTTACCAAAGCAGCTCGTAAGCTGTTTGACAATGCCAGATAGTTTAAGGGCTCTCGTACAGAAATGGATGCCACATTGATGATACGACCCCATTGTTGATTTTGCATATGGGGAAGGGCAAGACGGGTAGTATGTACTGCACATTTAAAGAGTAAATCAAAGGCTGCCTGATAGTCGTCTATTTTTTTGTCTAAAGCTCCTCCTGCTGAAGGTCCTTGAGTGTTATTAATTAGCACATCAACGGTATTATTACTAAAATATTCTTCCATGAGCGAACTGAAAGTGGTAAAGTCTGTAAAATCGACAACTAAATACTGATGTTGTTGCCCCAAATGAGTATCTAGCTGATCAACAAGCTGTTTTAATAGGGTTTCGCTTCGTGCCATGACAGTAACATTGGCTCCTGAGGTAGCTAATCGTTCTGCAATTGCTCGACCAATTCCTTTACTACTCCCACCTACTAATACATTTTTTCCAGTTAGATTTATTTGCATAATTTATCGGTATTCTTCTCGTATAGGGCTAAATACATCCATAAGTTTACACGGGGTTAATGCTTTTCCTGAGTGGGGCATATTTGGGGGGATAGGAACGATATCTCCAGCAGTATAGACTCTTGTCTCTCCGTTGAAAGTAAATTCAAAGTTACCATCAACAACATACATGATTTGCTCATGATGATGGTGATGTTCCGGAATTGTAGCCCCTAGTTCAATATTCCAGAATGCCCATGTAAGTTGTTGTCCGTGTACCATTTTGCCGTGGCAGCCTGGCATTAGCTCTTTACTTGTCAGTGTGTCTAGATTCATAGTTAAAGTTTTTTCTAATTTACAATAAATGAATTAATCAAATCTGTACTAGATCATGACATTCCAACATTGAATAAATAACCAACAAAAGCCGTAAGTCCCATGGCTGCAGTTCCCCAAAAAGTAATTCGGAATACAGCCTTTTTAATACTAGAGCCGCCTGTTTTGTCAGATACTGCACCTAATAGTATTAGAGATATACTTGTAATTCCGTAAATGGAATATTCCATACTACTTAAAGGAAAGAAAAGAGTAACTAAAAAGGGGAGTGCCCCACCAAAAGTAAAGGCAGCACCAGAGGCGATTGCTGCTTGCAGAGGATTGGCTTGACTTACTTCATTGATGCCTAATTCATCTCTAACATGTGCTCCTAACACATCGTGTTCAGTAAGTTCTTCGGCTACTATTTGAGCAGTTTCTTTTTTTAAGCCTCGATTTTTCATAAATTTCTGCTAACCGTTGTAACTCTAATTCTGGCATTTCTTCCAGCTCTTTTCTCTCACGTTCAATATCGGTCAGTTCAATATCGGTTTGAGAGCTCACTAAGACATATTCCCCTGCAGCCATAGATAAGGCTCCAGCTACTAAACCAGCTAGTGTAGCTAATATCAGAGGATCTCTTGTTTCACTCGCTGCAGCTACTCCTATGGCAATACTTGCTGTGGACAGAATACCGTCATTGGCGCCTAATACCGCAGCACGCAACCAATTACTCCGGTGGACATAGTGGTTGTTTAGGTAGTTTTCCAGATTTACCTTAGACGAGGTCATGGGGTTTGTTTATATTAAGTTTATTTAAAAAAAAGTTTTATGGAGTTGAGTTTTCACTTTAAATCATCTGTAAACTGTCCTCCATGTTTTCCTTTTAAAAATTTCTTTTGATTAAACGCTTTTGAATTTCCTTTTACAATACTTAAATTTTCCCAATTATTACCGTTGATCATCCGTCCGATATAGACCAATTGTCCGATATGGTACGCATAATGAGCAATTTGCCTGTTGATAGCCTGAATAATTGAATGCTTTTGATTTCGGATGTAAATCGTGGTATTAAAATTATCTTTGTGAATTAGGTTTAAGGAGTCAAAAACACATTTCCAACCCTCATCCCATTTGGCAATTACTTCCTTTTTTGTTTTAGGTTCATTTTCAAATTCTAAATCTCGATTTCTCCATGGTTTTTCACCATCAGAAAACAGAAAGTCAGTCCATCTAGATTTCATGTTTCCATGTAGGTGATTAACAATTATAGCCATAGAGTTAGATGCTTCATTGAACTTCCAAAATAACTCATGTTCTTCCACTTGGCTCAGAGTCTTTTCTCCTAAATGCTTATATTGCTCAAAGTCCCTTTGCGCTGTGGTTAAATAATCTACTATCATAATTTTGGATTGGTTTTACAAGCTAATATTCGAACAAAACTGGATTGATTGGTGAATTGACAACGCTCCCAATTTTAACCCCAGGACACCAAGTTTCCAAATCGTTTTGCTGACCTTCATTTACAGGAGCTTTAAGTTTCATGTCTTTGTCCATATATATAATTGTCATCACTTTACGTAGTTTATCAGTCGTATTGGCTCCTGCTCGATGAAAAATCCAGCCAGAGTGAAAACTCACTTCCCCCAGGTCGAAAGGTTCAATTACATGAGGAAAATCATTTACTCTCAAATTTTTCTTGATTTGCTGATCGCTGGTATCACTAATGGAGAGTTCTCGTCCAGTTTGAAGGTGCTGACTTCCTGAACTAAACTCTAAAGGCCCCATTTCTAAAGGAGTCGTTTGTAAAGGAATCCAAACGGTGATGGTTTTAGAAGACGACAAAGGCCAGTAGTACTGATCGGCATGCCATGGTGTAATGCCTCCTCCAGCTTCCTTGAACAACGCTTGGTCATGGTACATTCGTACCCCGTCAACCTCCATCAAATCAGTAGCTAATTGGGCTAGACGTTTACTGAAAATTAACGTTTTGATTTGAGCATCTTCACGCCATAGATTAAACAGTTGTAAAAAGGCTTTCCCATATGTGTCTCGCTGATTTAATGGAGTGGTTTGTTCATTCAGTTCATCCACTTTGGCAGAGATCACTTTATTGAAATAGGCTAGAGAATCTGCATCTAGCACTTCTTTTAATTTGATATAGGCGTTTTTTTTGTAAAAATCAATTTGAGCTTGTGTGAGTGGATATGGTTGATCCAAAATAGAATATACCATTGAAGTTCGAATTTAAGTTATTTAAAGTTACAAAAAGTTGAGGAAGAATTAGAAGTGGTATTTAGTTCAATCCGTATATTTTTATATCATATTCATTTCATTTATTGTTCTAAATAGAGTGATTGTCCAGAACCCTTAGTGCCTTCTATCCATTCCCAATTCATGCTTAACGTAATTTTATTATTATCAGAAAATGTAATTCCAGCAGTAGCTTTTCCTGCCTTCAGTTTATTTTCTTTAGTTAGACATTGGTAGAGTAGGTCCAACGGAGTGTTTTTTAAACACGCTATTAATACTCCACACTGGACTGTTCCTCCAGAGTAGGAGGCAGTCATAAGATCCTCTTTGTGGTCAAATATGAAGACTGTATCTTGGTTTGCTTCTCCATTTTGAGAGTTAGCAACAGGAACAAATTTTTTTCCATCAAAATTTATTATTGTTATGATTTGGGGTTGAGTTAATTAAAGATATAAAAAAACCCGTGTGGTAATTACACGGGTTTAAGACTTAATTAGTTTAGTGACTAGAGGTGGATGACTTCATCATAGGCATCTGCTACGGCTTCCATCACCGCCTCACTCATTGTCGGGTGGGGATGCACGGTCTTTAAAACTTCGTGTCCGGTCGTTTCAAGTTTACGACCTAATACGGCTTCTGCGATCATGTCGGTTACTCCAGTTCCAATCATATGACATCCTAACCATTCACCATATTTGGCATCAAAGATCACTTTTACAAAGCCTTCAGAATTGCCACCTGCTTGGGCTTTCCCTGAGGCTGAAAAAGGAAATTTACCCACTTTGATATCATAGCCTTTTTCTTTGGCTTGGACTTCGGTTAGCCCTACAGATGCAATTTCAGGAGCACAATAAGTGCAGCCTGGAACATTGCCATAATCTAGCGGTTCTACATGATGCCCTGCAATCTTTTCTACACAAAGGATACCCTCTGCTGAGGCAACATGGGCTAAAGCTTGTCCCTGAGTAACATCTCCGATGGCAAAATAACCTGGCAGATTTGTTTGATAAAAGTCATTGACTAAAATTTTATCTCGGTCAACAGCAATCCCTACATCCTCGAGGCCAATGTTTTCAATGTTTGTTTTGATTCCCACGGCTGAGAGTACAATATCAGCAGTAAGAACTTCTTCCCCTTTACTTGTTTTGACTGTAGCTTTTACCCCTTTACCTTTAGTATCTACATCGGTTACCTCTGCACCTGTCATGATGTTAATTCCGCTCTTTTTAAAGGAACGCTCTAATTGTTTAGAAACTTCTTCATCTTCAACAGGAACTATACGGTCTAAATACTCCACTATGGTTACTTCTGTTCCCATAGCGTTGTAGAAGTAGGCAAACTCAATTCCAATAGCACCAGAGCCCACAACAATTAATTTTTTTGGTTGCTTGGCTAGTGTCATGGCTTCTCTATATCCGATGACTTTATTTCCATCTTGAGGTAGACTAGGAAGTTCACGAGAACGAGCTCCTGTAGCAATAATTATATTTTTTGCTTGGTATTCTTGGGTTTTCTCACCCTTAGTCACGGCAATTTTCTTCCCAGAAAGAATTTTTCCATGTCCTTCAATAACATCAATCTTATTTTTTTTCATCAAAAATTGAACCCCTTTACTCATGCCTGCCGCTACATTTCTACTCCGGTTTACAACAGCATCAAAGTCCTTGTCGTACTCTTTTATTGTAAGGCCATAATCCTCAGCATGTTTTAAGTATTCGAATACTTGTGCAGATTTTAAGAGGGCTTTAGTGGGGATACAACCCCAGTTGAGACAAACGCCTCCAAGGCTCTCTTTTTCTACGATAGCGGTTTTAAAACCCAATTGTGAAGCACGAATAGCTGTGACGTATCCTCCCGGTCCACTTCCTAAAACTATGATGTCATATGCAGTCATGAAATGCTGTTTAAATTCTGCACAAAGTTACAAAACTGAGTGCAATTTTTTAACATTTTATTTTTCCTTGGCTTGAAAGTTTATACTTAAAGAATTAACACAGTAACGTTCTCCAGTTGAGGTAGGCCCATCCTGAAAGACATGACCTTGATGACCCCCACAATTCGCACAAACAATTTCAGTTCGAACCATACCATGCGTAGTGTCTTGAATGAATTCCAATGCACCTCCTAGTGCTGCATCATAACTAGGCCATCCGCAACTACTATCAAATTTGCTAGAAGAGTCGTATAGTGATGTGCCACAACCTTTGCATTGATAAGTTCCCTCTTCAAAATGGTCATTAAACTCCCCAGTAAAAGGATACTCCGTTCCTTTTTCTCTTAATATACGATAAGATTCTGCATCGAGTTCTTTCATCCATTCGGCCTCACTTTTTTGGACAGGGTATTGTTTAGGGTTTTTCATTGGCAGGAATAAAGTTTAAAGCAGCTGAATTGATACAATGACGCATACCAGTTGTTTCTCTGGGACCATCGTTAAAAGCATGCCCTAGATGCCCACCACAATTATTACACTTTAGTTCAGTTCTTGGGTAGCCGATTTTATAGTCTACATCGTATTCTAGATTGGAGTCGATACCCCGATCAAAAGATGGCCATCCACTTTTAGAATCATATTTGTATTGGGATTCATAGAGCGGAGTTTGACATGCAGCACAAACATAGGTTCCTGCTTTTTTGTTATCATTCAAAGGACCTGTATAGGGACGTTCTGTTCCTGATTTACGTAATACATAATAGGCCATTTGAGGTAATTCTGCTTTCCATTCAGCATCGGTTTTTTCTACGGCATATGTTTTGATTGCCTTTGAATTTGTTTCCTGTGAATTTCCCTTGCATCCGATGAGCAGCAAGAAGAAGAAAAGGGGGGTGTACATTTTCATCTTTTCTGTTTTTTCATCAAAGCTAACCAAACTTCTCAAGGAGATGAAATTTATGACTCAAGTTGGAGTTATTTAACATTTTTTAAAGACCGTTTTTGTATTTTTTGTATAAACCCCAAATTCATGAAAAACCTTATTTACTTCGTTTTAGTTTTATTGCTGAGCAGTTGTAAAGTCAATCAGTTTAGTGGCAAGAAAACATTTAATATCTTTTCAAACAAGCAATTGTTTCCAATGGCATTAGGTGAATATCAGGCTTTTTTAAAAACGCATACAGTAGTAACCAATACCGATAGTAGTAAACAACTCACCTCTATTGGAAATCGTATTGCTCAGGCTGCTCAGGCCTATTTTGAATATAAGAACGTGCCTGATCATCTTAAGGATTATGCTTGGGAATATAACCTGGTAATAGCTCCTCAACGTAATGCCTGGTGTATGCCTGGTGGAAAGATTGTGTTTTACACGGGAATCCTTCCAGTTGCAAAAAATGCCGATGGCATAGCGGCTATAATGGGACATGAGGTAGTACATGCATTGCTAGATCACAGAGGGCAGCGAATGTCTATTAGTTTAGCACAACAAGGCTTAAATATAGTTGCCATAAGAGCTACAGAAAAACAACCTGAAAAAAAGCGAAAAGCAATCTTAACAGCTTATGGCATTGGGAGTACTGTGGGCGGTGTTTTGCCTTTCAGCCGAAAACACGAGATGGAAGCGGATCGATTTGGGTTGGAGTTGATGACTATAGCAGGATTTGATCCTGAAGAAGTGCCCAAATTGTGGGAGCGCATGAAAATGGCTTCTGGGGGTAAAGTCCCTCCAGAAATTTTGAGTACTCATCCTTCCAATCAGCGTAGAATCAATGATTTAACTTATTGGATACCCGAAGCAAAAAAACGTGCTTCAGAAATCAATAAGAATTGAATCGGAATTATCGTTTTGATTTTGTTACATTGGTGTGCTAAATTAAATTAATGTTATTTCTGAAAGTTCCGCTGGAAAAGGGAAGTAGAAAATTGATCAACGCTTGGGCTTTTTATGACTGGGCCAACTCAGTTTATCCTCTGGTCATTTCCTCCGCCATTTTTCCAATTTATTACGGAGCCTTATTCTCTGAAAATAATATCATTTCCATTTTTGACTATGAGGTAAAGAATACTGCCATGATCAGTTTTGTTACGGCAGCAGCCTTT
>JAQWHT010000067.1 GCA_029249225.1 Flavobacteriaceae bacterium
AAATAAATAAAATAGAAAAAGAAGAGGAGTTGGAAGTTCCTCCCATGATGGAAACCATTAAAAATATGGTTACTGAAATGCCCGAGCCAGAAAACTATGAACGTCTTTTTCTATTTTATTTATTTTTGTAGGACCTGTTAAGGTATTGAGAACTGAGGAGAGCTCAGCCTGCTGACGCCTCCAAAGATCGGCTACAGGAAGACGTTGTTCGATCAGTACTTTTTGACATACAGACAATTCATACAGTTTCTGAATAGCTTGATGTACTTCATCGGTATCCCAGCCAGCTTGATTTTCTAAAACTTTTTCTGCCCATACATTCAAAGCATTTTTTATTTTTTCTGTCATAAAATTATCTACTTCAACCCAACCGAATTTAATACCTTTGTGTTTACAGAGTTGGGTGATTCCCATTAATTTAGCTGAAAATTACAAAATGTTTTTAGAAAATACCGTTAACACAAACGAACAATTTGGATGGATCGAAGTGATTTGTGGTTCAATGTTTTCGGGTAAAACAGAGGAACTGATTCGGAGGTTGAAAAGAGCTCAATTTGCGCAACAAAAAATTGAGATTTTTAAACCCGCTATCGATTTGAGATATGATGACGAACTCGTTACCTCGCATGATCAAAATCAAATTCCTTCAACCCCTGTCCCAGCTGCTGCAAATATCCCAATTCTTGCAGACGGTTGTGATGTGGTCGGTATCGATGAGGCTCAGTTTTTTGATGATGAAATTATTCAAGTCTGCAATGATTTAGCCAATAGAGGTATACGTGTTATTGTAGCCGGTCTAGACATGGACTACCAAGGAAATCCATTTGGACCTATGCCTGGTCTTATGGCGACTGCAGAATATGTAACCAAGGTCCATGCTATTTGTACTCGTACTGGGAATTTAGCTCATTACAGCTACAGAACATCCGAAAAGGATGATCTAGTACTACTAGGTGAAAAAGAAAATTACGAGCCCCTTTCTAGAGCTGCTTTTTTTAATGCTGAAAAAAAGAAAAAAGAGTCAAAAAAGAAAAAACCCTAGCACTACCTTCAATTGAATACACTTCATCTTCACCTTACTCACCTAGATCACAATTACAAAATTATTCGCGATCAAATTCACGACTCTACCCAATGTATTGGTGTCATTAAAGCCAATGCCTACGGAGGTGATGCTATCTATTTTGCAAAACGACTCGAACTATTAGGGATCGATAAACTAGCTGTTGCCTATACTGAAGAAGGGATCCAATTGAGAAAACAAGGAATTAAAACACCTATCATGGTGTTTTACCCACAAATGGATTCATTAAGAACCTTAATTGCAGCCGACTTGGAACCCTGTCTTTATTCTAAAAAACTTTTGAAATCCTTTAAAGATCATTTGGATAAAATGGGAATTGAACAGTACCCCATTCATATAAAGTACAATACCGGACTTAATCGAGTCGGTTTTCCCTTGGATCATATCCAATGGGTTTTGGAAAAAACACAGCTTTCTCAATTTAAATTAGAAAGTGTGTACTCACATTTAGCAGCATCTGAGGAAGAACGACCTAGTAAACAATGTTCACTTCAAATTTCACATTTTGAAAAAATCAGAAAAAAACATATTGAGACATCCAGAACTTTGCCAAAATTTCACCTACTAAATAGTTCTGGTATATTTAACTATCCCGAATTTCAATACGACATCGTTCGCTGTGGTATTGCTTTTCATGGCTTTGCAAACAAGTTAGAATGGGATAATCTTTTAAAGCCTGTGGCTGTTTTAAAATCAAAAATCAGTCAACTACATCAAGTAGAAGAAGGAGCCTCAGTAGGATATGATAATGGGTGGATTGCACCAGAGGCAGTTACAATAGCCGCACTTCCTATAGGTCACGCTGATGGGATTGGACGTCACTTTGGCCACAGCCGAACAAGTGTAAGTATACATCAACAAGAAGCGCCCATCGTAGGTAACATTTGTATGGACATGCTTATGGTTAATGTAACAGGGATAAATTGTAAAGAAGGAGATGAAGTTACTTTTTTTGGTCTTAATAAATCAGCTAACAGTATTGCTGAATCTGGGAATACCATCAGCTACGAGTTGCTTGCAGGTATTGGACCTAGGGTAAAACGCATAGTCCATTCCTAGTTTTTTGTTGTAAATCAAACGCTTTGTTATTTTTTTGATACAAAAAAGAGATCTATTTGGTCACCCTAGAATAAGTAGTATTTTTGCCTCAAATTTAAAACGATAACAATGAAAATAGCAGTGGTTGGAGCTACTGGGATGGTAGGAGAGATTATGCTAAAAGTACTAGAGGAAAGGAACTTTCCCATTCAAGAATTATTGCTGGTTGCCTCAAAGCGTTCTGTGGGTAAAACTTTAACCTTTAAGGGTGCATCTCACAAAGTTATTGGGCTAGAAACCGCTGTAGCGGCTAAGCCAGATATTGCTTTATTTTCTGCAGGAGGTGAAACCTCAAAAAATTGGGCTCCAAAATTTGCAGAGGTAGGAACCACAGTAATTGATAATTCTTCCGCTTGGAGAATGGATGAGTCAAAAAAACTAATCGTTCCCGAAATTAATGGTAACATCTTGACTAAAGAGGATAAAATTATTGCCAATCCAAATTGTTCTACCATTCAAATGGTCATGGCTTTAGCACCACTACATCAAGAATACACTATAAAAAGACTTGTCATTTCTACTTACCAATCAATCACAGGAACTGGGGTAAAAGCACTACAACAACTTGAGAAGGAGTCAAAGGGTGAGGAAGCAGATGCGGCATATCCCTATCAAATTCACAAAAATGCACTCCCCCATTGTGATGTGTTCTTAGACAATGATTACACCAAAGAAGAGATGAAACTGGTTCACGAGACGCATAAAATCTTGAATGATTCATCTATGGGGATCACTGCTACAGCCGTTCGAATCCCAGTGGTTGGTGGACATAGCGAAGCTGTTAATATTGAATTTGAAAAAGAATTTGAGATCAAACATATTCGTGATATCCTTAAAAAAACCTCTGGTGTTGAAGTACAGGATGATCCTAAAAATCAACATTATCCAATGCCGTTATTCGCAGAGGGAAAGGATGCTGTTTTTGTAGGACGGATTCGCCGTGACACTTCACACTCAAATGCACTCAATATGTGGATTGTAGCAGATAATCTTAGAAAAGGAGCTGCGACAAATACCGTACAAATTGCAGAATATTTAATTACGCAACAATTGATAAATGTAAACTAATTCAGAATCCATTCGAAATTAGTCTGTTGATTCAGTTTTTTTTATAAATTTGCCGATCAATTGGAGGGTAAATGGAAGCGATTAAAGATTTTACAATCCCTTTTGTGGGACTGAAAGAAGGAAAGCACCATTTTGAGTTTTCAATTGACAATACGTTCTTTGCACATTTTGAGTTTAATGATTTCGATCAAGCTAGCCTAAAAGGGCTTTTGACCTTAGATAAAAAGTCAAGTTTTTTGGAGTTGCATTTTCAAGTAAAAGGGTCTGTTGTCCTGCCTTGCGATGTTTCCACTGAGCTTTTTGATTTTCCAATCGAAACGAAATTTGATTTAATTGTCAAATTCGGAATTCCACCCGTTAATCCGTCAGATGAAATTTTAGTACTCCCAGAGGGAAGTTACCAGATTGATGTTTCCCACCTTTTTTACGAAGTGGTGGTATTAGCACTTCCACATAAGCGGGTTCATCCTGGAATTGAAGACGGTAGTTTACAGAATGAAATTATTGAAAAGCTCAAAGCATTAGAACCAAAAGAAACGCATTTAAAAGGATCTGAAGATCCACGTTGGAACAAATTAAAAGATCTTTTGTAAAAAGGATAAAAAATTGAAATTATGGCACATCCTAAAAGAAAAATTTCTAAAACAAGAAGAGATAAGAGACGTACGCATTACAAAGCGGCCGATCAGCAAATTGCAACTTGCTCTTCAACTGGAGAAGCACATTTATACCACAGAGCTCACTGGCATGAAGGAAAACTTTACTACAGAGGTAAAGTACTTGTAGACTC
>JAQWHT010000083.1 GCA_029249225.1 Flavobacteriaceae bacterium
TGTTATTGTAGGACATAAAATTCCTGCAGGTACAGGACTTAGAAAATACAATGACATCATTGTAGGTTCTAAAGAAGAATATAAAAGTCTCTTGATCGATAAAGAAGAAGAAATTAGTTTCTAAAGAATGAGTGATAAAAAAGCCCCAAAAGAAAAGCAATTGAATATTGCTATAGACGAAAACACAGCAGATGGTATCTATTCTAATTTAGTAATCATCAATCACTCCACATCGGAGTTTATCGTCGATTTTATTACTGTGATGCCCGGTGCGCCAAAAGCACGAGTCAAATCCAGAGTGATTTTGACTCCGGAACACGCAAAACGTTTTCATAAAGCTTTGGGTGAGAACATCCATCGCTTTGAAAACACCAATGGGACTATTGAAACTAATGAACCACCACCAATACCATTAAATTTTGGACCAACTGGTGAAGCATAAAAAAAACCTCCTTTTTGGAGGTTTTTTTTATCGCTTTTCCAATCAACGGTATTGAAAAGTTATATTATCTTATTTGCCTTAAGGTATTTTCTTTGGTAAATACATAATGTTTAATTACTCCCAATACATGAAGTGCAAAGAGAACCATCAGGAGTATTGCAGTGACGCTATGAAACTTCAAAGAAGGTATTTCTTCAATTGATTTAATCATTTTTAAACCTCCAGTCTGCATAGCTTCCCCATATCCACCCAATATAAGTGTCCCAATACCGGAAATAGAGATGGCGAAAAGTAAGAAGTAAAACATATTATGAATCCAAACGGCAAGTTTATCATTTAATTTTGAACCCGTTTTAAGGTTCTCTGGGCGTTCGTGTTTAAAGAAGGTAAACGTCCTTATAAGCGTCAGAATAAAGACGAGCATTCCTAAAATTATATGGATTTTAAGCAATCCCATTTTTTCGTGGACTCCAAGTCTTTCCATATACTTTCCTAAGGGGAAAAGTATAAGTATAAGAAGACTTGTGAGCCAATGAGTTGCCACAGTTGCTTTACTGAATTTTTTTGTTAAATCGTTAGTTCCCATAACATATTATTGGCTGAGAGATTGAATAATGATTTTTTCTTGGAGTGAGGACAGGGTTCTCCAACGGAACTAAATCTTCATCAAAAACAAAGTGGATTTTTAGAATAGCGGCTGAGTTATCAAAGTAAGGGATTTGCTGTAGGTTTTTCATAAGGGAAAGGACAGATTGGGATTCTGAATCTCTCTAAATTACAAAAAAAGATTTTATTGGAATTTTAAAACTCTGAGGTAAAATGAAAAGTTAGTTCATTGTATTGATCTTGTGCCATTTGAAGGGAAAAGGCTGAGTCGGCCAAAAAAACCAGTTGTCCACTTTTATCTTGGGCCAAAAACTTTTGCTTAATGCGTTTGAACTCTTTAAAGTTCTCACTTTTTTCGTCTGCTTCGATCCAACAGGCTTTATGTACATTCAAGTTTTCGTAAGTGCATTTGGCACCGTATTCATGAAGCAATCGGTATTGAATGACCTCAAATTGTAAAGCCCCAACAGTACCGATAATTTTTCTTCCATTAAGATTGAGGGTAAATAGTTGGGCTACACCTTCATCCATTAGTTGGTCAATACCTTTGGCCAATTGTTTGGCTTTCATTGGGTCGTTGTTGTTGATATAACGGAAGTGCTCCGGGGAAAAACTGGGGATACCCTTAAAATGCAATTGCTCTCCACCTGTCAGTGTATCACCAATTTTAAAAGTCCCCGTATCGTGAAGTCCTACAATATCTCCTGGGTAGGAGGTGTCAACAATTTCTTTACGTTCGGCAAAAAAAGTATTGGGAGAAGAGAATTTCAGTTTTTTATTCAATCGTACATGAAGGTAGGGACTATTGCGTTCAAAGGTTCCCGATACAACTTTAATAAATGCCAGTCGATCTCGGTGATTGGGATCCATATTAGCGTGGATTTTAAACACAAAACCACTAAATTTTTCTTCTTGTGGTTCAATAAGACGTTCCTCAGAGGATTTAGGCAATGGTTCAGGGGCAATTTCTACAAAGCAATTTAATAATTCTTGGACACCAAAATTATTTAATGCAGAACCAAACAATACCGGTTGGAGTTCCCCCTTTAAATAAGCTTCTCGATCAAAAGGAGGGTAAACACCATCAATTAATTCTAATTCTTCTTTTAAAGTTTTTAAGGCTTGATCTCCAATAACAGTTTCCAGTTGAGGCTCATCCAAAGATTCAAAGTGGGCTTTTTCCCCTATGGTTTGTTTTTGTTCACCGTCAAACAATTGCACATTGCGTTCCCAAATATTGTAAATTCCTTTAAAGTCATATCCCATTCCAATGGGGAGGGACAGTGGAGTTACTCGTAATCCTAATTTTTGCTCTACCTCATCTAATAGGTCAAAGGCGTCTTTACCTTCTCGATCCAATTTATTGATGAAAACCATCATAGGAATGTTTCTCATACGGCAGACTTCTACAAGCTTTTCGGTTTGTTCCTCTACTCCTTTGGCTACATCTATCACCACAATTACACTGTCAACGGCTGTCAGAGTTCTAAAGGTGTCTTCAGCAAAGTCTTTGTGACCTGGGGTATCAAGAATATTTATTTTTTTGTCTTGATAATGAAAGGCAAGTACAGAAGTAGCAACAGAGATTCCTCTTTGGCGCTCAATTTCCATAAAGTCACTGGTGGCAGTTTTTTTGATTTTATTTGACTTTACAGCTCCTGCTTCCTGAATGGCTCCCCCAAAAAGTAGTAGTTTTTCAGTCAGTGTGGTTTTTCCTGCATCAGGATGAGAGATGATTCCAAAAGTTCTTCTCCGATTAATCTCCTCTAAAAATCCCATTTAATCAAAATTTTCACAAAAGTATTCAATTAAAGCCGACAGGAAACATCAGGGAATAGGTTTTTGAAAAAAATATAGGTAATTTTGAAAAAATCGATCGCTTATAATTTCAAGCTTGCTGATATGCATTTTACCAATTACTAAAATTTAAAGCTGTGAATGAAGAAAAAGTCATTTTAGTTGACTCAGAGGACAATCCAATTGGTACTATGCCTAAAATGGAGGCTCACGAAAAAGCAGTACTCCACCGTGCATTTTCGGTTTTTATTTTAAATGATAAAGGGGAGTTGATGCTTCAACAGCGGGCATTTCATAAGTACCATTCTCCAGGACTTTGGACCAATACCTGTTGCAGTCATCAGCGTGAAGGAGAACTGAATTTGGAAGCGGGTACACGACGATTGACAGAGGAAATGGGATTTAGCGTTCCCTTGGAAGAATTATTTAGTTTTATTTACAAGGCTTCTTTTGATAACGGGCTTACTGAACATGAGCTGGATCACGTTCTCCTTGGATATTTTGATGGTCTACCCAAAATCAATACTGATGAAGTAGCCTCTTGGAAATGGATATCATTAAATTTTTTAGAAGAAGATATTGCAAAACATCCTGAACACTATACTGCTTGGTTCAAAATAATTTTTGAGCGATTCTACAATCATATTAAATCACTCGAATAAAATAACACAATCTAAATGAAAGTAACTGTTAGTAGAAAGGCCCATTTTAACGCTGCTCACCGATTGTTTCGGAAGGATTGGACAGCTAGTCAGAATAACGAAATTTTTGGTAAATGTGCCAATCCTCATTATCATGGACATAATTATGAACTCATAGTTCACGTAAAAGGACCAATTGATCCTCAAACGGGTTATGTTATCGACATGAAAGTATTGAAAGATTTGATCAAAGAAGAAGTAGAAGAAAGAATGGATCACAAAAACCTTAACGAAGAAGTCGCTGAGTTTTCGAATTTAATACCTACAGCAGAAAATATCGCAGTGGTGATTTATGATTTACTTAAGCCCCATTTCAATGAAAATCAAGAGCTTTCTGTGACACTGTATGAAACTCCTCGAAACTATGTTTCTTATTCAGGATAAATAGAGATTTCAAAAAAAAATTGTTTAATCTTTTTACCTATTGTTTGAATTAATTTATAAATTAGTTAAACATATTTATAATAATGGCCAGTATAAAACAACTTAAAAAAGACATCAATAATGACATTGGTGCGATCATAGAAGACATTTATCTGTGGGAACTGTCAAATCCAGGTGCGGATTTGTCAAAAAGTGAAAAGCTTATTGAGGAGGCTATTCAAGTCTTTGACGATTTGGTTGAAAAAATCAATTCAGTCGCTACTAAAGAAAATTTGAAGAAACAGTTTAAATCGATTCAAGAAGAGAGAACTAAATTAATTCAGGGTTTATTAAAAAAGTCTGCAAGTCTTTAATTTCCTTGAATCCTTCTTTTTTCTAAATAATTGACAAACTCTTGTCCATATTTTGAATCTCTCACTTGAGGGGTCATCTTTACTGCTATCGAATCCAGAAGTGATAAATTAGCATCAAAAACTTGCGTGAGGGCCAGATAGGGCGCAATGTTTTGATCAGTGTTATTGGCTGCAAAATTGATGGTATACAAATATCTTCTTCTGAGTAAGTTGTCAATTTTGTTTTGAAGGGAGTCGACAAGCTTATCATCTCTTGCAATTTGGGCTTGGTAAAAGGCCTGCATCAAGTCTAAGTTTTGATCATTAAACTTCCTATTAAAAGAAATGTATTCTTGAAGTAACTCTTGATTTTTAGAACCTGTAATTTCCGCGCTACTCTCAAATGTCTTTAGCAATGTATTGATTTCAATTTCTCCCTTTTCACCGAAAAATAGAATTCGATCGTTTAGACTATCTCCATCCTCTTTGTCTAAATAAAGGTAAAATACTTCTGCTGTTTCTATAGGTGTTTTGAATTCAAAATTTGGAGTTCCTTTTACCAAAGTAGAGTCGACGTTGACCAAGAGGGTATCTTCCATTTTTTGTAGAAATAAATTTCCCTTTCTCAAACCCTCTATCCGCCCTTTGACGGTCATCATATTGTCATTTGTTGTCTTTTTTGGAGCTTCACAGTTGATAAAAAGTAAGCATAGGAATAAAAACAAGGGGGTTGTAAAACGTAAAGAAATCATTTTTAAATATTTAACCAGTAAGTAAATTTGAGGTTAAAACTACGATATCTTGGTGAGAAATTGTCCGTGCTAATGTAATTATCGTTGTAAACAAAGAATAAATCAGAAAGAGGAGCAAATCGCCATTGAAGTCTAGAATTTACTCCTAGATTTTCTCCTTGGGAATTATATTGAATAAAGGTAGTCCAGAATAGTGTTTTTGAAAACGTAAAATCCAATTTAGGGCTGATCAGCCAAATGTTTTTTGAGGGATAGGGATCAGGGAGTTTGATTGAATCAAAATTGACAATCATACTTGCATTAAAAATAGGTTGCTTTCTCCAGCTAAATTCATTTTCTACAGAAAGTTTGTTTCCGTTGTAAAATGTGCCGTATTTGATTTCAGTATTGAAGTTGAATGCCCTTCTTCGATCAGATCTGTAAGCTATTTCATACTCTGAAAATCCATAGCTAGTTTTCGCTGGAAGGGGAACACCACCACTGCGAGTAGGATCAAATTCGTTTATTAAGTATTCATATCGATTCGTATATTGTATTCGTAAGCTTGTGTTATTTAAAAAACTTTTTCGGATTGAAGAAAAGAACCAACGATCAGTTAGAGTATAGTCTATTGTAGGGTTGAAAATAATGAAACTTCTTTGGGAAAATTCATAGCTAACCACATTTGGGTTTTTAGGGTAAATCCTGTAGGAATAACTTGGAGATAATTTTAAAAATCCTGTACGTCTAAAAAAACCTAAATCGGATCTGAAATCCTCACCTCCATGTATGAATTCCATTGACGCTCGGTGTCTTAAAGTATTGCGTTGTAAATTCATGCCTGCGATCATATCATCGTCTGTAAGTCCTTGGGTAAATGATTTATGAAGAAAGGCTCTGCCTGTCCACTTACTGTCGGGTGAAGCCAGATTATATTCTAATCCTGTGACGCTGTTTTTACGTTCCTCCTCACTAATAAAATCATATTCATCCGTAGTTCGTCGGTCTATGAAAAAGAAACTGATATTAGATCGATCAAAAACTTTTTGACGCAAGGTAAATACCGTATTAAGATTAGAAGGAATTTCATTTTTTTGATCAGCTTCGGTAAGTATATTTAAAAAACCGATTCGCAAATTAGAATTGAGTTTTCCGCTAAGACGTCCACCGGCAATGATTTTATTTTCTATAGTGTTCCCATCCATATCTTTGGCTACACCAATACGTCTAGAGAAAAAAGGAATTACATCACGACCCGCCCCGAAATCTTTGAATAGATCATCGTTTTGTGTGAAAAATTGTCTCTTTTCGGGGAGAGAAATTTCAAATCGACTTAAGTTGACAACTTGATCATCTACTTCGACTTGAGAAAAATCAGGATTAAAGGTCAGATCCAAGTTAAGCGCATTGCCTATGGGGATTTTTGCATCTCCCCCTACTGCAACAGAGGTATTTTCTTTAGAATTTGCAAAGTCATTATAACTTGCCCCACTAAGGTAGGGTATGACAGAAATGGGATTTCTAGCTTTTTTCAAGGGGGTTTCAAAAACCATTGTTCCCATAAAAGCTAAATTTCCGATCAATTGGTTTTGGGGCGTTTTCACCCAGATACTAAATTCTCTTTCCTGGGTGTTTCCACGGTAAATATTAAAACGCCACGAAGGATTTTCGTTATCATAAAACATGGAATTAAAAGGAATTTTAAACTCTGCCACAAAGCGCTCATCTTCAATTTTAGTTTCTACATTCCATTTAGTATCCCAAGCATAATTTCGATTGTTCCGATAGTCTTGATTCCCACCAGAAATTAACCCATCGGCTTTAATTCCCAGAGGATTGGTTGCAAAAGAAAAAGCGTTAGTAGCATCACTAAAAGTATCAAAAAGCAGGGTAAGATAGTCAGAACCGTAAGTGCTAAAGTCCCGTTTTAGGGTGGGAGTTGTAAATTTAGTTCCTGAGCTAGCTGCTTCAACTAAAAGGTAAAGGTTCTGATCATCACGAATAATCTTGAAACGTGTTTGTTTTTTTGCTGGTAGTGTATCTGTAGGTCTCCACATCCAAAAATCAGAAGTCCATGCGGCTTTTTCCCAATCAATCTCATTTCCAATTCCATCAATCTTCATATTTCCCTCAATAGAAGGAACAAGTATTTCTTTTTCCTCTACTTGACACAAAAGGCATACCGGAAATAGCAACACACAGAGGCGTGTTACTACAGCAATTTTTTTATAATTCAAAATTTGTTATTCTTTTTCAGTTCAAAAATACTTATCATATTTGACACCACATCCCTTAGAAGGTTTAATTTTGATGAAAATAAATTTTGATGAAAGCTATTTTGATTTTGCTTTGGGTTCCTTTGTCAGTTTTTGGATGGTCAAACACCAGTGATTTGGAATGGGGTGCTACGGGTCATCGAGTTGTGGGAGAGCTTGCTGCACAAAGGATTTCAAAACGTACGGCTAAAAAAATAGATGCTTTATTGGAAGGGGTTTCTTTGGCAGAGACTTCAACCTTTGCTGATGAGATCAAATCAGACAAACGCTATCGCGCTTATAGTCCATGGCATTATGCAAATATTAAAGGAGACGAAACTTATGCCTTAAGCAAAAAAAATGAAAAAGGTGATATTGTTCGAGCGATTAAACAATGCATTGAAGTGCTCAAAAACCCAACTGCTGATCGGTCGGACAAACAATTTTATTTAAAATTACTTGTGCATTTTGTGGGGGATATACACCAACCCATGCATTTGGGTAAGCTATCTGACAGAGGAGGAAATGATGTTGAGGTAAAATGGTTTGGCAGGAATTCAAATTTACATAGGCTTTGGGACAGCGATATGATAGACGACTATGGGATGAGTTATACAGAAATCACAGTCAACCTTCCTAAAGTTAAGAAGTCTGAACTAAAAAAAATTGCGAGCGCCCCTTTAATTACATGGGTAAATGAATCTCATGATCTTGCAAAGCAAATTTACGCTACCTTACCTGAAAACACTAATCTAGGTTATCGGTATCGTTACGATCATTTTAATAGCGTTCGTATGCAATTACTTAAAGGAGGTATTCGTTTAGCCGCTTTGCTTGACGAAATCTTCAAATAATTTCCCTAAATGTTAGATTGATTCTTGGAGCGGAAGGTTTAGCTGTTTTTGGGATTTGATGCAACCATTTCTCTTGAGTATTACCTTCCATGAGAAGCAAACTACCTGACTCTAATAAAACTTTTAATCGAGCTTCTTTTATTGTTCTGTGTTTTAAATGAAAGAAACGAGGAGCTCCAAAACTTACTGAGGCAATGACTGGACTTTGACCCAATTCTTTTTCATTGTCAGCATGCCATCCGTTACTGTCTCTTCCATCCCTGTATAAATTTAGTAACACAGATGTGAATTTTGCAGAGGTTACATCAGCAACACGATTGTAGATTTCTGTTAGCTCAACTGTCATTTTGTGAGGATGCATAGTAATGCCAGAATAACTGTATGGTTTGGTATTGATAGCATGGAGCGCTGTTAATCTTGGTTGGTCATAGGTTTTTCCAAAGACTGTAATAGGATCCTGCTGCCAAGGTATTTTATTGAACAATTGAGTAAAGTAGTGTGAAGCTTCTGATACATCAAAAAAATCTTTAAAGTAACGCAACCTAGCATCAGGAAGATCGATTGTAGAACCATCAGAAGGAAAGTATAGGTGTTGCATCACGAAGTGAAGATATAAAAAAACCGCCCTTGGGCGGTTTTGTTTTTATTTGATCATGTCAACACTCCGCTGGATAAATTGCGTTAGCGCCTCACCTTTGAGTTGATTTTGAGATAATTTTGCCAAATCGAGTGCTTGAAGAATCAAACGCTCTCTTTTCTTGCTTGTTTTGGTGTTTAGGATTTGCCCAACGAGTTCATGATTGGTATTGACTACCAAGTTGAACATATCAGGCATATTACCCATCATACCACCACCGCCGGTTTGTTGCATTTCTTTCATTCGACGCATGAATTCCGGTTGGGTTAAAACAAATGGAAGACTTTGACTGTCCATAGCCTCCATTTGAATGGTATATCCACTCGCAGTGACTACAGACTCAATCATTGGTTTCAGTGTTTCTTTTTCTTCATCTGAAAGTTTGGAAACTGTACTTTCTTCTTTTTTTATTAAATTTTCAAGAGTATCTCCGTCAACTCTTGCAAAGCTGACTTTTTCGTTGCTACTCTCTAATTTTTGAATCAAATGACCAATTATAGGGGAGTCCAACAATAATACTTTATAGCCTTTGTTTTTAGCTTGTTCCAAATAACTGTGTTGTTCCTCAAGGTTTGAAGCGTAAAGAATTACAAGTTTATCGTCTTTGTCAGTTTGTTGGTCTTTGATCGCCTCTTTTAGCTCTTCAAAAGTGAAAAATTCTCCATCCGTAGTAGGGTATAAAGTAAATTTTTCTGCTTTTTCAAAGAACTTGTCTTCACTCAACATACCGTACTCAATGACAACTTTAATGTCATTCCATTTCTCTTCAAAACCGTTTCGATCTTTTTTGAATAGGCTATTGAGCTTATCTGCTACTTTTCTAGTAATATAGTTGCTGATTTTTTTTACAGCTCCATCAGCTTGAAGGTAACTCCGGGAAACATTTAAGGGAATGTCTGGTGAGTCAATCACACCTCTCAAGAGAGTAAGAAACTCAGGGACAATTCCTTCCACATTGTCTGTCACAAAAACTTGATTTTGATACAACTGAATACGATCTTTTTGAATGTTTAAATCATTATTCAGTTTTGGGAAGTATAAAATTCCAGTAAGGTTAAAAGGATAGTCAACATTTAAATGAATATTGAAAAGCGGCTCTTCAAACTGCATGGGATAGAGTTCTCTATAAAAGCTTTTGTATTCATCCTCTTTGAGGTCGGCTGGTTTTTTTGTCCAGGCTGGAGATGGATTATTTACAATATTATCGACTGTTTTAGTTTCGGGTTTCGCATCCTCTGCTGCATCTTCTGGTAAAGGAAGAGTCTCTTCTTTAGTTCCAAACTTAATTGGAATAGGCATAAACTTATTGTACTTTGACAAAAGTTCTTGGATCCGTGTATCTTCCAAAAACTCTTTTGAATCACTATCTACATGAAGAATAATTTCTGTTCCTCTTTCAGTTTTTTCAGTTTCTACTAATGTGTATTCTGGGGAACCGTCACAAGTCCAATGCGCTGCAGGCTCATCTTTAAACGATTTAGTGATGATCTCCACTTTTTCTGCAACCATGAATGCAGAATAGAATCCGAGTCCGAAATGCCCAATTATTCCGCTGTCTTTAGCGGAGTCTTTATATTGCTCTAAAAACTCTTCTGCGCCAGAAAAAGCAACTTC
>JAQWHT010000093.1 GCA_029249225.1 Flavobacteriaceae bacterium
GTGGCTAGTGTACTGGTGGATGCATCTGATGTACTTGTTATATCGGAAGGTATTTCTGTAGAGCAAATTGATAAATCATCAATACTAATTACTCCTGGATTTATTAATATCTCTTCGAAAAATAATGATTTTTCGGTAGAACAAGTTGATTCATTTGGTGTTACAATTACAGTTACAGTAACATTTGAAGTGAATTCCGTGGCATTTAGTGTGTAAGTAGTGATATTGGTTTGATATACAGTTTCTCCAACTTTCCAATCTATCGAATCACCAGCTCGGGTACCGTTAACTGTTAATAAAACTGACTCATCCTTGCACAATGTGGTCTTATTAACAGCAGCTGTTAAAGTTAGATCATTTGTAAAATACCCATCATTTACCTCAATTTTTATCGCTGGTGAGGCCTCTTCACATTCCTCCCCATTAAGTGTACCAATCGCAACTCTCCTGTAGTAAGTTGTGTTCCGCAATACATCATTAAATGTTAAACTATTTGAGGTTTCACCGTTTAAAACTGTTGGATTAGAAAAATCTCCAGCAGGGTCTGTCGTACTCTCCCATCGATAAACTAATGTTGTGGCTAGTGTACTGGTGGATGCATCTGATGTACTTGTTATATCGGAAGGTATTTCTGTAGAGCAAATTGATAAATCATCAATACTAATTACTCCTGGATTTACAACTATCTCTTCAAAAAACATCGTTTTTTCTGTTGAACACGCTGATCCATCCGGAGTCACTATAACAGTAACGGTAACATTTGATGAAAAATCTGTCGCTTTTAAAGTAAAGTTTGTTGTATCAGTAGGAGAAGCTGTTGATCCAACTAACCATACGATCGTATCGTCATTCTCAGTACCTCCCACTGTTAACACAACTGAATCATTATCACATAATGTGGTCTTATTACCAGCAGCTGTTAAAGTTAAGTCTTGAATAGACTCAAAAATATTAAATGTAGCCGAGACTACTGTTGATGTACAATTCCCTGAAGTAACAAATAACGAAACTTTTTCATTGTTGATTAATTCGCCTGGATTTTTTGATATGGAGTTCGTCCCCTCAATAATGTTTGTTGGATCTTGAGAAAAAACCCAAAAATACCTATAATCACCACCGAAGTTTGTTGTATTAATAGTAACAAGATCAGTTGAACAAAATGTAAAGTTGGTAGGATCAGCATTACTTGATGAAATTGAAGGGTCCGGAATACTTGTGATAAAATATGCGACCGTATTTGTGTTATTAACTAGGTTTGCAGAAATACCACTATCATGTTCAAAATCAATTCTTATCGTTGAACTACCATTTTCAGAAAATGTTGGTCCTGCAAGAGCAACTGCAACATCTGATGTTGATAATAAGGAAATTGTTACAGTACCAGTTACGTTTTCAAATGCTGCATTTGTAGTTGA
This sequence comes from Flavobacteriaceae bacterium, assembly GCA_029249225.1. Classification (GTDB taxonomy): domain Bacteria; phylum Bacteroidota; class Bacteroidia; order Flavobacteriales; family Flavobacteriaceae; genus MS024-2A. The sequence continues at coordinate 1,416 of JAQWHT010000093.1, forward strand.
AATAGTTAAAGTCCTAGTGATAGGAGCCCTTCCTGGTTCTGAAATACTCACATCAAAAGTTTTATTTCTAAAATCAAAGGCTCCATCCGACTCAAGTACAAGTAAGATTTCTATTGAAGAGGCGTCATAAGAACAAAAATCATTTCCATCATTTACAATGATATTTTTAACACTTATATCCTGCGAGAAGATTGAGGATGTAGTTATCAAACCAAAGCAAAAAATCGCTAATGATTTAGAAATGAAATTAGTGTACCAATTATCCAAGAACAATGTTTATAGTATGTATATAACGAATTTAAGCAATATTAATCTCACCTTAAAGATTTTATTAAAGTTTTAATTTGATCCAAAGAAATTACAAAATAAAACCTTTCTCTTTCATCCATTCGTCGTTGTAAATTTTACCGATATAACGACTCCCAGAATCATGTAAAAGAACAACAACCACATCTGTTTTTTTAAGCGTTTTTTTAAGCTGTAACAATCCTTTAACAGCTGCTCCACACGAGTTTCCTGCAAAAATCCCCTCAGTCTTAGCAAGAGTTCGGGTAAAAACTGCTGCATCTTTATCCGTTACTTTTTCAAATAAATCAATCACAGAGAAATCAACATTTTCCGGCAATATATCCTCGCCAATTCCTTCAGTAGTGTAAGGATAAATTTCATTGGGGTCAAAAACTCCTGTTTCATGATATTTTTTAAAAACGGAACCGTAAGTGTCAATACCCCATACTTTAATTTTTGGGTTTTTTTCCTTTAAGAATTTTCCTACCCCTGAAATAGTTCCTCCTGTTCCCACACCAACAACAAAATGGGTAATTTTACCAGCTGTTTGTTCCCAAATTTCTGGTCCAGTTGTTTCGTAATGTGCTTTTGCATTAGAGGGATTATCATATTGATTTGCATACCAAGCATTTGGAGTCTTGAGGGCAATTCTCTTTGAAGTACTATAATACGATCTTGGATCTTCAGGTGCCACATCTGTAGGGCATACTATTACCTCTGCACCCACTGCCCGAAGAACATCAAATTTTTCTTTGGACTGTTTATCGTTGGAAACACAAATTAATTTATACCCTTTGACAATAGCCGCCAGAGCAAGACCCATACCTGTATTTCCAGAAGTTCCTTCAACTATAGTACCTCCTGGCTTCAATAATCCAGAAGCCTCAGCGTCCTCAATCATCTTGAGTGCCATACGGTCCTTAACTGAATTTCCAGGATTAAAACTTTCTACTTTTGCAAGTACTAAGGCTTCAATTTCTGAAGTGATATGATTAAGTTTTATTAGCGGGGTGTTTCCTATTGTATCAATAATAGAATTTACATAATTCATAGAAAAAAATCTTGTTATAAAGATACTGAGATATAAGCAAATATAAAGACTAAAAAAAATCAATTTAACGAACTCTCAGCACCTTAGAAGGAGATATATTTAAAATAATTTTTGAAGGTAACCACAACAGTGCTGTTGCAATAACCAAAAAAAGAAGATTTAAATAAAGAACTTCAAACCACGCAATAGAAACTGGCGCAATACTCACAAAATAAGTTTCAGGATCTAAGGTAATCCACCCCATTTTGTACTGAGTGAAATAAAAAACAAGACCTATCAGATTACCAAAAATCAAGCCTCTTGTCATGATCGCTATTCCGTTGTACATAAAAATTCGCTGAATTATTGAATGGGTAGCTCCCAGAGTCTTGAGTAATCCAACCATTCTTGACCTTTCTAAAATCAACACCAAAAGAGCTGTTGCCATATTAATCACACCCACCAAGATCATGATTATCAGAATGATTATCACGTTAAAATCAAATAAAGAGATCCACTGAAATATACTTGAAAAACGATCTGAAATAGCAATACTGTTGAGCTCATAGGGCAGTCTATCATACAACTCATCAGCTATTTGTGGAACCCTCTGAAAGGAATTTACAAAAACTTCATAACCTCCAATTTGATTTAGTTTCCATTGATTTAGCTGCTGAACTTGTCTTATATCTGAAAAAACTAGGTTTTGATCAATATCTGGAAAACCAGAAAAATAAGTTCCTACCATTTTAAATTTTCTCCGTTTAGGTAAACCTTCTACACGAGTACTCTGAAAAAAAGCATCTACGGTATCTCCAATACTGAGATTAAGACGTTTGGCAATTGTCTCAGAGATTAAAATTTCATTATTTAGGTTCGATTCAAAATTTGGAAATTCACCTTCAGTTAAAAATCCATCTAGACTGGTCCAATCAAATTCATGACTAACCCCCTTTAGTAAGACACCCTCAAAATCAGTATTTGTTTTAAGCATTCCTGCTTTTATAGCTATCGTATGGATTCGTTGAAAATCTGGATGGTTAATTATTTGATCTCGTAATTCATTAGAATCCACAAATGAGGTTAAAGAAACTTGAGATTCATTATTCTCAAAAGTGGTGACCAAAATTTGACCATTAAAAACACTTGTTTTGTTTCTGATTTCATGTTGAAGTCCTTTACTAAAGGCCATTGCAATTAAAATTGCAGCAATTCCAATTGCAACAGCAACACTAGCGATATTGATTATTCGTGAAGAAACTGTATTTTTAAACTGTTTATTTTGACGCATTTTTCGCGCGAGATATAAAGCTACATTCAATGAACTATCCTTTTGTTTTATCCTATCTCAAAAATACATTTTTATTTTGGCTTATACTATGTATTTGCAATAAGCCCTTAATGGCACAAGTACTCCCTGGAGCTGTTGATACTGTTCGTTATTTACCTGAACTAAAAGGGAAAAAAATTGGTGTCGTTGCTCATCAGGCTAGCTTAATTTATAATTCAGGCGTCCGACAACATTTAGTCGATGTGCTTTTAGAAAAAAAAATTGATATTAAAGGAGTTTTTGCTCCTGAACATGGATTTAGAGGAACTGCTGATGCAGGTGAAAAAATTGATGACAGTAAAGATCCAAAAACCCAATTAAAAATCTACTCACTTTATGGCAAGAATCGAAAACCCTCATCGGAACAGTTAGAGGGAATTGATTTAATGGTTTTTGACCTTCAAGATGTAGGAGTTCGTTTTTTCACTTACCTCTCTACTCTTCATTATGTTATGGAAGCCTGTGCAGAACAAGATATACCCTTACTAATTTTAGATCGACCCAATCCAAATTCAGATTATGTTGACGGGCCTGTTCTTGATCTCGAAAATTCAAGTTTTGTAGGCATGCATCCAGTCCCTATTGTGTATGGCATGACCATAGGAGAGTATGCGAAAATGATAAATGGTGAAGGGTGGCTAGCTAATGGGGTTTCTTGTAATTTACAGATTATTCCCATTCAAAATTACACTCACCAAACCAGCTACGAACTTCCAGTACGTCCCTCCCCTAATCTTCCAAATGCTCAAGCTGTTGCATTATATCCCAGTTTGTGCTTGTTGGAACCAACAGTAATCAGTGTAGGTCGAGGAACAAATTACCAATTCCAAATTTACGGCCATCCACTCTTGCCTAAAAATCAGTTTTCTTTTACTCCAAAACCCAATTTTGGTTCAAAAAACCCTAAGCAAAACGGAATACGTTGTTTTGGAACTGATTTAACCCAAATCCCTAGACCAAAAAAACTTGAAATAAGTTGGCTGTTAGAGGCTTACACAAATTTTCCAGAAAAAAATACTTTTTTCAAACAAGGATTTGAACGAATAAGTGGTGTGAGTATTTTAAGAAAACAAATAGAACAAGGAATAACCGAGAAAGAAATTAGAGAATCTTGGAAAAATAATCTCCTAGACTTTAAAAAAATTAGAGCAAAATACTTAATCTATCCTTAAGGTATGTTTAAGTATTTATGAGTTTGTAAAGAGACCTTCCATTTAGGGTGCTTTAGCACATAATCTACAAGTAGGGGCATGATTTTTTCCCTCCGACTCCATTCAGGCTGAAGAAATAGTTTACAATTCTCACTAACCTGAGCAGCTTGTTGCTCAGCAAATTTTAAATCATCTTTATTGTACACAATCATTTTCAATTCATCGGCACAAGTGTAGGCATCCTTGATGGGCAGCTTATTTTTTTTAGGAGACAAGCAAAACCAATCCCAGCATCCTGAAATTGAATACGCTCCAGATGTTTCTATATGTATCTGAATACCCAAATGATGAAGTGCTTCACACAAAGGACTCATATTCCACATCAATGGCTCACCCCCTGTAACAACTACAGTATCAGAATATTTTTTTGCTGTTGAAACGATTTCACTGATTGCTGTTGGTGGATGACGTTCTGCATCCCAGCTCTCTTTAACATCACACCAATGACATCCAACATCACACCCACCCACGCGTATGAAATAGGCAGCGCTACCCTTGTGGTAGCCCTCTCCTTGAAGCGTGTAAAAAGCTTCCATCAAAGGGAGTAAAGTCCCTTGCTTTACCCCACTAATACCATTTCCCGATTTCATTTTGCAAAGGTACCACATTCTAAAATCCTATTTGACAATAAATTGTACCTTTATAAAAAAAGAGCAATGCCAAGTCCATTTCATCTAGCCATCCCTGTAGACAACCTTGAGCGTTGTAGTCGCTTCTATACTGATGTATTAGGCTGTGAAACAGGTCGTTCCGATACCCATTGGATTGATTTAAATCTTTTTGGTCATCAACTTGTTTTACACGTTGAACCCAATCATGTACCCAAAAAACACCACAATGAAGTGGATGGAAAATCGGTACCTATTCCTCATTTTGGAGTATTATTAGACTGGGAAACATTTAAGGACTTTGCTGCGCATCTCTCTGATAAAAAAGTAAAATTTGTCATCGAGCCTTACCTTCGTTTTGAAGGTCTAGCAGGCGAACAAATGACCATGTTTTTTTTCGATCCGGCGGGTAATGCTTTGGAGTTTAAATCTTTCAAAAATAAGGAACAAATTTTTGCAACCTAAAAGTCATGAGCACAAGCTATAGCTTTTTTGATACTAATTTTGAGAGGATTTTTTCTGATCAAAACAGAAAGCGTATTGAACGCGCAACCCTCTTACTTTCCATCATCGGATTTATCATCCATTTGATATTAATATATTCCAAAAAATTTGATCTTTTTAATATACCATTTGAAGCGCGATTACTAGAGGATCCTATTTCTGCAATCTACACCCCTTTTTCTATCATTTTAGTCTATGAGATTTACCTTTTAATTGTATTTCTTCCTCGTTCGTTTACCACCTCAGTCTCTAAACAGTTTGAAATAATTTCTTTGATCATTATTCGAAGAATCTTTGGTGATATACCAAAAATCCAGCTGGATGTTAATTGGTTTGAATTTGCAGCAAACCGCCAATTAATCTATGATTTAGCAGGAGTGTTAATTCTCTATTTTTTGATTTTCTTATTTAACAGTCGTAGAGAAAAGTTACCAAAAAAGGATTTAGACGAGAGACTCAAGAGGTTTGTAAGTTCAAAAAGGGCGGTGAGTGTTGTACTTCTACCTGTACTTATCTTTACTTCTATTTACAGCGCCACTTCTTGGTTTATAGAGCTCTTTTTCACCTCAAATAATTTGACTGAATTGACTGATATTAACGCTGTATTTTACAATGAATTTTTCACCATACTTATTTTAGCTGACGTATTCATTTTACTCCTTTCATTTCAATACACTGAACGCTATAGTCAATTGATTCGAAATACAGGATTTGTAATCTGTACCATATTGATTCGACTTTCTTTTGCCACTACTGGTCTTACCAACGTTCTCCTGATTCTAACTAGTGTCGTTTTTGGACTTTTAATTCTGAGAATCTATCAGGCTATAGAAAAGCAGAATTAATTTTTTCTTTGGAAAGCAAGGAGCGTATTTTTCAACAACATCGCAATAGTCATTGGGCCAACCCCTCCAGGAACTGGTGTGATTGCTGCAGCCTTTGCCGCCACTTCATCATACGCAACATCTCCTTTAATAACATATCCCTTTGGATGATTTTCATCAGCAACTCGTGTAATTCCAACATCAATAATAGTAGCACCTTCCTTAATCATTTCTGCTGTCAAATACTCAGGTATACCAAGTGCCATAACGATAATATCTGCATTTTTAGTTAAAGAAGTTAAATTTTGAGTTCGACTGTGGGCTACAGTAACAGTTGCATTCCCAGCAGGTCCTTTTTGACTCATTAAAATACTTATTGGTCTACCCACGATATGACTCCTCCCAACTACTACACAATGCTTGCCCGAAGTTTCAATTTTATAGCGCTCCAGTAATTCCATAATACCATAGGGTGTTGCAGGAATAAAAGAATCCATTTCTAAAGCCATACGGCCAAAATTAGAAGGATGGAAACCATCTACATCTTTTTTAGGGTCTATGGCTAATAGAATTTTTTCTTCATCGATATTCTTTGGAAGAGGCAACTGAACTATGTAGCCATCTAACTGATCGTCTTGATTGAGTTCTTCAATTTTGTCTAGGAGTATTTCTTCAGTAGTACTTTCATCTAAACGAATCAAAGTAGAATCAAAACCAACGTATTCACAAGAGCGCACTTTACTGCCAACATAGGTTAAACTAGCGCCGTCATTCCCAACCAATATTGCTGCAAGATGAGGAGGACGCTGACCGCTTTTTTTTATTTCTGACACTGTAGTCTTAATTTCTTCCTTTAAATCCTGTGCTGTTTTTTTACCGTCTAGAACTGTCATTTTATTTCATATTTTGTAAAATTTGCATCATCTGCTTTCCCTTACCTCCTTGCATCATTTTCTTCATCTTACTCATTTGCTCAAATTGTTTGATTAGTTGATTTACTTCCTGAATTGAAGTTCCTGATCCTTTTGCAATTCGTTGTTTTCTACTATGATTCATCAACTGTGGCTGAGAACGTTCTTTGGGGGTCATAGATCCAATGATAACCTCAATACCTTGAAATGCATTATCGTCTATGTCAACACCTTTCATCATTTTCCCAACCCCAGGAATCATCCCCATCAAGTCTTTCATATTTCCCATTTTTTTGACTTGTTGTATTTGAGAGAGAAAATCATCAAAACCAACGTATTCACAAGAGCGCACTTTACTGCC
>JAQWHT010000080.1 GCA_029249225.1 Flavobacteriaceae bacterium
TTTTTTCTTAATCCTTTGATAGTGGGGTTTTCTCCTCTTTCCAAAGAGTGTAAAGATCATCTAAATCATAAGATAATGCCGTTGGATCAAGTTCAATTAATCCATCTCCGTAGGCACGCTGTAAGATGTCTTCGATTAAAATAATTGCTCTCATTTAATTGATCAAATAAGCCTCCGCGGACTCGTTATTTTTGGCAAAAAGTAAATAGGGTTTTGATGAGATAACAATCATTGCAATGTCTCTCACTTCACCCGAAATTCTAAGTCCGCTTTTGGAATAAGGTAAAACACGGAAAGTTCCATCGCCTAGCAAATAGCGGGCTTGAACAGTTGCGTTTTGGTATGCCTTGAAATTTTTCAATGTAGGGATGAGAGAACTCGGACGCATCAGTTGCGTAATCTTTTCTTTTCCAAAAGTACCCGTTCCTCCTAAGTCACTTCGCAAATGAGTTGTACGAGTCCGATTTGCTAACAAGGTATCGTAATGACTTCTTATCTGGGCAACTGTTTCTAAGCTGATCAAATTCGAGTACTTTGAAAATCCATTGGAAAATAAATGCATCTTTCATAAACTAAAGTTTTTAAAACATTGATAAAAGAGATTTCAATGTGTCAGATTATGGGGGTTTTTGAACCTATTCAATGATATTAAAATTATAAAAATCTATTAGAAATGATGGATCTTAATTTTATATAAGATTTAAATAATAAATTATTCGAAAAAATTCCAAATTAATCCTATTCGAATTGAAAAATCTCTGTAGGGTGTAAATGGAGCTGCGTAATAATCGTAGGGAGTGTCTGGGAATATTAAATGTTCAATGGGCGCATTTAAATTTTCAAGCTTGACAAAAAGACGTGAACTTTTAATTTTTGCATTGAAGAAAAAGTCAACTCGAGGGTATTCCCCTATTTTGGTGTTATTCTGGGTAACAAACTCTGCCAATAGCGGATTGTACTGATCAGCATAGTAGTCTGTAAAAAACACAAAAGTGGCTCCCGATTGGAACAATAATGCCTTATTGAATAGGGATGAAGTCAACATAAGGGTGCTTCGAATTAACCATTTGGGTGCATTTAATGCCTTAGGTCCAGAGAGCAATTCATCAGCAACCTCTTCCTGAGCTATGTCTTGGTATTGTACATTATTGATCCATGAAAAGTTACCAAAATCTAAACGTTGGTCAAAGCGTGCTTTAAAATAATCAATCTTTCTATCGAGCTGTAGGACCTCTAATTTGAATTTTTTATTTAGTTCAACAAGACGTGTTGTATTGTTGAAAAAAGTGAAGTTATCTATGTCTGTCCACTCTCCTGTTAAACGTCCCCATTTTGGATGGAAAAGTACGAGACTTTTTGTCCTAAATTGTTGATTGAGTAAATCTGGATTGTGCCAATTATATTCTTGAAAATCACTTTGAGCTAAGTAAAAATTAAAATTCAACGGCTGAGACCTGTCCCTATAACTTGCACTAAGATGTACATTTTCGATTAGTGGGCGACTCAATGCAACATGCCAAGCTTGAGTACCGTATTCTTTTTTAAATGAATTGTAAAAACCTGCTTCTGCATTTACCCCAAAGATAGACTTTGACCACTTGGCCTCAGCAGCGAGTTGACTGGCGAAAATCTCATTGGGTTGCGTTGTCTCTTTTTCGTATTCGTTTTCTGCAAAAGAGTACTCCCACTGAATATGGTGTAGGTCAAATTTTAATTTACCTAAAAAGGAATTTTCAAATTTAGCATATAAGCTATTTTCAAAAGTATTGTGGTATGTTGTATCAGCTACAGGCCCGTCATTAAAAGTCTCAAAGAAATAGGAGTTAATTCTAGACTGATTTATTTGAAAATTCTTGTTTTCATAACTCGAACGATACCCTAAAGTCATTTTGTAGGCAGTGGTATCTTTTGCAATAGGAAACATTCGATATTGATGATCCATAAAATAACGTTTACCCTCAAGAATATTTGTTCCTTCTACGTGAGTTGCTAACTGAGAGCGATCTAAAAATCCATCATAAAAAACAAACTCTTCTTCTCCATTTTCATTTAATAAAGGTTCACCTTGGTCGTCTACAACCACATAATTAGGTGCGTTTTCAAAAAAGTAGACTGCGTCAGGGACTAGTCCTCCGTTGTAATCATTTTCTAAAGACTGAGTTGTTTGGTGAAGTCTTAAGCGATAACGGTGGTTGTAGGTTTGGTATTGAGTACTCATCCTGAATTGACGTGACCTGCTAAGAGATGAACTGTATTTCCCTAAAGATCGAAAACCCTTAAAAGAAACTGCAACATTAAATTTAGGAGAGGTGTTGATCGCTAAAGTAGCATCTAAATGCTGACCTTGATCAAAAGTTGTTTTGAAAAAAAGCTCAGTGTAGGCAGAGGGCATTTCATAATAAGGAACATCTTCTTTTTCAAAATAGCCAAAGTGCTTTACTCTTGCCCCCATCTGAGGGAGATAAGACTGTTCGTGAAAATCATATCCCATCTTATTAAAACCTTCCCCCATATTAGGTAAGGGTAAATATTCAAAATAGTCTTTTCTCAAAAAATTAAAAGTAAACTCTGTTTCTAGGGAAAGAGAGGTGTCAACAGATTTTTCTGACTCATCTAGATAAAGAATTTTATAATCTGAAACTGTAATTTCATCCATGGACTTAATGTATGGACGATAGCGCTTTTTCTTTTCTTTTTGTGGTTTGGCTTTCTTTTTTTCTAATACCTTATCTTTTAATTTTAGAGAATCCGTTTGTTGTTTTGTTTCAGGATTTGAAACAAAAAGGGAATCCTTTACCGCAGTTTTTAGTATATCTGTTTGAGACAAACTATCTTGAATCTCAACAGCAAGGCCTTGGCTGAAAAGGAAAAAAGGAAATGCAAGAAAACTAAGCGTAAGGCAAACGCGCATGCCGAAATTATTTGTTTGCGAAGTTATGATAATTGTAAGTAATTTGTAATACTACTTAATAAACTTAAGAAGTCTTTTAACAAATGCT
>JAQWHT010000092.1 GCA_029249225.1 Flavobacteriaceae bacterium
TATTAGAGTTGTTAGCCTCAGAATAACCAGATCTTGCATATACTGGAAACCCATCTGATGCCCATCCAACCATTGTCATCCCTTGATTATCGCCAAGAAAATCTACCAATAGTTCTGGCATTCCGTGATAATGATAAGCACCATTGGGTTGTACATGAGCATGATTCATATCGTCACCAAAGTCAAAAGTGTCATGACCTAATGCCTCAATATTCCAATTCCCTTCTCCTTGAGCTAAACTACACTCACCTGCATCATTACATCTCCCCGCTGTTGCTGGATCAAACTTGACACTATTTAATGCATAGGCAATTTCCAAAGCAGGACCCACAACCTCCAATCCACTATCTGTAATTATTTCAGGACAAAGGGTAAATCTCTTATTAACATTTTGTTCTTTGATTGAATTTGGATTATCAGTATTTGGAAAAGTGTCTACCTCGTGATTAGGAATCCCATTTCCACTTAAAATTCTATCAATCCCATCTGAAGTCCATGAATATATGCTGTAATTGTTCACTGACTCGTCATCATTATAAATTTCTTTATTGATGCCGACTAAAATCCCAGCAGTTGAATAATCCCCAGAACAGTCTAAATCATTTTGTTCTTTAGGGTCTTCATTTTTACTGCATGACAATAAGAACAATAGAAAGAATGATTTTAAAAAAGATTTCATTTGAGTTATTTAAAATTAGACTTGAATTTAGCTAAAAAGTTTTATCATACTAGTTGAAAACTAATTCACTAAAGGATTTAGTTGTATTGCAACTTTATATAATAAAGGGAGCTAGCCCAACCGCTTCACTACACCAACTAACCTAAGATCTATAAAAGGCATTATAGGGGAGTATTATTTGAGGTTTGTCTGTATAAGTGATGGATATTAGCTTTTATCAAAAAACGTCCTAAACTGCTCAAAAATGAACAAAAAACATGTGAAATGATCAAAAAAAGGCTAAAAATTATCAATATTGATGTTTTTTAAAAAAACAACATATTCTGTATTTATTATAAAAGAGGTAAACTATTGATACAATTTTTTATTTAATTGATTTGGGTCTTTAGAGCTAGATTATTCTTTTTAATATACGATTTAAGTTGTTTATTTATTGAATCAAACCTTCTGTTTTGAGATTTTAGGTTATAAAGTTCAATTGAAGATGTTACTGATTTAAAAAATTCATTAAAAGAGTTGTACAATAAAACTGTAATTGGATTGAAAAATGGATTGTCTTACACCGAAATTTCAGATTCAGTTGAAGAGACTTTAAATGACGACGAGACCGTTAAACTCAATTATATTAAATCTATAGAATTAGAATTGTCTAGAAATTAATTCTCTAAACTATATTATTAGCCTTCAAGCTTTCGTTAGAATCTTATTTGAAAACACTTAAGTAGAGATGTGTTTGATTTTAGGTATATTGAACAATCAAAAATCCAACATGTTGAAAAAAATAATTTTAACACTAGCATTCTTATTTATTACTCCTTCAATTTATGGTCAGGAAAAAGTAAAAAAAAATATACGAGCCTCTTTCGAAGTGAGCGGAGTCTGCATGATGTGTAAAAGTCGAATTGAAAAAGCTTCACTTAAAGTTAAAGGAATAAAGATGGCTACTTGGGATATCCCGTCAAATACAATCACCGTAATTTACAATCCTAAAAAAGTTGAATTGACCTCACTTCAAAAAGCAATCTCAGCGATCGGTCACGATACTCCTTTATTTAAAGCAACAGAACAATCCTATAACAGTTTACCGAAATGCTGTCTTTATAAAACTGAAAACGTCCATTGACATAAGAACCTGTTGTAGAAAGAAAAACACGTTCCTTTTTGCAAAACCAATTTCTGAATGATATTGCATCTTATGGGACCTGAAACTCAACCGCCCTATGAACAAAGCAGAATGACTTAATGAAACTAAACTTTTATTGATTTTAAAATAAACCTCAAAGATTTTGTATATTACATAATTATAACCATAAATCAATCAAAATGAGAAAAATCATATTAATTTCTGGACTGCTAATTTCAACCCTTGTTTTTAGTCAAGCTGGAAAGAAACTTCCTCAAAATATTATTCAAATTACTTATGTTCAAGTGGAACATGAGGATTTTGCAGAATTTGAATCGAGAGAATTAAATCATTGGTCAAAAGTATCTGATAAGGCTATTAAAAGCGGGAATCAGGTAGGTTGGGCTTTCTTTAGATTAGCAAACGCTGCATTTATTGAAGATCAGGCATCGCCAACACATGCATTTGTAAATATTTATAAGGATTTTAAGCAATTAGCAGATGCTCCAGAAGCTGTTTGGGGAAATGCTCAAGCTGTTTTAGGAATAGATCCAAACTTAATATCAACTAATGACTTATCAAAAACAATGATGATTCAAACTTATAAGGTAGTTGATAATATTCCTACAGAGGAATTTAAATATGCCGTTTGGAATTATGCTAAACCTAAAAATATGTCAGGTTTTCTTGAAGAGAATTCTAATCTATGGAAGCCATACTTTGAGAAAAAAATAAACAAAGATGGTTTTGCAGGCTGGGGAGTAGCTGCTCGCGTTCACCCTCAGGGCATGGAAGAATCAAGCATTTTGTCTTGGGATCATTACACTTCGCTTGAGGCCGCAATGCATGCACTGTCTCCAACTGATTATGACTCAAGTATTCTCTCAAAATCAAAGATGTCAGAATACGACCCTGACGGATTTAGGTATCGTGTATTGGTTGAATTGTTAAAATTCAACATGTAGATACATCACTTTTTACTATTTCTATAAACGCCTCTAAATTAAGTTTAGGGGCGTTTTTCATTTTAATAAATAATCGTGTTCTTCAAAAAGTTCACAAACTCTAATATCTTCTAAATTTGACACCCCAATTTTTTAAAGTAATACGATGCCGCATTTTTAGTAGGATAATTCTTCGCTCTATTAAAGATTACTGTTGTACCCCAAAAGTGATAAGCGACTGACACTTATACTTCAGAATAATTCAAAACAAGCTTCTAAACATCGATATTCAACTTTAGTATAAGGGAATGAAAATCAGAGCGACGACCATTAACCAAAATACCCTTAAGCCTATTGAAAAAGAAAAGTTCGATCCAAGTTTACCCACAGCTTTTAAAATGCCTATACGATTTGCACTCTCCATTGAGCAATTTTTCCTTTTGAACCAATAAAATAAATTAATCCATATCCTCTGCAAATGTGAAAAGTAACTTGCATTGGAGGAGTTTATAAAATTATTTATTTCCTTCCAACACTAGTATTTTTTGTATTATTGTAATGATGAAACTTCTGAAAGTATCTATACTTCTTAGTATCCTTTGTTTATTCTTTTTTGGTCAGAATACTTTTGCTCAAACTGACTCACTTACAATTGATATTTTACAAGTTAAACTAGAGTTAGATAGTAAAGTGAGCCTAAGCAAAAATTATCTTAAAGTATCTGGATATAGCACATTAACTTCACTAGCAGTAACGATTATAACTCCCAATGTGATTAGCTTTGGGGTGACTATTGCTGGCGTTTTTACTACCCCCTATCATTTAGTAAGGCATTTAATTTTTCTGAAGAGGAGAAAAATATTCTATAAAAAAAATAATATCCCACTACAAGGAGGTAAAGTCTCAAACGAATAAACTTATAGGCTTCTATTTTAAGAGATCTGAAATAAAAAAGATGGTTAGTTTACTAAGCATACTATCTATGGAGTTTAAAAAAGCACCTGGCTGTGTAATTATTCAAGATAAGTATGGTGGGATGGGAATTTTTTTTCTATAGAAATACAGACCCACTAACAAAGAATTTAGATTTGCAATTGGCGCTGTAACAGAAGAAATATATAACCAATTCTAGGTTGGGTATTTGTATTGTGATAACAAAAACCCGCATTTTTTTGTATAGTCATTAAGCTAAAAAGAACTTTGCCGATTAGAAGTCGAGGCTATTTAAATTTCTTAGGAGTAAGCCTAAATCTATCAAAAATAAAAGGGTTTGCAACACCGCATGTTAAAGCATTAACGGAACATATCCTTCTCATCAAGTCTAATAGGTAAAAGTACGGAGTAAAAAACATTGGAATTTTTTGGTATATTTCGATAGCAAAAAGTCAATCCAATGAAAAAGCTTCTTATCCTCGTATTATTACTTGTAATACCGCTGAACGCACAAGAAAAAATAGCTCTAAAACATCAAAAGTGGAAATTAAAATCTTATAAAGAAAATCGTGTTCTTATTTCAAAGGAAGAAGGGGTCTGGCTTGATAATATCTCTGAACCGGAAATGGATTTGTATAAAGCTCAAGGTGACTCCATAACCAACAAGGCTATGATAATTTGTCCCGGAGGAGGACTTTTTTTTAGCGCCTATGAAAAAGAAGGTGTTAAACTAGCTGAAAAATTGGCTTCAAATGGAATTACTGCAATTATATTAAAATATCGTACTTATCCAAGAGAGGGGTCCGTAATTGATTGGGCCGCAACGTTGTGGGACAAACCCCAAATGGCAATAGATAGTGCCAAAATAATCCTTCCTTATTCTTCTAAAGATGCCCTAACTGCTATTGAGGTGATGAGAAATAGCGCTTCGAAATACAATATAGATCCTAATAAAATAGGACTTATGGGTTTTTCTGCTGGTGGGGCTGTTACTATGGAAGCGACCTATATTTCGAACTCGAAAAATCAGCCAAACTTTATCGCCCCAATTTATCCTTGGATGGATATAGTTGATCAACGAAAAGTACCGACAAATAAACCTCCAGCATTTATTTCTTGCGCAAATGATGACCCACTAAAGCTCGCAGCAGCGAGTGTTCAGATTTATCAAGACTGGATTCAAGCAGAGGCAGAAGCTGAGCTCCATATGTTTAGTAAAGGTGGCCATGGGTATGGAATGAATAAAATGAATATCCCAGTTGATAGCTGGTCTCAATTATTAGTTGAATGGATTTTAGCCCTTTAAAATAGTTGCATTTAAAATCAGCGGTCCTTACTCTTCATTTTTTTCAAGAGGCAAATCCTGAGCTGGTCTCAGTTCTGTAAGCCCCTTTTCTTTTATCATTTTCTCAATTTCAGAAATTGAAGAGGGTACAAAAGCACTTAAATTACGTGCTGCCGTTTCAGTTATTACAACAATATCTTCAATTCTTATATACAACCTTTCTTCTGGAATCCATATCATCGGATCTATGGTAAATACCATACCGGGTTTTAAAGGGATATTACGCAACTGTCCCACATCATGTACTGCCATTCCAACAGGATGCTGAAAATGTCCTCGAAATTTCAACCCCTCTTTTACCGCTTTAAGGTGAGAAGGTTTTTCAAAAGTTTTCCCAACAAGATATTCCTCCATATCAGCGGCAGCATTATCCAATACTTCATTTGAAGTAACTCCAGGCTTAAGGTGTCTAAATAACGCATTTCTATATTCCTCAATATAATTGTAAAGCGCTGTCTGAGCTTTACTAAATTTCCCATTCACAGGCCAAATTCTGGTAACATCACTAGTATAGTAGCGGTAGTCAGGGGCATAATCCATTAGGACCAAATCTCCCTCCTTTAAAGGGTCTGTTTTTCGAAAATAATGCCCAAAAAAGGTGTTTTTACCTCCTGCAATTATTGATGGATAACCATCTCCCTGAGCTCCATGTTGGTAAAAAATAAATTTTGCAGCAGCATCAAGTTGATACTCATAAATTCCCGGTTTTGTAGAACGCATAGCTTCAATTATTGCTAAACCTGCAATGTCAGTGGCCTTAGAAATGAGCTCAATTTCATTCGGGCTTTTTATTAATCGCATAGCATCTAAAAGAGGTGAAAGATCTTGAATATCAAATTCTGGAAAACGCTCTCCTATTTGTTTCTTAAATTTTGCTTCACGCGTGATACTAGAATCCCAGGGGTCTGCAGCAGCACGTGCATGACCACTCAGAATTTCATCTCGGCTGTCATTTCCCATTTCTGCTGGACTTAATGGAGTGAATAAAACAGGCGTTTTTCCTTTTATAAGTCCCAATCGTATAAGATCATTTGCAAGAAATTCTACAGCACGTACATGAGTTACTCCAGTTAATTTTTTTATCAAATCAGCATCTTCAGCAGCTAATATTTTCCCTTGACTATTCTGTCTTGCTTCCTCTCTGTGAGGTAAATAAATGGTTGTTGCTCTATTTTTTCCATTTAGCAACATATAAGCATGACCTTCTTCTATTCCACACAGATAGTAGAAAGTGTTGGTTTGCCTAAAAACCTTAAATCCCGCAACTGTAGGTGCACTTTGAATTAGAGCTATCCCATTGTCTCCAATTTCATCAAAAATAATTGCTCTGCGCGATTCAAATTCATCTTTTGAAAAATCTGTTTGGTAATAGTGCTTCTCTTGACTCAATAAAAACACTGATTTGAGAGTAATAAGGGTCAGAATAAAAATTCGTTTTTTCATGTGATATCGTGATTTTTATAGCATCTGTGCTGTTTCAATTTAAGGATAAAATTAAAGCTTATTTAAAAAATCATAAATTAGGGATTATTTAGTTTCATTACCATAAATAGAGTATCCCACTATGAATATAATAAACACTAAGTTAAGTCCACGTTTTCAATTATACTGTTTAATGGCGTTTTTGATGCTATCTACGACTAATAAAGTTCATGCTGCTAGTTATGATCCCTATCCAAAGAACACTAAAATTGATATCCTCAATTATATTTTTGACCTGACCCTTTCGGATACTTCAGATGTAGTTCTTTTTGAGGTTACGGTAGATTTCAGAATTCTTGAAACAGGAGTTCAAAAGATAAGACTTGATTTAGTTAATGCTTCTCAAGCATTAGAGAACAAAGGAATGACTGTTCTTGACGTAAAATCAGATGGCAGTTTGCTAAACTTTTCACATGAACAAGATGTATTGTGGATATATATAGATCGTGTTCTTTCAAAAAACGATAGAAAAAAGTTTACAATACGTTATCAAGGAATCCCCTCTGAAGGACTTCAAATAGGAAAAAACAAGTACGGTGACCGTACTTTTTTTAGCGACAATTGGCCCAATCGTGGAAGGCATTGGCTAGCTACAGTGGACCACCCTTATGATAAAGCAAAATGTGAATTTATAGTTACGGCTCCAAATCATTATCAGGTGATTTCAAATGGATTGAAAATTGAAGAAACTAACTTGGAGGACAATAAAAAAAGAACCCACTGGAAGCAATCGGTCCCCATCGCCTCTTGGCTATACGTCTTAGGGGTAGCAGAATTTGCGGTTCAATATGTAGATGAATTTAAGGGTAAATCAATCCAAACATGGGTTTTTAAACAAGATCGGGATGCAGGATTTTATGATTTTGCAATTCCAACTAAAAAGGCTCTCGAATTCTACAGTGATAACATAGGCCCCTATTCTTATGAAAAATTAGCAAATATTCAATCAAATAGTGTGAGCGGGGGTATGGAAGCAGCTTCAGCTATTCTATACAGCGCCAACTCTGTAAAAGGTGATCGAAATACTCGCTGGAGAAATGTTGTAATACACGAAATTGCCCACCAATGGTTCGGTAATTCTGTCACCGAATACGATTGGGATGATGTTTGGCTAAGTGAGGGGTTTGCAACTTACTTCACATTATTATTTATAGAACATCAATACGGTAAGGATGCTTTTACAAGGGGTCTAAAATTAAGTAAGGAACGCGTGGAGTCTTTTCACTCAAAAAATCCAGACTATACTATAGTTCATGATAATTTAAAAAACATGAATGAGGTCACCAGTTCCCAAACTTATCAAAAAGGAAGTTGGTTTTTACATATGCTTAGAGGTGTTTTAGGTGATACCCTTTTTTGGAAGGGAATTAAAAACTACTATTTACAATTCAAAGATCTTAATGCAACAACAGACGATTTTAAACGTGTAATGGAAGAGGTCTCAGGCTTAGATTTAACTCCGTTTTTCATCCAATGGCTTTACAAACCCGGTTCTTTAAAATTAGATGGAGAGTGGGTTTATGACATCCGAAAGAAAGAAATTATTTTATCAATCAATCAAATACAAAAAGGTGAGGTAATTATTGAAATGCCTATTGAAATTGGGATTCATTCCAAAGACTCCAAAGAAATACAAAAAATCCAACTTAAAGGAAAAACGAGTACATATAAAATTAAAGTAGATCAAAAACCAGATGAAATAGTATTAGATCCAAATTTTTGGGTTTTAATGAATTCAAATTTTAAAGTTGCTGAAAAGAAAAGATAATAACTCTCCGCCTGCAGCTAGTTAGTTTGAACGAAATCTATACTTGTAATAAGGCAAATTTTCAATGGGCAAATTTCGGGGTATTGAATGAAATTAGGAACCCAATACACGGAAAATACTGGTAATACGTAGGGTTTGGAATCCTTTTTATTTGGAGTGAACAGCTCTTAAAAGAATTTAAAAGCTAAAAAAGTGGAGATATAAGGTATTTAATTTTCTTTTTCATAGAATTTGCTTTATCATAATTAATCCCTAACTAATATCCCCACTAATTTAATTCATCAAACCAATAAAAGTGACTACTATTCTTTGCATATATACTCGCCAAATCCATCGCAAATTCCTTCGTTGTTCGATGTTTGACCACAAGTACATTCATTCATGACTCTTTTTTTGTTTAAATATAGGTAAAAAAGTTTAAACATTAATTGTTAAGGTTAAAAATTTACAGAAAGTTTAATTTATTTTTGAATCCTACATACAAAAAATAATTCTACCCATTAATATGTTCTCTAATCTCCTCCCTTGTAGGAGACTCTTTTTGATGGAGTAAAGCACAGGAACTGAACTAAGAGTACTACTTTATATTCCTAATTTTTGGAATAAAGCATCCTAAAAAGACTGAATACTAACAAACTACTAGTACTAGAAGCTAATCCTCATTGTCGCTTATTTCCATGTAATTATTACCAGATGCGAAGTAGACAAGAGCATATCCTAAACAACTAGAAATAATAATAAAATGATGAATTTCAGAAACATTCATTCAAAGTTGTTCCAAGATATAAGTTATCGTAGCACAATCTTGATGTAAGTTAAACAGCCATAATTCACAAAATAAATTGATTTTCTGAGTTGTTCAGTCTCCTGGGTAAGGTGTGTAAACGCCTTATTAAGTTTTATAATTTATACATTTACATTTTACTATTTTCAACCCTATGATGACTCCGTTTATAGCAGTTTTGATCACAGATTTCATTTTATTAATTATCGCTTTTGGGATGACAAAAGAAAATTCAAAATACCTGCTAAGTGGGTATAATACAATGTCAGAAAAAGAAAGAAAAAAATTTGATATTGAAAATTATCTAAGTTTTTTAAAAAGATTTTTAGTAATTCTTACATCAACATCCACTGTAATTTTTGTCATTTTAGTTTATTTTTTTGATGAAAAGATCGCAGTAATGAGTTATGCTTCGTATTTAATGATCATGCTCATTTGGTTTGTATTTAAAGGAACTAAATTTAAATTGAATTAAAGTTTAGTTTTTTTTTATGAAGGGGTTTACATCTTTTCTCAGAATTAGTATATTTAAGACTATGAAAACAAAAATTTCGGCTATCGGATGGCTTTTTATAATTATGTATGGGTTTATAATGCTTTGCACCTACCTCTACATGATGTAATCTCAAATGTCTATTTAAACTCTGTTCTTCAGTGTTTTTGAACCTGAAATAATCAGAGATAAAGACAAATCATAGTATCCTAAATTGGATCTCTCACCTAGGTCCCCACTTCCCTCTTGAAAAATATGCAGGACGAAACTTAATGTTTAAAACCTAATTAAATTACTGTGCAGCGACTGTAAGTAATGAGTTGGTCATCAAAATCTAATAGGGTAAATTCTTGGACTTGTCCCTCTGGTATTGGTAAGGTTTGGTTTTCTTCAAATAATTCTCCGAATAAAAACCTTTGATCACTTACTCCAAAACAAGAACACCAGGAAATATCTCCAAAATGCAAAATGGTTTCGCCCTCATAAACTCCCCAGCTAAATACTTGGTAAACTGAAGTACCAAAATCTAAGGTTCCTACTCCGTTTGGTAAAATTTGAATTTCAGATTCGAACATTGAATCAGACGAAACCCAACATCCAACATAAGGACTATCAAAACTAACTTTAGGATTAGCTAAATGAAATTCCAAAATAGCCAGTTGAGCTTCATAGGCATCTAGCTGATCTACTACTGCATTGAACTTTTCAAGAAGTTCTTGATTTGCTGCTTCAAGATCATTAACCTGATTTTCTAAATCCTTAGTGCAACCAAAAATTATCAGTAAGAAAAAAAAATATTTAATCATGCTCGAGTGAGATCAGCCTCAAAATATACGTTGGAATCAAATTTAATAATAAGTTTTAACAATTCAATCAGATTTTGGTAAGGGATAAATAAGTTAATCCAGCCCGTTTATAGATACTCTTCATACACTTTAGAATATTTGAACTAAATCACTCTAAATCAAATCAAAAATTTATACATTTAGAAATATTATTTTCTACCAATGAAAAAAAAAATCACTTTGGGCCTTGTACTACTATTTTTAAATCAATGCTCAAAACCAATTGATAATCAAATTAAAATTGACAGAATTTCGTATTTAAATCAACTAGAGGGATTTTGGCTTGGTCAGTGTATTGCAAATTGGACCGGTTTAATCACAGAAATGGATAAAATTGGAATTCCTGTTGACGGAAAAGGTGGTGGTTTTTATACCCGAGAAGATTGGGGAAAAAAAGATCAACCAAATTTATGGGGCTCAAACAAATACTCGGATATCATCACATACATCTATGCTGAAAAAGACAGTATTTGGGGAGCAGATGATGATACTGACATTGAATATATTTATCAAGAATTACTTTATCACAGCCCCACATTAGATCTTACCGGGGAACAAATAAGAGGTGCTTGGATAGACCATATCCATCAAGAGGAAGAAAATTTTTTATGGGTTTCTAATCAAAAAGCCTTTGATCTAATGAATGAGGGTGTCATACCGCCTGCAACCAGCGATCCAAATCTCAATCCACATTATGAAATGATTGATGCACAGCTTACTACAGAAATTTTTGGGCTTTTTGCACCAACAAAACCTGATGTTGCCATAGCCTTAGGCCATCTTCCTGTAAGAACTACCGCAAGAGAAAATGCTGCATGGATCTCAGAGTTTAATATAATTATGTATTCTCTTGCCTCTGCCCAAACTGAACATGGTTCAAGAAAAGAAAAAGTACTTTGGATGGCGAAGCAGGCTCGTCTTCATTTACCCAATGACTCTTATTCAGCAAAAATGTTTGATTTTGTTCTAAGCTACTACAATCAAAAAATTCCCTGGGAGCAAACACGTGATGAACTTCATGAAAAATATCAAATCCGACAAGAAGATGGTTACCACTGGGCGACAACTGACAAGAGTTGTAATGGATGTTTTGCTGCAGGGATAAATTTTGGTGCGAGTATAGTAAGTCTCCTCTATGGGGAAGGAGATTTAAAAGAAACCATTAAAATTGGAGCATTGGCAGGTTGGGATTCTGATAACCCTACTGCAACCTGGGGTGGATTATTAGGGTTTATGCTAGGTAAAAAAGAAGTAGAAAAACTATTTGGCAAGGAACTTTCTTCCTCTTTTAATATTCATCGAACCAGAAAAGGGTTCCCAAATCAGGGAGTTGATTATTTTGACAACATGGCGCTTAAAGGACAACTTATTGTAGATCGAGTTGTTCAAGAAAAAATGGGAGGAATCGTTGATGAAGAAAATAACCAATGGATAATCCCTAAATAAAATCATCAATAAATCGTTCCAATACGTTCAAGCAATTTGGGCTACTACCTTTTGTTAAAATCAATCGTAAGTGATTAATTTTATTTGATCTTTTCCACTAAAAAATCTGTTTATTACCATCGGTGCAGGATGAAATGGATTCCCAGATTTAGTATTGCCAATACAATAAAGATGCAACCCGTATCTTCTAATACAGTCTAAAATCTTTAAAGCTTGTAAGGCTAAATAAAAATGATCGTCTACATGGTTTCCCCAACAACATAAAACTTTGGTGATTTTAGATTTTGGACTTTTTAGTAGATTTTCAATCAGGAGAATATTCTGCTCAATTAACTTCGGATTTGGATTTTTTGGCAAATGAATTGGTTTTGCTGCCCTTTTGGGATAAAGATTAACCAACCACCATCCATCGCAACCGTTTTGTAATGCTATTTTTTCAATATTTCTAGAGGTAGGATCTAATTTTTCTTCATTTGCCTTACTCGGATTTAAACCAATAGCTAACAATTCAACTGTTCCTGTTTTTCCCAATAAAAATCTTTTTTTATTATCGTTTAAAGGCTTGCATATAATCTTATTATTTTCAATCATGATTTTTCTCCAACTATAGTTAAATTTGATTTATATCAATGATGGATTTAGATAAAAACAAGTTTAAAGATCTTAAAAATGGAATTATTGTCTTATTTCTTAGCCTTTTGGGGACTTTTTATTTTTATAAAAGGTGTAAAGCCTAGTTATAATTGGATTAGTAAAACCAGTGAAAAAGAGCTGTTAAAAGGTGTTGGTTTTATCACTATAATACTCGCTATTTGTTTTTATGTATTCGTGATGTTTAACTATCTGAAAAATTATTAAAGGCTTGAATCTTAAATACGACTTCTGAAGTGGTGCTCTTTACTAGAAAAACTTGACCCTGTTCATGTCAGCAGTTGTTCAAAAAAACCTCCTATCTCCTGCTCTAGATCAACAAAATGAATTTCTAATATCCAATCTCTCCTATTTCCATTTTTCCCTAAGGCAAAAACATCAATATTATTTTCAGGGTGGATATAATTAGTTCTATCCTCCCCTTCCAGCTTTTCATGTGGGAAGTGACCAATTAAATGGCCTGCAATCTCCCCTCCAAATGTCCATCCATAGTGGCTTGCCAAATCCAAAGTGTGTGAATAAAGTTCAGCTCCCGTGATCGCATTTTGAGAGTCAAAAAACTTTTTACAATCATACCAAGCTGACTCAACATCATTCATCAATTTGATCTTGGACTCATCTTTACCTAAAACATAGGTTCTCCCAAAATCGGCTTCCCATTCTTCAAATACAGGACCGAAATCTATAAATAAGATGTCGTCTTTTTGTAATATTAGATTCTTCGGATTTGACTTGTAGGGATGAAGAGTGTTTTTCCCAGCCCTCACAATTCTTTTATGCCAATACTTTTTAATTCCAAACAGATCATAAGCCAAATTGAAGATATCAGCATTGAGTTCTTGTTCTGATTTACCTGGGGTAATAAGATGTTGCTTTTCGATTTCTTGAAAAAGAAAAGCAGCTTTGTTTTCAGCTTCAATTAATTCTTTTTTACTCATTCAATTATTTTTGATGATGTCTCTAAACTCGAAAACAAAATACCGATAAAATCTAAGCTAATGTCTTATTTGTTAAAATTAAATTCAACTCATTCATTTAAAAATAATTAGCTAAAGAGCAAAAAAAGACCAAATATTGATGTTTAATTGAAAAAAAACATTAAACAAAACCCCTAAAACATACAGTTGTACCTACAATAGAAATAGATATTTAAAAATGAAGCAGATATTTGTAGTGAAACAATTATTTAATGAATCACAATAGAGAAAATAATCTTTTAGCTTATCCTTACGTACAGATGTTAGGCTGTGATTGGCTAATTAAAAATTACAATTGGGAATTGTGATTTTAACGCAACCTCTCTAAATTCCAATTGTAAGGAATGTTATACCCTTCTTTATCAATAAAACCCTACTCAACTTTTCTCAAAACCACAGGACTATCAAATTCTAATTTGATCTAATCTTTGTAAAAATTTAACTTCAAAGCTTAAAATAAACTTCAATCTAGGGATATTTACCTTAGTTAATAAATTCGTTATTTTTGAAAAAAAGAAAATGAAACTTTCTGTTTTCCTTCTAAGCTTGTTTTTACTTTTTAGTTGTCAAGAATCCCCTAAAATAGATTTAAATGATTTTTTGATAGGTGGATCATGGTGCGGAAAATCTCAAATGGCAGGAGCTAATGTTTGTTTAGAATTTATGGAAGATAAGGTTTTAGTTAAGGTTGAAGGAGGTGACCAAACTGGAGATTATTTTCAATATTCTATAATAGAAATGGATTATGAGAACCAAAGAATATTGTGGGAGATAAAAGGGGAAGGTTTGGTTAATGTTTTTAAACTAATCAATGAAAATACTGTAGAACTGACTCTAGAAGATTTTAGAATGGAACCATCAAGATTTCTTCGGACCTATTAACTTTTTGTCCAAATTGTTACAACCAAAAATTAAAACGCTAGACGTGTTAATAAGCACAATAATTTTACTTCAAAAAAAACTCAACTTGAGTAATAAATATCTTGAATATTTAGAAAAACATTGTGGAAATGGATAAACTGAAAAATCTCTAAGAATCTAGCATAGCATTTAGCTAGATTGGAAAAACCAACTCCATGGATTTTACAAAGACAGCTGATTCGAAAATTATTTCAAGTAGGAATTGGATTACATTATCCTTATATTGTACTCATAAAACTAATATTTATCTCAAATGAGACCGCGTGACCATCAACTAATTTCATTATACCACCCTCTTGTTCTTATTTTTGGTCTCTCAATTTTTACGCTACTTAGTTGTGAGACTGAGATAATTGAACAGACCCCTGAAAAAATAAGTGCCGATAGATTTGAACAAGTTATCGATCTTGAAGGTGACTTAGAGGTTAGTGATTTTGTATGGAGAAGTTTAAATCAATATTATTATTGGCAAAATGATGTTGCCGAACTTTCTGACACTTTTTTAGAAAGTGAAGAATCCTACAAAGAGTTTATTTTTAAAAATAATGATCCTGATGTTTTTTTCGAAAGCCTTATCCATCCTGATGATCCTTTTAGTTTCATCCAAGAAAATTATCTTGATTTAGAAAATCTGATACAGGGAATTGAGGCCACCAATGGGGTTGAATTCGGTTTACTCTTTGCTTGTCAAAATTGCAGACAACTCATAGGCTATGTAAAGTATATCGTTGATGGGTCCAATGCAAGTGAAAAAGATATCCAAAGAGGAGATCTTTTTAGTGGGGTAGACGGAATTCAGTTAACGATAGATAATTACAGAGAATTATTGTTTGGAGACAACTTCAGCTACACCCTAAATATGGTCTCAGTTTCAAATGGCACTATCGTGAGTAATGGTAAAGAAGTGGCTTTAACTAAACAAGAAAATTTTGAAATTAATCCAATTCACGTAAAAAAAATACTGGGTACTGCTAATGGGAAAGTTGGTTATTTAATGTACAATCAGTTTGTTGCAGACAAGAGCACTGAACTCAATGAAGTATTTGGTAATTTTAAAGAAGCAGGAATCAGTGATTTAATAATTGACTTAAGATACAATGGTGGAGGTTCTGTAAATAATTGTGTCGCTCTTGCTAGCATGATTACTGGGCAATTCCCTAGTGAGATCTTTGTTCAAGAACAATGGAACTCAAAAATGTCAAATTTTTTATCTAGAGAATACGGAAAAGAATCTCTTATCAATCGATTTGTAACAACACTAACTGATGGTGAAAAAATTAACTCCTTATCTCTAGATCGCGTTTATATTTTAACCTCCTCCGAGAGTGCGTCTGCTAGTGAACTTTTAATTAATGGATTAAAATCCTTTATAGAAGTTGTTCATATTGGTGAAACTACAGTTGGTAAAAATGTTGGTTCAATAACGGTGTATGATTATATAGATGCCCAACAAACAAAAAATCCAGATCATACATATGCCCTGCAGCCTATAGTATTGAAAATTGCAAATAAGGATGGTTTCTCAGACTATTCGCAAGGCTTAGATCCTGATTATGTAGTCAAAGAAGAAATAACTGATTTTGATGTTTTGGGGGATCCTAATGAAGCCTTGTTGTCCTATGCAGTTTCCCTCATTACAGGTGATGATGTCGCGTCTTCTAAGAAGGAATTTACGTTCCCTTTGAATAAGGTTCGAGACCCTTTAATGATCAAAAGACAACGCATGTTTGTGGATAAAAAAATTAATCTTCGTCAGTTCAGAAGATAAGGTTTAACCTCAACTGTCCTCTCTTCAACTCTGTTTAGATCAACTTCTAAAATCACTAAAAATATTTAACTTTATTTAATTCAAGTTTAGATAATGAAATTGTACTTAACCGATAAAGGAATCTTTCTTTTATCTAATGACCAGGTTTATCATTTACCTGATAAAGACTTTGACCATCTGATAAATCGAGATGATCTTCTTGCTTATTTAAATAAGTGCTGTTCAGACTACAAATCGATTGATCTTAGTGAGAAAGAATTGGCCAACACTGCTTTAGCTCCCATTCAAAATCAGGAAGTCTGGGCTGCGGGTGTGACCTATTATAAGAGTAAGAAAGCGCGAATGGACGAATCCAAAAATAGTGGTGGAAGCACATTTTACGATAAAATCTACGATGCTAAACGTCCTGAACTTTTTTTTAAAAGTACTGCATCTAGAGTGCGTGGACCAAACAACTTACTTCGAGTAAGAAAAGACAGCAATTGGACTGTCCCTGAACCTGAATTAGCACTTTTAGTTACAGCCAAACAAAAGATAATTGGTTACTCCATAGGAAATGATATGAGTGCAAGAGATATAGAGGGAGAAAACCCACTCTATCTTCCTCAAGCAAAGTCGTATGAAGGCTCAACAGCCCTAGGACCTTGTTTGCTTATTTTAGATCGACCCCTAAATGCCAACACTAGAATTGAATTACAAATTAGGCGCAAGGGAATACTGGCTTTTAGTGGTGAAACTTCAATTAAAGAAATCAAACGCTCTTTTGAAGAGCTGGCCTCATATTTATTTCTTGAGTTGGATTTTCCTAAGGGCTGCTATTTAATGACCGGAACTGGTATTGTACCCGATGATTCTTTTTCAATTCTTTCAGAAGATGAAATTTACATCACAATAGAAGGAATTGGTACTTTAAAAAATTCTGTTGCTTAATTTACGATCTCTAGAATGTCCAACGCTTTCCAATTTCTGAAAGCGGTAAACAACCTATATATTCTCCAGGTATTGGATCATATGCTAAAATCTCCTTTCCGATTTTTTCTGAGCTACAATAGGCCCATATGGCCATCGATTTTGTTTGTCTGTAAAACCCCACGTCTTGTTGCCTATTTACAGCAGTACCCCATACACTTCCATTAAATTTTGGGGAAGAAGCTTCTGCTCTTTCCAAAACCTTATTCTGTTCAAGAGTACTCAACATTACAAATGAAGCTCCAAAATTTGCTTTACATTCGCTGTCGAAACTTGCAATCTGTGCTCTTAACTGATTTTTCTCCTCTTCAGTTAGTGCCTTTGAATAAAACAGATCCATAAAACGATCTGCATTGACATCTAATGCCCCTGGAGTATCTGTCCTTGGTAAAATTACGTCAACTAGAGTTGAAACCAAGAGCGCTTCTGGTTCACTAAAAAAAAGTGGCTCCCAAGAAATACCAACCTCTGATTGACAAGACTCAAAAAGGGATAATAAACCAGGTATTGCAAATGCCCCCCCTGTCAAAATTCCAGCTTGCTGTAATGCTTTTCTTCGATTCATATCAAATATTTTGTTTATTAAGTTCAGAAACAGCATGATTGGCTGCTCTGGCTGTGATTGCCATATAGGTTAGTGAAGGATTGACGCATGAAGATGAGGTCATACATGCACCATCCGAAACAAAAACATTTTTTGCAGCATGAACTTGATTGAATTTATTTAAAACTGAAGTTTTAGGGTCATGACCCATACGGGCGGTTCCCATTTCATGGATTCCGTTTCCTTGTTCGTGTTCATTATCAAAACCAACTATGTTGGATAAACCCGCTTTTTCAAGCATCTCTACAGCATCTTTTTGAATTTGTCTATTGGCCATTTTTTCATTTTCCTTAAATTCACTGTCTATAGTTAATGTTGGGGTCCCCCATTTATCAAGCACATCTTTATTAAGGCTTACTTTGTTTTCATGATAAGGTAAACATTCTGCAAATCCGGTTATGAAAAATTCCCATGGTTCAGGTTGCATCAATGCTCTCTTAAAGTCTGCTCCAAAACTAGGAAGATTGGCTGCAGCTTTTAAATCTGATCGGCCTCCTCCTCCTTGGAATCCAAAACCTCTTAAAAAGTCTTTAGATTGCTTTTGCCCTTGAAGATTTACATAACGAGGGATGTAAATCCCATTAGGACGTCTCCCTTTATAATACTCATTTTCAAATCCATCAACATTTCCCATTGCACCAACCCTGTAGGTATGATCCATCAGGTTATGACCCAACTCCCCACTGTCATTTCCAAATCCGTTTTCAAATCTTGAAGACGTGGAGTTTAATAAAATTTGTGTGGTACTTAAAGTCGATGCATTAGAAAAAATAATTTTTGAATAAAATGAATAGGATTGGTTAGTCTCTGCATCAACAATTCGCACTCCAACTGCTTTTTCTTTTTTTTCATCATAAATTATGGATTCTACTATTGAATAAGGCCTAATTGTAAGGTTTCCTGTAGCGTTTGCAGCAGGAAGTGTAACCGAATTACTACTAAAATAGGCCCCATAAGGACACCCTCTACTACAACGGTTTCGGTACTGGCATTGACCCCTACCGTTTAGAGGTTGCGTCAAATGCGCCACCCGCCCAACAATCATGTGTCGCCCAGGAAATTCTTTTTCAATTCTGCTTTTTACATGCTTTTCTACACAATTCAACTCCATTGGAGGAAGAAAATGACTATCTGGTAGCTGAGGCAATCCAAGTGCTTCACCGCTAATCCCTGCAAATTTTTCTACATATGTATACCAAGGGGCTAAATCATTATAACGTATGGGCCAGTCAACTCCATATCCGTCTTTAGCATTTGCTTCAAAATCAAGATCACTCCAACGATAGGTTTGTTTTCCCCATACTAAAG
The DNA here is from genome assembly GCA_029249225.1 of Flavobacteriaceae bacterium. Taxonomy (GTDB): domain Bacteria; phylum Bacteroidota; class Bacteroidia; order Flavobacteriales; family Flavobacteriaceae; genus MS024-2A. Next base: position 19,041 of record JAQWHT010000092.1, read on the forward strand.
AACGACCACCCATTTGGTGGGCTCTAATCCAGAGAAAAGGCTTTTTCTCTGTATATGGATTCTCTTCATCGTTTGCGAAAAAATGCTCCGTATCTTTTCCAATAAATCCAGAACGGACCACATACTTATGTTTTTGTTTTTCCTTCGATGTAAGTGCTCCTCTTAATTCTAAATCCCAAGGATCGTTGTTCATTGTTGGATAATCTTTGACATGCTCAACCATTCTTCCTCGTTCTAAAACAAGTGTTTTTAAACCTTTTTCACATAGCTCTTTAGCAGCCCAGCCACCACTAATCCCAGAGCCAATTACTATGGCATCATAAGTCATGTCTTTTTTGGCGTCAATATTGTAATTTGGCATCGTAATAATTTAAGTCAGTATCCTAAGGTAATTAATAGTTGGTATATTCAAATAAATTAAATAATTATTTTTGCCCCGTAGTTCAACGGATAGAACAAAAGTTTCCTAAACTTTAGATAGAGGTTCGATTCCTCTCGGGGCAACTTTTAAAATAAAATTTGCTTACACTCCTATGGCTGCGCCCTTTAATTGAAAAGAAGACTCTCTAAATTTCTACTCGGATCTTCCCATTCGAAAACTCATAAAACTCTCAAGTTATAAGTCGTAACCAGGAGCCTAAAGGAGAAAAGTGAAAATAGCTCCCTGAATTGAGACTTGCGCCTCTAAAGTTTTTGGATGATTGTCGTAGAATGTTCATTCTCTATTTTAATTTAAATATTTATAGAATTCTGTTGGGATAATTTACAATGGTATTCTTAACAAAATGAAATTTTAGGTAAATTGGTTATTCTTAATGTTATAAAAATGATCACACGAAGAAAGTTCATTCAAAAAGCCGGTCTTGGTGCAGCAAGCTTACCTCTGATTTCCAGTACACATCCGCTATTTACTCCTACTGTGATACCCCCTGATATTCCTTTGCTTAGGGTAGCTATCATGGGGCTTGGCAGCTATGCCAATCGGGTTGCTAGAGCAATGGAAACCTGTTCTCGTGCAAAAATTACCGGGCTGGTCAGCGGTACTCCATCTAAAATAAAAGATTGGCAAAAACGCTATGGAATCCCAGAAAAAAATTGTTATCACTACAACAACCTTGAGGAAATAGAATCAAATCCAGATATTGACGCAGTTTACATTATCACTCCCAATGGCTTGCATTGTGAACATACGCTTAAAGTTGCAGGGGCAGGCAAACATGTAATCTGTGAAAAACCAATGGCTATCAATGCTCTTGAAGGAAAACAAATGGTCGACGCCTGCGAAGCTGCTGGTGTTCAACTATTGATTGGTTACCGAATGCATTTTGAACCAAAAACCTTAGAAGCCATCAACCTTCGTCAATCAGGAATTCTAGGAAAAATAATGTTTTTTCAGGGACTTTCAGGTTTTAAAATTGGCAATCCCAATCAATGGAGATTAAACCTCAACCTTTCGGGTGGTGGAGCTATGATGGATATTGGCATCTATTCTGTGAATGGTGCGAGATATATGGTAGGTGAGGATCCTATTTGGGTAAGTGCACAACAAACAAAAACCAACCCAAGTAAATTTAAAGATGGGATAGACGAAACAATCCAATTTCAAATGGGATTCCCGAGTGGTGCAGTTGCTTCTTGTCTCTCTACTTACAACATGAATTACCTGGATCGATTTTTTTTAAACGGAAGTAAAGGATTTATTGAAATGCAACCCTCAACTGGATACGGTCCAATTCAGGGAAAATCGCATTTAGGCCCTTTGAGTGGTCCTGTTGTGAATCATCAAACTGTTCAGATGGATGCCATGGCAGGAATACTTCTTTATAAAGAACAAGCACCCGTCGCAGTTGATGGTAAAGAAGGATTAAAGGACATGAAAATTATTGATGCAATTTACCAGGCGTGTAGATCTGGTAACAAAATATATTTACCCAAATTATAATACTTCTAAAGACTAAAATATGGTATTTCAAAAACGACTTCAACTTCCCTCTCACTCAAGAGGTTTTCATCTTATTACTTCGCATATTTTGAACGAGCTCCCTGAACTTTCTGGGGTTGTTCACGTTTTTATTCAGCATACCTCGGCAAGTTTAAGTATTAATGAAAATGCAGATCCAACGGTAAGGATGGACTTTGAAACTTTTTTTAACCATCTAGTTCCTGAAGACAGTAACCTGTTCTTACACACTGACGAAGGTCCAGATGACATGACCTCGCATATTAAAAGTAGTTTATTAGGAAGCAGTGTTAGTTTTCCTATAAAGAAGGGAATTCCGCAATGGGGAATGTGGCAGGGCATCTATTTGTGTGAACACAGGAATACCGAAAGAAAGAGAGATATAGTAATTACTGCGATTGGAGAATGAAGATAAAACTTTAGATTTTTTTAAACCTAACGGTTATTTTGAAAAGTCTTCTTTTAAAGTCAAAATTTCTTTCTTCAGGGAATGACAAACAATTTTTGCACGTTCCTTAGAATTAATTTGTGCTAGCGTATTAGAAGACATATTAAATATTAATTTTTCCAGCTCTTCTTTGTGTTCTTCTTTATTAATTCTTCGAATTTTAAAAATAATATTTATCCCGTTTAACTTTCCTTCTACGTGGTTAATGTAATTTTTTTCTGGGTTGTCGTGATTAATTAATTCATTGTACGAAATAAACCAATCTTGAATCTTAAAATAATCCTCGAGGATTCCACAAATAATTTCTGAGTTATATTCCTTTTCTTTATCAGTAAAATCAGGCCAGTTATAGAAAGATCTATCGTTTGGGTTTTCCATTTTTAAATTATTTTAAAGTGTTTTGGCGTAAATGGAATTACAAATTAATATAATAATTTTTTATATCAAAAATATTATTAATCTATTATAAACTACAAATAATCTATTCAACTATTTTGTTTTGTTTTGTTTTGTTTTGTTTTGTTTTGTTTAACTATTTGTATCAAATTATAAATTATTATACATATAAAAGTAGGTTAATTCATGACACTATTCTGGGGGCAGGGGCAAGAACGTAGGTAAGTTCTGGAATAAATAAGCAATGATTACTGTCTAAATTATTAAAGCGGTTAAGTTTAAATTTGATTATTTCTTTCCGTATATTTTGGTATGCTTTTTTTAATTAATATTATTGCAATATACATTTTTTAACATATATTATACAAATTTAATATATTTTTTATGCTTTTCAAAATTTTTTAATTCTTTTTTATAACAATGAACGAGATATCAAGACTAAATCAAATATTAGAATATACAGGTATGCGCAAGAATACTCTTGCCAAAGCACTTGGTTATACTAATAGTGCTATTTTTTATCAAATAGAAACAGGAAGAAATGGCATCTCTTCCAATTTAGCGATTAGAGTTTCTGAACGGTTCCCGGAGATAAATCAAAATTGGATTCTTACTGGGAAAGGCGAAATGCTCCATGACAGCGAACTCAATATTGATGAAAAAACAAAAAATCGAATAGAATTTCTTGAAAATCATCTAAAAGGACAAGATGCTCGTATCGAAAAACTTGAAAAGTTACTCCTAGATTTAAAAAATGAAATACTAAATAATAGTATCTAATACTATCACTAAACCTCCCTACAAGACATGAAAAAGATTGAAGCAATTATCCGTAAATCTAAATTCAATGAGGTTAAAGAGGCACTCCACAATGTAGAAGTAAACTTTTTTAGTTACTGGGATGTCACAGGCATAGGAAATGAAAAAGAGGGACATGTATACCGAGGAATCAGTTACAGTACTTCAGAAATTCAAAGAAGATATCTATCAATAGTTGTAAATGATGACTTTGTTGAGACTACCGTAAATGCAATAATTAAATCTGCTGCCACAGACCGTATTGGAGATGGCAAGATTTTTGTCCTTCCTGTTGAAGATGCTTACAGAATCAGAACAGGTGAAAAAGGTGGCAAATCATTAAATTAATTTTTTAGTTGGAAAAATACAACTCCTTTAGATTTAGAGAAGTTTACTTAACAAGGAGAGAAAGTTCGTGTAATTTCTAGTATAAAACTCTGCCGCCGTTTTTTTCTTCCCAATTTTTACTTTAAAAGTATCTGAAGGAAGGTTTGTAAACATATTTTCATCTGTTACATCATCTCCGGCTGCAAGAATAAAATCATAAGGTTTTAAATTATAAAGGTCCAGTGCAACTACTCCTTTATTGATGTTTGCTGGAACCAGTTCTAAAACTTTATTGCCGTCTAATAAGGTTAATTCATTTGGCAAAAGACTTGTAAGCACAGTTTTTAATTCTACTGATCTTGCAGTTCCTAATTCAGGATCTGTTTTGCGGTAATGCCACACTAAGGAGTTCTTTTTGTGTTCTATAAAAGTTCCAGGAGTATTATCTGTAAATGTGTCAAGTACAGGAAGCAAATGTTCTTTCCATTCATTACTGACTCCTTTTTTCTCTTCCCATTCGGCATTCGGTTTTTTTAGGAATAATCCGTGCTCAGCGACCAAGGTTAAATTTAACTGAGCAAAGTGCTGCTCCAAAAATTCATGTGGCCGTCCACTAATAATAACAAGATCCGTATTCTTTTGATTGCTCAAATCAGTTAATAAATTTAAGAGTGATTCCGAAGGAATTGCTTTATTTGGATTTTCATGAAACCCAACTAAAGTTCCATCATAATCCAATAACAGCAGACGTTTATTTGCTGAATTATAGGCCTCTGCGATCATGTTTGAAACCTGAGCATTTACAACTTTAACTTCAGAGGCAGATTCTTTATTTGCCGAATCACTTAAGGCCTTCATAAAATTTGAAGACCACTTTTCGATGTCGTATCGTTGAATCCTTTTACGTGAAATAATATTGCGTTCTTTCTGCTCTTTCACAGACATTTCTAGGGCGGTCTTGATGGATTGAACCAGTTGCCCAATATCAAAAGGATTTACTAACAATGCTTGAGGTAATTCTTTTGAAGACCCCGCCAGTTCACTTAAAATAAGAACACCATCATTATCCACTCGTGTTGCTAGATATTCTTTAGCCACTAGATTCATCCCATCTCTTAGTGGGGTTATCATTGCTACATCAGATGAAACATAAAGATCAATCAAATTTTCAAACTCCATTGAACGGTAATAGTACCATACAGGAGTCCAGTTTACAGAAGCAAACTTTCCATTGATTCTTCCCACTACCTCGTCTGTTTGGCGCTTTAACTGTTTGTATTGAGAAACTTTAGATCTTGAGGGAACTGCTAACATTACAAGACGAATTCTGTCATGATATTCTGGATAGGTGTCTAAAAATCGCTCAAAAGCCAATAATCTATTCACCACACCTTTGGTGTAGTCCAAACGGTCGATTGATAAAATTAACTTCCCCTCGTTTTCAGACTTGTGAGCATTGATTTGCTTTTTTAGTTCAGAAGTTTCTGAAAAATTATTTCTTAAGTTTTCTAAAGCAGCTGATTCAAATTTTTTGAAATCAATTCCCATTGGAAAAGTATTAACTACTATTTCACGCCCGTGATGTAATATAATATTATAGTTTACTTCAAAGTTTAAGATCCTTTTCACAGAACTCAAAAAATGACGTTCATAATCATAGGTATGAAATCCTATAAGGTCTGAACCCAATAGCCCTAACAATAATCGTTCTCGTTCAGGGAAAATTCTAAATATTTCAAAGGAAGGAAAGGGAATATGAAGAAAAAATCCTATCGTAACTTCTGGGTTAGTATCTTTAATCATTTGAGGACATAGCAATAATTGATAATCATGGACCCAAACGATATCACCATCTTCAATTACCTCTAATACTGCATTGGCAAATTTTTGATTTACTTGAATGTAGTGATTCCATTGTTCAATATCAAAATAGTGGTACTCAATAAAGTAATGGAATAACGGCCACAAACACTTATTTGAAAAACCAAAATAAAAGTTATCTAACTCATTTTCATCCAAAAATACTGGTCTATACTGATACTTTTCTAAGTCCTTAGAAATTTGAGTTTTACTTTTCTCATCCAACACATCAGAACTAACACCAGGCCACCCCACCCACAGGGAGTCTCCATCTTGATGAACAGATTTCATCCCAGTAGCCAAGCCTCCACTAGTAGGCGTAAACGACCAAGAATCATTGGCGTTTATAGCTTGAACAGGTAAGCGATTGGATACAATAATATTTTTAGGCATAGTTTACATCTTCACCCTTAATAAATGGAAAAATAATTAATATCCAAAGGGAAAAATCAAATAATTTTTAATAAAAATTTGTGTGTGTTTTTTATGTAAATTGTAAAATTGATTTAATTTTAAATCAGAATAATTTTTAATAAAAAAGATCATAAAACACATAAAATTCTTATTAATACACTGCTTGTTGTTTGGAATTTTGTTTTCCTGCAGTAAAAATTCAAATGATAGTTCAATGAGTGATTTCACTCCTGAAGAAAGTGTTAATACCATTGTGACGCCTAATATTAACATCGATACATCTGAAGAGGTAACGATCTACAATGACTATGATTTAGTATGGAATGATGAATTCAATTATGAAGGGAGTCCTGCAAGCGATAAGTGGCATCATCAAATAATTCCTATTCTTGGAACCGGTTGGGCGAACAACGAACAGCAACATTACACTGAAAGATTAGACAATTCCTATGTTAGTGATGGAACTCTTAAAATTGTTTGCAAAAGAGAAACTTATACCTATGAGGGGATTTCAAAAATTTTCACTTCAGCACGATTAAATTCTAAATTTGATATCCAGTATGGAAGAATTGATGTTCGGGCCAAACTTCCCAATTCTAAGGGTACTTGGCCAGCTATATGGACCTTAGGAACATCTATAGGAGAGCAAGGAAATTATCATGGAACCACAGCAGGTAATGTGGGATGGCCTGAGTGTGGTGAAATCGATATCATGGAGCAAGATGGAGAAGAGAAAGAAAAAATATATGGCACTTTTCACTGGGCTGACCTCAATTCAGGCAATCAGGCTTCTTATGGTGAAACAAAAAATATTTCTGAATTAAATATCTCAGATGTAACCACTAATTTCTATGTTTACTCTTTAGTTTGGACTTCGCAATCACTAATAGTATTTGTTGACAATAAGTTAGTAGCTCAACTAATAAATAACTTTAATGTCCCTTTTGACAATCCCCATTATTTACTCCTGAATATTGCTATGGGTGGAACTTTAGGAGGTTCAATCCCTGAATCTTTTTCTGAAGATATTATGGAAGTTGATTATGTAAGATTTTACAAATAAATCTATACAGAGAGTATAATCTAAAAAGTAAAATTTATCTGAATGACAGCTGTTAATGCAACTTTTTAAAAGTTTAGGGCTTTAAAATGTGAAATCCTAAACCCAGAAGTCATTTAAAATAAAATTTTGTTTTTCATTAATATTGATAATTTCCTAAATACAGTATTAGCATATTTTTTAACATCTTTGAACCTCTGATTTAACAAATGTATATAACAGAATAAAACTTTCACATGAATACATTGAAAAACATGAATTTTGGAATAATTGGAAATTGCAGATCTGCTGCTTTAATTGACGAAACTGGCTCTATCGATTGGTGTTGCCTACCAAAATTTGACTCTCCTTCCATTTTTGCAAAAATTCTTGATGTCGAAAAAGGAGGAAGCTTTAATATTACCCCAGTAGGGAATTTTGTTATTTCACAATCTTATCTGTGAGATTCTTGTATCCTCAGTACCATTTTTGAAAATAAAAAGGAATCTTTCGAAATCATTGATTTCATGCCTCGATTTCAGACTGAAAAAGGACAATATTATGCACCCCCAGAGCTAGTTAGACTTGTGAAACCAATCAAGGGAAATCCTAAAATTAAGATTCAGTATAATCCTCGTTTAGAATATGCCCAGGGAGTAACATCTCATGAGGCAAAAAACAATTCTATTGTGAGTGAGGTAAATGAACCTACTCACGATAGTTTGTTTCTTTACACTAATACAGAAAAGAACTCTGTTTTAAACAAAACCGACGTAGCACTTGATCAAACCCTTTTCTTTACCATTTCTTACAATGAAAAATTAAATATTCCCACCCTTTCTAGTTGCCTTTTAGATTTTGAGAGAACAAAAGTTTATTGGTTGAATTGGTGTTCAAAGACTCCTACATTTGATCACTACAACGATCTGATTCAGCGTAGCGCCATGACCTTAAAACTTATGTCCTATGATAAAACAGGTGCCGTTTTAGCAGCAGTGACGACTTCGTTGCCAGAAACTATTGGAGAAGTTCGAAATTGGGATTATCGTTTTTGCTGGATTCGAGATGCCTCCATGGTAATTAGAGTAATTTCTAAGTTAGGACACAAGCGTATCGTAAAAAACTTTATTAATTACATTGTCGAACTTATTCCAGACAAGGATCAGAAACTGCAAATCATGTATGGAATTAACGGTGAGACTGTTTTAACAGAACAAATCCTAGAACACTTTTCTGGTTATGAAAATTCAAAACCTGTACGAATTGGTAATGCGGCCTACTCACAAAAACAAAATGACATCTATGGTATTTTGATGGATGCGATTCATGCAGAGATGAAAGAATTCCCTTCTGATTTTGAACGATCTGAAGAAATTTGGTCTATCGTCAAAGGGATTGTTTGGGTCGTCAAAAATAATTGGCAAAAAGCAGATAAAGGTATCTGGGAGTTCCGTTCTGAAGATCAACATTTTACCTTCTCTAAAGTCTTGTGCTGGGTGGCCATTGATCGGGCAATCAAAATAGCCAAATTGGTTGGAAAAGATAAAGTAGCACTTAAATGGACTCCATTAAAAGAGGCTATTAAAGACGATATTGAGGATCATGCATGGAATGAGGAGATTCAAGCTTACACTCAATCCTACGGCTCCAAATACCTAGACGCTTCTGTACTTCTTATTGAGCAGTATGGATTTGTTTCTGCAGGCGAAGAGCGTTTTAAGAAAACCGTTAAAGCAATTGAAAAAGAACTTGCCTTTAATGGCTTATTATACCGTTATAAAAATCAAGATGACTTTGGTTTACCTTCATCTTCATTTACCGTATGCACCTTTTGGTTTATCAATAGCCTTATAAAAATTGGAGAAGTTGAGAAAGCAAAAAAATACTTCGAAGATCTCATGAGCTACAGTAATCATCTTGGACTTTTTAGTGAAGATATCGATTTTGATTCTAAGCGCTTATTAGGAAATTTTCCTCAAGCGTATTCACACCTTGCGCTTATTGACACTGTACTTTCTTTCAATTCTGTTAAAGTATAATCGTTTAGCTTTAGTAGTGTCCTGATCAATAATTAGATACTCAAAGTATCTTGTTTTTCAAATATTGAATTTACAATTAGATTTTGTATCTTGTTTTAAACTAAATCAGATGAAAACCACAACAGTACTATCGCTTATTTGCTTTCTTTTAATCTCTTGTTCGCCTACTACAAGTGACCCCAATATTAAAGAGGGAATGTCACTTGAACGACTTTCAAGAATTGACTCCATGCTCAACAAGGCTGTAGAAGAACAAGAAATCCCTGGTGCTGTCGCATTGATTGTACGAAACGGAGAGACTGTATATCAAAAATCTTTTGGGATAGCAAACCCGGAAAATAACCGCTCTTTTAGTGAAAATGATATTTTTAGAATTGCCTCTATGACCAAAGCCATTACTTCTTTGGCTGTTCTTATGCTCTGGGAAGAAGGTAAATTTTTCTTAGACGATCCTATTTCAAAATACATCCCTGCATTTGCTGAAACAGGAATTTTAGATGAATTCAATCCTAAAGACTCAACATATACTTATAAACTCCCAAAAAATAAAATGACTATACGACATCTGCTAACTCATACTTCAGGTATTGGCTATGGTGAAATAGATGGCAATCCTGCTATTCGTTCTGTTTATTTAAAAAGAGGACTTCAAGATATTTTTGCTCCAGATCAAACTATGGGAGAAATTGCCAATATCATCGCAGCACAGCCTTTACATCACGAACCTGGTGAACGCTTTACGTACAGTTTGGGACTTGATGTTTTAGGACATTTGGTAGAGCTGATGTCTGGGATGAGCTTCCCTGAGTTTTTGAGCACTAGAGTTTTTGAACCACTGGATATGAAAGACACCTATTTTACTCTACCAAAAGAAAAACACGAAAGATTGGTTCCTGTATTGACTAGAAATGGTGAGGAATGGGCGGTCTATAATGCTTCATTCTACGATGTCAATTACCCACTCCAATCAAAAAATTATTTTTCAGGTGGTGCTGGGCTTTCAAGTACAGTACAAGATTACGCCAAATTTCTGACCTTATTTTTAAATGATGGTAAAGCAAACGGGCATCAAATCATCGGGAAAAAGACATGTGAGTTAGTTTATGAGAATCAAATGTCTGAAGACGCGTCTATTTCTCACGGACTAGCATTTGGCGTTTTACCAGAAAAAGATCTTAAAAAAGGAGCTGGTGGAAGTGAAGGTACGCTAACATGGGGAGGCTATTTTAACACTAGTTACTTTGCTGATCCAGAAGAAAATATCATCGGAATAATCTACAAACAAACTTTTAATATAGGATATGACACTACCTCTGGAAGATTTAGAGAACTTGTTTTTCAAGCAGTAGTGGAGTAGTTGAAATCAGGAGTGCTTTGAGGCATAAGTAAAACGCCCGTTTTTTTGTCTTCTTTTTTCTCTTTGACAGGCCTTTAAAAAAGATTCACGTGTATAACGTTTACCATCGATAAAAACAGTATTTACACCCTCTGGAAATTCATAAAAAAGAATTCTTTTTTTCATGGGACATCTAATGTAAATTGTTTTTTATTAAACTCAAAATATTTATGTAAAATTCTATCAATCAGCTTATTCCCTTGTATCAGCTATTAAAATAATCTTCCAGCCTTCACCGTTCCAAAACAACTGAAAGAAATTGTATCCCGAATGGGAGAATTCAGTATCTAAATAAAACTCAAATGGGACCCAAATTGTGGCTAAATTTTGATGTTTAATTACTTCTGGTATGCCTAAACGTTCGTCCCATACTGGCTTCGCTTCTCTATCGCAAACTCTAATTACAAATTCTTCAACACTTAGACTTCTTTTCTGAGGTTGTCCATCTGCATCATTTGATGTAAACAGAACTCTTGCTTGAGGATCAAAAAAGCTGGAAAGTTTGATGCTGTCTTTTTGATGAAAAGCTTCGAAAAAAGAAATAATTGTTTCAAAAGGAGGGCTTTGCTGAGCCTTCAAACTAAAAACTGAAAACATTAAAAATAAAATGGATAGAGTAATTGTTTTTATCGATTGCATAGTGTCTATTTTTCTACAAAAGGAAGTTTAATATGAGAGGGGTAGCGTTTAGAATGATGAATTTTATTGAGCGCAATAACACTTTCTGTTTCATCATAATTTGCTCCTCCTGTATTTAAATTTCTTGAAAAGCGAGGAAAGTTACTGCTGGAGACTTCAATTCTAATTTGATGTCCCTTCTTAAAAAAATTACTTGTCGCCATAGGCGTCATGTTTATTTTATAAACCTGATTTTTTTCAATGAAAACCTCTTTATCATATCCTTCTCGATACCGGACTCGTTGAATTGTTTCGTCAAGATTGTAGGCGGTTCCATCTGGATATACATCAATTAATTTTATCGTTAAATCGGTGTCTTTCACATCAGATGAAAGATAAAGGGTACTTTCAATAAAACCCGTCATCTCAACTCCCTCTTCCAACACTTCCGTAGTATACACTAAAATATCTTTTCGCTCCTCCATTTCACTTTGATCAAAGGAACCTCCTTGAACTGCATTCCCTGTACAACACACTCCTCCACCATAAGAATTGACAGGATTCATTGGGTCATAATAAAACGAATCGAATTGCATTCCAGACCGATCCATTGAAACCGTTAATTTACCATCTCCAAATCTTGAATTTGCTTTGCCATCACTATTTAAATAAAAGGTTTTTAATTCTGAATTTTTAGGGGGCCAAGTCTCAGAAGCTTGCCAAATATTTTTCCCCATAGTAAAATACTGAACTCTCGGTGTTTTTTCCTTAAAATCGTTTTCTTCGTTTTTCAGTAAAAAGTCAAACCATCCATATATTTGATCATCGTAATCCAATCGAGCATCTCCCATTGAGCGTTCTCCAACGATAGTGTTTTCTGTGGCACGAGTATAACTGCAATGTAAGGTGGGAGCAATAACTAAATACTGATTGTCTTTAATAAAATCGTCATCACCATTTTCCCTGACATGATTGAATAAAGCCAAATTGGGTGATACAGAAACATCATACCATGAAACAAACCAAAAACTAGGGACACCGAAATCCATATTATCATGATACAATCCTCCTTCAAACCATTGAGAGTCGTTTGGTTTTCGACTAATCATTTTATCAAATATTTCTTTTTTCCCATTCACATTCTTTAACAAGTCCTTTAGTGGAAGATGTTTAAACGCTTCTGCCCAATCGACAGGAGGATTTTCAGGGTCCAAATCATAAAATCTAGAAATTCGTATTAAATCCTCTTGGGTTGCTCCTGGTGGAATTCGAGGCTTAAATTTATCATGCTCCACACTGTAGAGCCAAGAGGGAAAAAGTAATTGTACTGCACCTCCTCTGTACCAGTTCCCTTGTTCGTAATAAGAACCAACTACACCTACTCCTGCTCCAAAGCCTTGAGGTACCATTGCGGCATGTGAAGGATGATCTAAGGCTGCAACTGCCATTTGCCATTCTGCAGTAGAAGAGCATCCTAAAGTTCCTATTTTACCATTGGACCATTCTTGATTTTGAAGCCAACTAAACGCATCATATCCATCTGTTAAAGGGACTCCTAAAATATCCCACTCACCTTCAGAAAAATACCTGCCTCTTTCATTTTGAACCACGTAGGCGTACCCTCTCTTAATAGCTTCGTATGCCCTTTCCATTGTTCTTGTCCGTTCCTTACCATCTCCCCATGAATTAAAATTATAGGGTGTCCTAGAAAAAATTACAGGAACTTTTAGGTCTGTTTTAGGTCTGTAAATGTCAGTAGCTAAACGTATCCCGTCACGCATTGGCATCATTACTTTCTCATCGATAGTGGCGATTTCTAAAATTTTATCTCTAATCGATTCTTGAGCCACAATAGTTATGGTACTCAGGGTTGAGAGAATTATTACTACGAGAAGCCTAAATAAATTCATTTTTGTCCTTTTGAATGTGGAAATAAGTTACAATAAAAATTTAGATCCCTTTAGACCTAACTATTGGGACACTTTAAAAAATCAGATGCAGTTCATTTGATCAGTTAAATTTTAATTGTAGTTTTATTTAAACACAAAATAACTGATTCCAACAAACTATTTTTATGAAGCCTAAAAAACTATTCATTCTAAGCTTAATGCTTTTGAGCTTTACTCCATCATTTTCACAATACGAAGGATTTTCGCCAACTACTTGGGATAATCAATTAAAAATTGAAGACCTGTTTTTAGAAAATATTGAAACTAACTCTTTCAAAGCACATTTAATAAAATTAACTGAGCGCCCCCATGTAGTAGGAAGCAAAGCCAATTCGGAAGTTCAAAGATATATGGGAGCCGTTATGGAAAAGGCAGGCTTTAAAGTGACCAATTATCCTTACGATGTTTATCTACCCAAAGAACCTGGCAATTCTCTTATCGAAATTGTAACCCCATCTAGGGCGGTATTAAATCAAAAAGAAGACATAATCGGTGGAGATCCCTTCTCTAAAGACCCTCATCTTTGGAAGGGTTGGAATGCATTTTCTGGGAGCGGAGATATTACAGCTGAGGTTGTATATGCAAACTATGGTAGGAAAGAAGATTTTGAAACTCTTAAAGAACTGGGTATAGAAGTTGATGGAAAAATTGTGTTGGCAAGATACGGTGGGAATTTTAGAGGGTTTAAAGCCAAATTTGCAGAAGCTAATGGAGCAGCAGGACTCATTATTTATACAGATCCAAAAGATAGCGGCTTTACAAAAGGATTAGTTTATCCTGAGGGTCCCTACTATAATGAATCTACTATTCAAAGAGGATCTTTACTGACAACAGATTTTACTGGAGATCCTTTAACCCCATTTGAACCTGCACTCCCGTTGGACGATAAAAAGAAAATTAAACGTCTGGATCCAAAACAGGCACAACTTCATACAATCCCTGTAACTCCTATTGGTTATGGAGAGGCAACCAAAATACTGGGTCAAATGAGGGGAGATGCAGTTCCTCAGTCCTGGCAAGGAGGCCTTCCATTTACCTACCGATTAGAGGGTGGAAATGCCCTAACGGTAAGGCTTAAAGTTGATCAAAAAATTGATTTTGTCAGAGCAACAAATGTTGTTGGAATGCTCAAGGGAAGTGAAGCTCCTGATGAATGGATTATACTTGGATGTCATTTTGATGCCTGGGGTTTTGGGGCCACAGATCCTAACAGTGGAACAGCAATGCTCTTAAGTTTAAGTGAAACTTTAGGTAAGCTCAAAGAAGCTGGATATTCCCCTAAACGTTCAATCTTAATAGGTCATTGGGATGCTGAAGAGCATGGAGTTATTGGCTCGAGCGAGTGGGTAGAACAGATGCGTGATCAGCTCAATGCGAAAGGAGTAGTTTATATGAATTTTGATGGAGGTGTTTCTGGTAAAAACTTTGGTGCCTCCGCAGCACCCACCCTAAAAAAATTATTAATTGAAGCATCTAAAAAAGTAAAATACCCCTATACAGATCAAAGTTTGTTTGACTTTTGGAGAAAGGAAGCTACTGCAGAACCTCGTATCGGTAATTTAGGTGGAGGGTCTGATCATATTGCTTTTTACATGCACGTTGGTGTCCCTTCTCTTAGTGGAGGAGCCGGTGGACCAAACCTGTATCATTCAAATTATGACAGTTATCAATTTTATGAACAATTCGTAGATCCTGAATTTAAAATGGGACCCATGGTAGAACATATGGCTGGCTTGATGGCATTGAGGATGGCCAATGCCGATCTTATACCCTATAACCTTGAAAGGTATGCTTTTGATCTAAACTTACATTTTGAAAATGCCACAAAGAAAATTAAAAAATTTAACACCGGTTTTAACGGATTCGATAAAACAATGGAGGCAATCAAAGGGCTTGAGACATCCAGTAAATCTCTCACTTCTGAAATCAAATCCTTATTGGAAAGTGGGGCTTTATCTAAAAAAAGGACTAAAAGCATCAATGATCAACTCATTGCATTAGAAAAAAGCTTTATCTCTGAAAAAGGGATGTATTTTGGATCATGGTATAAATCTATTTATGCATCCTCAGACCCATTTAGTGGCTATGCAGCTTGGATACTTCCGGGGTTAGAATACGAAATTGCGTTAAAATCGTCTGAAAGACTTGAAGAATGGGATACCCGTTATGCCAATGCTATATTAACTTTACACACTAAAATGGAAAACTTAAAAAAGACTCTCCATTCAGATTAGCATAGTTTTAAATTTTATACTGATCAAGGAGTTTCAAAAGAGGATGCTGGAAGCCCCTCTTGATTAAATAGTGTGGCTTCAAAGTAATTTTTCCAGCCATATCGTACGTGTTTTGGATTTTTCACTTTTAAAGAAGACACTCGAATTTGATCTCCGATGATGGTAGCAGTTGCTGGAGCAAAAGATCTGTCTGAGGCTGCAATCTCAAAACCTGATAAATCATTTTTCCCTTCCAGTCCTGAGCCAACATGGTCGAAACTCAAATCTATGTAAGCGGGATAAAGTGTTTGGCTTTTGTATAGAGGTCCAGTTGGAACTATGTCCTTTTGGCCATAATCATAATGCAAGGCAAGACGGGCTAAACGCAAACCGACATCTTGTTTATTTGCAGGGTGAATATCCTTCTCCTCTCCAATATCTAAAGTGATT
This sequence comes from Flavobacteriaceae bacterium, assembly GCA_029249225.1. Taxonomy (GTDB): domain Bacteria; phylum Bacteroidota; class Bacteroidia; order Flavobacteriales; family Flavobacteriaceae; genus MS024-2A. Next base: position 34,948 of record JAQWHT010000092.1, read on the forward strand.
GCCATTCCTGTTCGTTCCAAACTAAGTGTTTTTCGCTGGGCGTCGCGAAGTGATTGAGATAAAGCCTCTGGAACGTACTCATACGGGGCTATTTGCACAAAATAAAAAGGAAAGTCTGACTCCCATTGCGCTCTCCAATCTGCAATCATTCCAGTAAATAAAGTCTTATAATCTTGATGATTGGCCACATTGCTCTCTCCTTGATACCATAATGCTCCCTTAAATTTGAAAGGTATCAATGGCTTTACCATAGTTTCAAATAATACACTATATCGATTTGGATCATTTGGAGATAGGCCTTTTTTAACTTGAGCGCTAATTACATCCATATTTTGAATTAAATCTCCAAAATTAAACTTGTGAAGTTGAATAGACGTTTCAAGATAAAAAGCATGATGTTTGATCTGCCAGTTACCTTGGTCTAATTGTAGTTTTTCATTTGCACTCTCTAGGAATGCAGAGCTCCGAAATCCTCCCAAACCACCAGTATCAATAATTCGTATCGCCAACACATTTCCTTTCTTTTTTAAAAGTCCTTCAGGTATAGAATAAGACCGTGAGGTGCAGCAAGAAAATCCGCTACCTATTAAGGTTCCATTGAGGTAAGTGTAATCAAAGTCATCAATTCCTCCGTCTACAACAAACGAATAAGGAGATGAGACGTCTGAAAGATCAAAAGATTTTCGTAACCATACTACTCCGTTTTCTGCAAGAGTGCCTGGCTCAAAAAATTCTTCAAAAGTGATCTCCTCACCATCATTTCCACTAGCTTCGAATGAGTTCCAGCCTGAGTCATCAAACTCAGGATCCGTATACTCCATATCATTCAAAGTCAATAATCTCCAATCAGCTACACGCTCTGGGATGGAAAAACTTGGTGCACCAAGAAACTCATTATTTGATGTGTCAATTTGACGATTAATAATACTTTGATTTTCTATCATTTTTGATAATCCTCCTTGATTAATAATTTCCTGAACCTGCTTTTTACTAGGGGTCATTTCTGCAAGTTGTTCCATACTGGTCCATGCCTCAACTCGTGTACCTCCCCACGAGGTATTAAGTATTCCGATTGGTACATCTAGATTTTGAGTCAGTTCTCGAGCAAAAAAGTACCCCACAGCACTAAACTGTCTAATACTTTCTGGACTCGCTACTTTCCAAGCCGTTTCATCGCTATTTGTTCCTACCCAATTTCTAGGCATCGTAAACATTCTAATTTGAGGATACTCCGCATTTTCAATTTCTTGCTTCTGATTATTTATTCTTGCATTCATTGGCCATTCCATATTAGATTGACCAGATGCAAGCCAAACTTCGCCCACCATGACATCTTTCAATAAAATTTTTTCGTTTTCAGAAGATATTATAAGTTGATGTGGGCCGCCAAATTCTGGAGTATCTATTTCAGCTTTCCAAGAACCTTGACTGTTGACAAATACTTCTACATTATTTCCCCAACTCATAGCAACCGTAACTCTTGATCCAGGATTTCCTTTTCCCCAGATAGGTGTCTCAGTTTGTTGTTGTAAAACCATGTGGTCAGTAAAAAGTAGGGCTACTTGGAGAGGTGAAATCTCTTTACCACAAGACATAAAAAAGATAATCCCAATTAAAAAAGAGCTAATTGATCTTAATAGAGAACGATTCATATTTCATTAATTTAAAAATTTATTCTTTGGGAATACTGGTTCTAATCTGTATGAAAAAAAGTAACGCGCTAAACACAAACATCAATCCTGCTGGAAGGTATTTGATGGCTTCATCTGCTACTCTAAAGTGCATATAAATTGCTCCTAACATCAGTAACGCCATCAAACCAGAAGAAGGGATAATTGTTTTCTCTTTAAAAAATCCAATCAATAGCCCTAAAGCAGCAAATACTTTTAATCCACCAATAATATAAACCATAGTCTCACTAAGACCATATACTGCAAATTCCTCTACCATATTAGTAGCATCTCCCCCACGATATAGTGTGGATTGATTAAACCGAAAAAACCATACATTGAGTACCACTAGAGATACGGCTGCAGAGAGTAAATATTTCAAAATCTTCATATACTTGATTTTATGCTTTTTATAAAGATAAAGGAATTTATAAACATGTATAATAATGCTGGAAAAGACTGAACAAAATCATCTTTAATCAGAATTCTGGTTACCACAGCACCTGCCATCATTGCTGCTAGAATTACAGAACTGACCTGAGTTAACTTAATTTTAAAAAATCCTGCCAGCATTATTAATCCTAATATTAACTGGACTGTTGCAATGAGAACTCTATAATCAGAAAAGCCAAAACGGGTAAATTCATCAATATAGAAAGGTTGTGTAAGGGATAAAATACCGTAGATTAGATGCGAACCCCCAGAAAATATTCTTAAGAAATTATAAAGCATAAGGCGAAACTAAGCTATACTGACAAATATTGCCCTGGTTTTATTGAATAGTATTCGTTATTTTATTTTTAACCCGCCAAATGGTTTTCATAAATTTGCTCATTAACATAATATACAAATAATGAAAACTATTTTAAATGTGATCTTGATCGGTCTTTTTCTTTCATGTTCCCCAAAAAAAGAAATAAAACAAGATTATACACTAGTTTGGAGTGATGAATTTGATCAAGAATCTAGTGAAGTTGATACTAGTAAATGGTTTCTGGAAACTGTAGCACCCAATAATGGCAGCTGGTACAATAACGAGCTTCAGCATTATACCGATCGTTTGGACAATGCATCAGTTGATAATGGTACACTAAAAATTACTGCTATAAAAGAAGAGTACACCCATTCAGGGACAACTCAAGCCTATACCTCTGCTCGTTTAAATTCCAAATTTTCTTTTACCTATGGAAAAGTAGTTGTTCGAGCAAAATTACCTCGAGCTGAAGGAACTTGGCCTGCCATTTGGATGTTAGGCAGTAATCTTGAAACCGTAGGTTGGCCTGGATGTGGAGAAATTGATATTATGGAGCAACTCTTTGAAAATCATGAAATGGTTCAGTGTGCTGTTCATACACCTGCTACTCACGGGGATAACACAATTGTAAAACAAGTTGATGTTTCAGATGTGACCACCAATTTTCATGATTACGGACTGATCTGGACAGAAGAAAAAATTGATTTTACAGTAGATGATCAGATCTATTTCACTTACAATCCCAAAGAAAAAACACCAGAAAATTGGCCTTATTTCAACGATCAATATCTATTACTCAATATTGCGATGGGTGGAAATCTTGGAGGCAAAATTGATCCTAATTTTGATCGAGATGTTATGGAAGTTGACTATGTCAGGGTTTACAAATACCAGTAGAGTTTTTAATTTTTAAGTAAAACTTCTCCTGATTTTATTGGTCGAAACACTCCCTGATCTACAGCTAATTTACCATTGATCAGGACATATTCAATGCCCTCTGAATACTGGTGAGGTTTTTCAAAAGTAGCTTTATCGATTATAGTCTTTGGATTAAATAATGTGAGGTCGGCTTTTTTACCTACTTCAATACTCCCACGATCAGTAAGCCCCAGGGTTTGAGCGGGCAATGAAGTCATTTTATAAATGGCTTCTTTAAGAGAGAGAATCCCGCGTTCTCTTACATACTGCCCCAAAACCCTCGGAAACGTTCCGTACCAACGAGGGTGTGGGTGACCGTCACCTAGCTTTACCAGTCTTCCATCAGAAGCAATCATGGTTTGTGGGTGTTTCATAATATTGACAACATCATTTTCATCCATTGCATGAAAAATACAACTTGCCCCACCCTTTACTTGTGCTTCAATCACAAGTTCTGCGCCATTTTCAATGCTGGGTTCTAAACCTTTTTGTTCACACCAATATTTTAATGTTTTTCCTTCCAACTCGGGCATCCATCGAACTTTAGCAAACTGCACACGATCTAAATCATCTCCTCCTCTGTCGTTGAGAATATTAAATATAATACCTTCTTTAATACTGTCTCTAAGTTTAGGGTTGTCTAGTCGTTCAATAAAGTTTTTGTTTCCTCCAGCACGAGCCCAACCTGGTATCAAAACTGAAATTCCTGTGTAACTTGCATTATAAGGATATTGATCCATCATAATATTTAATCCATTCTCTCGTGCCTGATCAACCATGGCTAAGGTCTCATTGCTTTTTCCCCACATGGGTTTACCAATAACTTTATGATGTGTCAATACCACTGGGATTTGAGCTTTCTCAGAAATGATTATCGCCTCTTGAACTGATGCTAAAACCTCCAAACCTTCATCTCTTAAATGAGACGTGTAAATACCTCCTTTTTTAGAGGCTTCTTTAGAGAGTTCAATGACTTCATCAACTTCAGAAAAACTACCAGGCAAATATTTTAGTCCAGTAGAGATCCCAAAAGCTCCTTGATCCATGGCTTGCGAAACCAAACTTTTCATCTGATCCAGTTCTTGAGTAGTAGGTTTCCTATTGTCAAGACTCATGATCTCTCGACGAACAGTATTATGTCCTACTAAAAATCCTACATTCATCCCAACACCTAATTGTTTTAAACTATCTACATAAACACCAAATGGAATAGGACCTCTTCCATCCGGCCCTCCTAAACTTGTGGTTACGCCTTGCCGAATATGACTTTCACAATCTGAAAGATCAAAAATAGGTTCTAAATGGGCATGCAAATCAATGAAGCCTGGAGCAACTGCTAATCCCTTGGCATCAATAATCTGAGTAGCTTGCCTCCCCATTAAGTCTCCTAGTTCAACAATTTGATTGTCAACAATTCCAACATCCGTCTTTTTTGGATCATTTAGACTGCCGTCATACACAGTCCCATTTATAACAAGAATATCAAATTGTAGTTCAGGAGCACAACCAATTAAAAATAAAACACAGAGTATTAAACTAGATTTTTTGATGAATTTCATATTATTATTTCTAATTCTAAATGTACAAAAATTAGGTTTTTACGCACAGTAAGCCCGTCTTATCATCATATTTTTATACATTCAATAAAATAATTTATAAATCTTTTTTAATGAAAAAAATACTTTTAGTACTCGCTATTGGATTCCCTTTAATTAGCTTTTCACAAGAAATTATTCGTATTAATAGCGAAGCTCATTTAACTAAAAACAGACCTTTTTCTCAAGCAACTGTGGTGAATAATGTAATTTATCTTTCAGGACAAATAGGTACTTTACCCAATGGAGAATTAATCAGTGGAGGAATTGAAGCTGAAACAAAACAAACATTGACAAATATTAAAACACTGCTCGAGTCTATGGGACGTTCGATGGATGATGTTTTCAAATGTACATGTATGCTTAAAGACATAGAGGATTGGCCTAGAATGTCAGCAGTTTATACAACCTTCTTTAAAGAAGATAAATTGCCCGCAAGAAGTGCATTTGCTGGAAGTGGTCTAGCGGCTGGAGCCAAATTGGAAATCGAATGTATGGCATTAATTCCTTCAAATTAAAGTTCAGTTATTCAGCCTAAAGCTATACTGAATAAAATTGAAGCTGTATCTTTATTGAAAATAATTTGTCATGACAATTAAAGGTGTTTCTGTAGTCGTTATTATCACTATGATTATCGTTATGGTGTTTGTCCTAAGGGATATGTTAAAATCAGAATAACTTTTCAATGTTATTGTATTGGGAACAAATACGTAGGTATTGCATATTGAAAATACATATCGTAATATTGCAATATGGGAATCACAAAAACGGATGGATTTTCTTTAACAATAAACGATACAGCACTTTTGTTAAAAGCGCTGGGACACCCTGCTCGTTTATCCATAATAGCATATTTAATTAAAAGTCCTTCCTGTATTTGCAACGAAATTGTAAGTCAAATACCGCTAACCCAACCTACTATCTCAAGACATCTTGCCGAATTAAAAAAAGTGGGATTGATCAAGGGAACTATCAAAGGGAAAAATGTTTGTTACTGTATTAATGAAGAACGATGGTCTGAATTAAAATCTATTTTAGATCAATTTGACATCACTCAAAAAAACAATCCTAATACCTGCTTATAACTCTAATTTCAAACCATATGTTACTATCAGAACTAAAATTAACTCTTAACAAAATTAAAACTGTTGAATTTACCCTTCCAGATGGAAGTCTAATCCCAAAACACTTTCATGTCACAGAGGTAGGACAAATTGACAAACGCTTTATTGATTGTGGAGGAGTACTAAGAAAGGAAGCTGTGATCAATTTTCAACTCTATACAGCAGATGACTTTGATCATCGCTTAAGTGTTCAAAAATTTAAATCTTTATTGGACCTTTCAGAAAAAGCACTTTTACTTGACGATTTAGAAATTGAAGTTGAATATCAAACTGATACTATAGGAAAGTATAGTCTTGGATTTAAAAACTCAAGATTTTCTTTAATTTCAAATTATACCGCTTGTTTAGCAAACGATCAATGTGGGATTCCTGAATCCAAAATAACAACAAGTAAATGTACTCCAGATTCAAACTGTTGCTAAAAGAAACGTATAAATAAATGAGTGAACTGTTTTCCAAATTACATACAACATTGTCAAAAGCACTTTTGGTTCCTATAAACCACGATCGCAAAAAAGTACTTGAAATTTTAATTCACTACATTAAAAATAAGCAAGCACCCATGCAAAAGCCATTACTTAATTTTATTTGCACCCACAATTCTCGTAGAAGTCAATTTTCTCAGATATGGGCCCAAACAGCTGCTGCTTATTATGGTGTTGATGTAGTCTGTTTTTCGGGGGGAGTAGAAGTTACTGCTTTTAATGAAAGAGCAGTTGCTTCCTTGGAAAGAAGTGGTTTTATAATTGAGCAAGAAGGAGAAATAAATCCAAAATACAAAGTGTTCTATGACAAGAATTCGAAGCCTATAGTTGCATTTTCAAAGCTTTTTGACCACAATGTAAATCCATCTAAACCTTTTGCTGCAGTGATGACCTGTGCCCATGCGGATGAGAACTGTCCATTTATCCCATCTGCAGAAACTCGTATTGCAGTTCGATACGAGGACCCAAAGGCCTTTGATGACACCCTTGAGGAAGCGATACGATATGATGAGAGATCACTTCAGATTGCTGCTGAAATGCTGCATGTATTTAGAAGTATCAATGAATAGTCACTTGTTTTTTTATATTTTAACTTCCCATTAAATTAAAATGAAGTCTTCTTGTTTAAAAACACACCTTTCTCCCTTTTTTACCCCCTGCTCCTTTTACTCCTACCCCTTTGTGCAATGCAATTTTCCAGTGAAGTAAATTGGTCCCTGTTTGATTTTATTGTCATGGGAATACTCCTGCTCGTCTTTAACTTTGGCATTCACTTTATTCTTAGAACAACACTAAAAGCAGTCAAAAAAATTAGTTTAATCACATTAATAATTTTACTTTTTTTATTCATTTGGGCTGAATTAGCATTAGGAATAATAGGTTTCTCTTTCTCTGGAAATTAGTACAAAAGTCTATTAAAATAGGGTACCCCCTAATACTTTGAAACGAATCGTTTCAGCAACCGTATATTTTATCTTTTTGATTTTTTTAGCCTATTCCTGTGCTAGATTTAAAGAACAGTCTAACAGACATAGGTTCAAATAAATATTCAAAAAAAGAAGAGGCCTTAAATGATCTCAATATCCCAGATAAAAGGTAAAGAATATTGAAAAAACCTATCTTTAGATATCAATATCTATAATTACTTATACTATTGTAGGCTATTGTTTATTTAATTGAATTGATCTTGATGAAAAAATTGAATCTCTATCAGATAGATGCCTTTACCGATCATTTATTTGGCGGTAATCCTGCCTGTGTTGTTCCATTAAATAAATGGTTGGATGACAATATATTACTCAAAATAGCTAAAGAAAATGCAGTCCCGGAAACTGCTTTTTTTGTTGAAAGAGAAAAAAACATTCACTTAAGATGGTTTACACCTGATCTCGAAATGGATTTATGCGGACATGCAACTTTAGCTGCCGCTCACTGTCTAAAATCACATTTAAACTATTCCAAAGAGTTTATTGAATTTGACACTCTCAGCGGTACATTAAGAGTAAGCTTAGACAAAGAAATGTATTTTTTAGACTTTCCCTCTAGACCCCCAAGGCAAACAATATTTCCTGAGTCTATTAAAAATGCCTTGAATATTATTCCTACTGAAGTGCTTAAAGCGAGGGACTTTGTTCTTGTTTATGAAAACGAACAACAAATTCGAGAGATTAAAATTAATCGATCTGTTTTTGATCAAATTAACCTAGATACAGGAGGTGTCATTGTGACTTCAAAAGGCGACAATGTGGATTTTGTGTCTCGGTTTTTTACTCCTCAAGCTACTCTGTTGGAGGACCCTGTAACAGGATCTGCACACTGCTCATTGATTCCATTCTGGGCCAACCGACTCCAAAAGAAAAAAATGAACGCACTTCAACTTTCAGAAAGAGGTGGGCAATTAGATTGTGAAGCCATTGGCGATAGAGTTCGAATTGGTGGAAGAGCAAAGACCTACATGCAAGGACACTTTTTTCTTGACGTTTAAACCGACAGGCTTATAAATTATAACGCAGCCCTATCGTCCATATAAATTGATTAGAAGACACCGTTTGATTTAAAAACCCTCTTAAATCGAAACGCGAACTCAATCGATAATTTATAGTTTCAGCGATACCATAGGTTGACTGTAAGTCCAAATAATACAGCTGAGTAGTAAAGGAAAACTTATTTTGATTTATAATCCCTGAAAGACTAAATAAATTGATCTCAAGATCATTATTAGTCCCTTTTCCATGAATGTATGTGGCATTGAGTATCGATTTTTTTGAAAGGAGATAATTTGCTGAAATCCTTTGAGAAAAGTAGGCATTTACGGTATTATCTTCCTCAATTTGTATCAGGGGAAATACAATGCCTCCTGACAATTTTAACTTTTTACTCTTTTTATCAAGTAATTTGATTTGTGTTACAAAAAAGAGACTTCTCAGGCTTAAGGTATTCATTCTGACATTTCCAATCATGTAACCTGAAATCAGTTTTTTGTTGCCAGTACCAGCGTTAATTATAACATTGGGTGCTGAATCAGTGAAGGCAGGTATAAAAGAAAAACCTCCGCTACTAAGTTCTACACTTCCATATTGAGAAAGTCCAAAAAAAGGGGCTGAAATCAATAAAATAAAAAATAGTTTCGCTCTCATAAGAATTATTACAAATCGACGTTGAAAATAATTTTAAAACCTCAAGTTTTAAATTGATTGAACTGGGCTAAATAATAAATCTCATAAAAATATAACATTGGGGTTGTTTTACAATCTTATTATTCTAATTTTAATTCTTTAACTGCTCTGCATAAAAAGTGCTCAAAAAATTGATGACTTGAAGAGCGATATAAATGTTGCAGTTTAAAAAGTCACATTAAGAATTCGCTATTTTACGAATAAGTTATTTAACTTAGCTAATCATGTATTTATTAAATCATATGACCTATGATAGAAGTTCAAAACAACAGATCTAGTTGCCCCATAAGCACAGCGCTTGAAATATTAGGTGATCAATGGTCTCTTGTTATAATTAGAGATTTATTTTTAGAACGTACTGCCTTTTCTGAATTTAGAAAATCTCCAGAAAAGATCGCTACTAATATTCTTACTGATCGATTGAATAAGTTATTAAACTATGACTTGATCGGTTATATTCTAAACCCCAAGAATAAAAAAATCAAAATCTACTACCTTAAAGATTCAGGTATTGATTTATATCCTCTTCTTTATGAGCTTTCAATTTGGAGTAAAAATCACCTTGATATGAAATTTCATCCTTTATCTGAAGATTGGTATAAAGAAGCTTTTTTAAAAACACCTTTAGAATTGATTAATGAAAAATCTGTTAAGTATAGAAGCTTCAGAGAAGTTATTTTTACCAAAATAACAGCCTAGTCTTTTATTAAACACAAAAAGCCAGCTAATTTTTCTTATGCGAGATTTTTGGAACCATCGCTATTCTGGAGAACAGTATGCCTACGGGAAAAACCCAAACAACTATTTTAAAAAAGTCCTTAAAAGTCTAAAACCAGGAAAAATCTTATTGCCTGCAGAAGGCGAGGGCAGAAATGCTGTATTCGCTGCTGCATTAGGTTGGGAAGTGTTTGCTTATGATTTTAGTGAAGTGGCTCACGCAAAAGCTATGGCACTCGCTTCTGAAAAAAAAGTAAGTCTCAACTATCAGATTGCTTCCTTGAGTGAAATAGAATTTCCAAATTATTTTTTTGACGCAATAGGATTAATTTATGTTCATTTCCCAGATCACATTCGGCGGTCAAACCATCGACACTTAGAGAAACTATTGGCCCCTGGCGGTGACTTGATCTTGGAAGCTTTTAGTAAAAATCATATTGAATATCAGCAAAAAAATCCAAGTGTTGGAGGACCCAAAATACAGTCACAACTCTATCGAGCAAGTGATTTAGAAGCTGATTTTAAGTCTTCTAAAATGATGTTATTACAAGAGAGAGCTATAACCCTTTCGGAAGGAGATTTTCATGTGGGAGAGGCTTCTGTAATTCGGATGCATGGAGTGAAAAATTGACTCAGTAGGAAATATTTGACAAGATTTTCCTACATAATAAATTGACAATTTTATTCTATTATTTTTTTTGTTTTAATTTAGTAAAAAAACAAATGAAAAGAATTTTATTTTTTCTACTCTTTCCGATATACTTATTGAACGGTCAGGACTACTTCCCCGACAACACTGCGGTGAAAACAAAAGAGTTAAATTATCAAGCGTTTACGAACGCTACTATCCATATAAATCCAACTACAGTTATTGAAAATGCCACGCTTCTTGTCCAAGGAGGAAGGATAGTTGCAGTTGGACAAAACATTAATATACCCAAAAACACAAGGTTGTTTGATAAAACAGGGACTCATATTTATCCCTCATTTATAGAACTCAACAGTAATTTCGGGATCAAATTAGAAAAAACTTCCAGATCAGGTAGAAGTGCTCAATACCAAGCCAGTCGGGATGGATATTATTGGAATGATCATATATTGAGTGATTACAACAGCATAGAAGACTACACATACGACAAAAATCAAGCTAAAAATTTAAGAAACGTGGGGTTTGGAATTGTGAATACGCATCGCGCTAACGGAATTCATCGAGGAACCAGTGTATTGTTGGCCTTGAGTGATATGCTTCCCAATAGAGATCGGTACCTCGAATCAGAAGCAGCAGAACATTTTTCTTTCAAAAAAAGCACTACTTCTAACCAAGCTTATCCAAGCTCTGTGATGGGCTCAATGGCACTGATTCGACAATTTTATCATGATACTAAATGGTATGAAGCAGGAAATGCACCCCATACTGACTTAGCAATAGAAGCGGCTATAAAAAACAAAAAACTTCCTAAAATATTTGAGGCTTCTGATAAATTCAATACTCTAAGAGCAGTAAAAGTGGGAAACGAAGTGGGGCTTGATTTTGCCGTAGTAGGAAGTGGTCAAGAATATGAATTAATTGATCAGCTAAAATCCAATAACGCCAAACTTATACTCCCCATAAATTTTCCTAAGGCCTATGACACCACTGACCCTTTAATGATGAAAAAGATTACCTTGACCCAACTTCGTCATTGGAATCAGGCGCCTATGAATCCAGCAGCTGTAGCCAATGCGGGAATACCATTCGCATTGACAACACATAAAATGAAATCTACTAAAGAATTCATGCCTAATTTGAAAAAAGCAATTGCCTATGGTCTCAGCGAACAGAAGGCTTTGGAAGCTTTGACCACTGTTCCTGCTCAACTTCTAAATCAGCAAAAAAATCTAGGGACTTTAGCAAAAGGAAAACTTGCTAATTTCATTGTGACTTCAGGTCCATTATTTAATACCAACACCAAGCTATATGAAAACTGGGTAAAAGGAACTCCACATGTAATCTTAGAACATACAATCAATAATATTGATGGCAAATACACTGTCCAACTTGGAGAAAAAACACTAGAGCTAGAAATTAAAAATAGCCAAGAAAAAATCAGTGTAACTGCCAAATTAGATTCTGTAAAGTTAAAAACAAAAAGTTCCTACAAAGATCATTGGTTGGCCATAAATATTATAGATTCCAAGAAAAAAAGCCATGCACTTCTAAATACCAAAATAGGTAATTCTGGGTTGAAAACTGGTCAGGGGAATGATTTCTCTGGGAATCAGATCGAATGGACTTTATCAAAAATAGATTCTGATAAAGAAACAAAGGACCAAAAAGCACCTCAGTATTACGAACCCTTACCCCTGAAGTTTCCTAACAAAGCTTATGGATTTTCAGAACGCCCTCAATCAGAAACACTACTTTTTAAAAATGCTACAGTTTGGACCAACGAAGAGGAAGGAATTCTAGAACAAACCGATGTGCTTATTATGAATGGAAAAATCACTGCTGTAGGGGCTGATCTGGAGGCTGATGGTGTTAGGGTTATTGATGCTTCTGGAAAACATTTAACCTCAGGCATCATTGATGAGCATTCACATCTCGGAGCTTCAAGCATCAACGAAGGTGGACACAACTCCTCCGCTGAAGTGAGTATTGAGGATGTTTTGGAACCAGATGATATTGGACTCTACCGAGATTTGGCAGGAGGAGTTACAGCTATTCAAATTTTACACGGTTCTGCCAACCCCATTGGAGGTCGCTCTGCTATTATTAAACTCAAGTGGGGAGAGACGGCTGATGAATTACTTATTGATGATGCTGATCCTTTTATCAAATTTGCACTTGGAGAAAATGTAAAACAATCTAACTGGGGGAGCTATTCCCGTTTTCCTCAAACTCGAATGGGGGTTGAACAAGTTTTTGTTGACCATTTCCAACGCGCAAAGGAGTATGGGAAAACTTGGGAACGCTACAATGCACTGCCAAAAAAAATAAAAGCAAAAACTAAAGTTCCTCGATATGATATTGAAATGGAAGTACTCTTAGAAATTTTAGAGGGAAAGCGTTTTATTTCGAGTCATTCATATGTACAGTCTGAAATCAACATGTTAATGAAAGTTGCCGAAAAATTTGACTTCAAAATAAACACTTTTACCCATATACTTGAGGGGTACAAGGTCGCTGATAAGATGGCTGAACACGGAGTAGGAGGATCTACTTTTTCAGACTGGTGGGCGTATAAAAATGAAGTGAAAGACGCCATTCCCTACAACGGAGCGATTATGCACAATGCCGGAGTTACTGTAGCCTTTAATTCTGATGATGCTGAAATGTCAAGACGTTTGAATCAAGAAGCTGCTAAAGCAGTTAAATATGGAGGTGTTTCTGAAGAAGATGCTTGGAAATTTGTTACTCTTAATCCTGCTAAACTCCTTCATTTAGACCACCGCATGGGAAGTATAAAAGTTGGTAAAGATGCTGATCTTGTCCTTTGGTCAGATCATCCACTATCAATTTATGCAAAAGCAGAAAAAACAATTATTGAGGGTACTATTTATTATGACTCAGAGACTGTTGAAAATCAATTAAAATCAATCGAAACAGAAAAGCAGCAAATCATTGGCCAGATGTTAATTGCAAAAGCACTTGGTGCAGACACCCAAAAAGCCCCATCAGGAGCTAAAAGAGAATTTACTTGTGAAACTTTAGACTAAAGACTATGAAAACTATCAAAATATTAATTCTTTTTTTAGGGCTTCCTGTTTGGGGACAACAAACCCCTGCGAGTCCACAACAACAATCAATATTAATTTACAATGCATATATCCATTTAGGTGATGGAAACATCATAGAGAATGGTGCTTTAGGTTTTGAAGATGGAAAAATTACTTATGTTGGTTCCAAACTAAACACTCTTGATTATGCATCCGTTATCGATGCAGAAGGGAAACATCTATACCCAGGATTTATTGCAACTAACAGCTCGCTTGGTTTGGTAGAAGTTGATGCTGTTCGTGCCACTCGAGATGAAGATGAATTAGGTGATTTTTTACCCCACATTAGAACAGCTATAGCTTACGATGCTGAGTCTAAGATTGTTGAAAGTATGCGTCCAAATGGGGTACTAATAGCCCAGGTAGCGCCTAGAGGTGGTCTTATATCAGGAAGCTCATCTGTTATGCAGTTAGACGCATGGAATTGGGAAGATGCTCTCCTAAAGACAGATGAAGGCATACACTTAAACTGGCCAAATCCATATTCCAGAGGAAGATGGTGGTTAGGTGAAGATCCTGCTCTAACTAATAACAAAAACTATCTGCCTAATATTAAGAAGCTCAAAACATTTTTCGAAAATGCGAAGGTGTATGATCCTAATCAGACACCTAAACATCTTCCCTACCAATCCATGGCAGGGCTTTTTGAGGGAACAAAGACACTTTATCTTCATGCGGAGGATGAAAAACAAATTGTTGATGGAATAAGTTACTTTAAAGAATTGGGAATCAATAAAATAGTTTTAGTTGGAGGCAATGAAGTCCTGAATCAAATAGACTTTATAAAATCCCATGAGATTCCAGTCATAGCTTCACGTCCGCATCGACTCCCCGACAATGAAGATGAAGATCTTAAAGGTAGTTTTAAATTGGCATCCGAACTCATCAAAGAGGAAGTCTTGGTCAGTATTGATGTTAGTGGTAGAATGGAAAGAATGTACACAAGAAATCTCCCTTTTTATGCAGGCAGTTTTGCGGCTTATGGTATGGATAAAGAAATCGCATTGCAACTCATCACTTCAAATGCAGCAAAAATTTTGGGAATTGATGATCGTTTAGGAACTCTAAAAGTAGGTAAAGATGCAACCCTATTTTTATCCAAAGGAGATGCACTGGATATGAGAACCAATCAAATTCATCATGCTTGGATTAATGGAAGAGCAATTAGTCTGGAAACACATCAAACTGAACTCTGGAAACGCTATTCTAAAAAGTATTCTTCCGAAGATTAAATAGGTAGAATTGGCCTATGTAACATAAGTAACAATAACTCTGGTGACTTCCTTGTAAATTATATTTTTTATATCTGAATGAAACTCTTTATTCTTCCTCAAATCCTTTTACTGATTTGTTTAGCCGTCACTTTTAATCCAATAAAAAGTTATGGTCAAGAATTTGAGAAGCGAACAGTTTTTGTAAAAAAAATTGATGAAAAAATACAGCTTGATGGGGTACTCAGTGAACCCATCTGGGAGGTTGCTGAAAAAGCAGATGATTTTTGGCAAATTTTTCCTACTGATTCTTTGCGCTCTACCAATGAAACTGTTGTAAGATTACTGTACGATGACAGCTATATCTATGTAAGCGCAATAGCCAAAGGAATTGGTCCTGATTTTAGGGTAAGTTCTCTTAAACGGGACTTTAGCGCACGTTCAAATGATAATGTTACAATAATGTTTGACACTTTCAAAGACGGTCAAAATGCATTTTTATTTGGGGTAAGTGCTTTTGGAGTTCAAAGAGAAGCCCTTATTTCTGATAGAGGTACTCAAATCAGAGGTTTTAATTTGACTTGGGACATCAAATGGGAGGCAGCAACCACACGCAATGAAGACTCTTTTGTAATTGAAATTGCGATTCCTTTTAGTTCTCTAAAATATCCTGAAGGTAGTCAAAAATGGGGTTTTCAATCCTATCGTTATGACATGCAAAGTAATGAAAGAAGTAATTGGACTAACATTGATCAGAATCAAATCCCAATTAATTTAGGATATCTTGGTGAACTTATCTTTGAAAAACCCTTAATCAAAAATAAGACACCCCTTTATGTCATACCATATGTCAACGCACTATCGGCTAATGATTTTGGCACCAAGCCCGTAAACAATTCACTTACCTACGGAGGGGATTTAAAAATTGCGGTAGGAAATGGTTTAAATTTAGACGTAACTCTTAATCCCGATTTTTCAAATGTAGAAGTCGATAATATCATTACGAATCTTACACGTTTTGAAATCTCACTCCCAGAAAAGCGTCAGTTTTTTATTGATAACGGTGATTTATTCGGAAACTTCGGTGGTAGCAGAGAAGCTGTTCCATTTTTCTCAAGGCGCATTGGAATCGCACGAGATGGTGGAGGTAACACCATTCAAAATAATATTTTAGGTGGTGTGAGATTGAGTGGTAAACTAGATGAAAACTGGCGTATCGGTGTACTTAGTATTCAAAATCAAGAAGATATTACCAATGAAATTGCTTCTAGTAACAACACCATGTTTGCACTTCAAAGAAAAGTATTTAATCAATCTCAAATTGGAGCATTTGTGGTTAATAGAGAAAGTTTTAAAGACTATGATTTTTTGGAGGAAAAAGATCGTTACAACAGGGTAATTGGAATGGATTACAATCTTAATTCTGCGAATAACCGATGGATTGGAAAATTTTATACCCATAAATCTTTTCAACCAAATGATGAGGAAGGAAACCTTTCCTCTGGTGCATCCTTAATTTACAACACTCGCATCTGGCGTTTCTCCTCTAAATGGGTTTATGTAGACCAAGATTTTCGTTCAGATTTAGGTTTTATCCCTCGGACAGGGATTATCAAAACTGGGATTTCAGGAACTCGCCTATTCTATCCAAAAAAGGGGAAAATTAATTCTCATAGTTTCCAATTATCGAATTATAGTTGGCAGCAAAAAAGTCTAGATTATAAAAAAACGGATCACAATAGACAATTTGAGTACAACATGGTTTTTAAAAAAATGGATCAAATAGGTTTTTCTGTAAGAAACCAATTTATTTATTTATCTAATCCTTTTGATCCAACGCGTACAGAAAACAGTATAGCCCTACCTGCAAATATTGGATACACATTTAACGAATGGTCGATTCAATACCAATCCAATGTTGCGCGATTATTTAACTTCTCTTCTGAACTTTCGTATGGCTCTTTTTTCAATGGTACTCGTTTTTCGTACCAGGGAAATACTCAATTCCGTATTCAACCTAAAGTGATAATGAGTTTTCTCTGGGATTACAATCAAATACAACTTCCAGATCCATACCCCTCAGCCAATATTATCCTAGTAAGTCCTAAAATAGAATTAACCTTGAATAAAAAGGTGTTTTGGTCTACTCTAGTTCAATACAGTAACCAGTCAGATAACTTGGGGATTAATTCGAGACTTCAGTGGCGCTTCGCACCACTTTCAGACTTATACCTTGTTTACAATGACAACTACTATACTCGTGAATTTGGCCCCCTATTTCGCTCGATAAATCTTAAATTAACCTATTGGTTAAGTCTCTAAAAAGACTCATTAGGAATAAGCCTTTAAAACCTATTATTTGGGCAAGCGTGGTGAACTAGCTTGCATTTTGCTTCTTAATAAGGTTTAGTGCAGATCCTTCTCTGAACCACTCTATCTGCTGTTCGTTATACGTATGGTTTGCTCTGATACTATCCGATGAACCATCTGAGTGAATAACCTCAATGGTTAGTGACTTGCCCTCAGCAAAATCAGCCAAATCTATAAAGTTAAACGTATCATCTTCCTGTATCAAATCATAATCAGACTCGTTGTCAAAAGTGATCCCTAACATTCCCTGTTTTTTAAGGTTTGTTTCATGAATTCGTGCAAAAGACTTTACAAGTACCACCTTGACGCCTAAATGTCTTGGTTCCATTGCTGCGTGCTCTCTTGAAGAACCTTCGCCGTAATTGTGATCTCCGACTACTACAGTTTCTATTCCAGCAGCTTTATATTGTCTTTGTACATCAGGCACACCTCCATACTCTCCGTTTAATTGATTTTTGACAAAATTAGTTTTTTGATTAAATGCATTTACGGCACCAATCAAACAATTGTTTGAAATATTATCTAAGTGTCCTCTGAAGCGTAACCAAGGTCCTGCCATTGAGATGTGATCTGTAGTACACTTCCCATGCGCTTTAATTAAGAGTTTTGACCCTAGAAGGTTTTGTCCGTCCCAAGGTTTAAAAGGAGATAGAATTTGTAAACGTTCAGAATCTGATTTTACAATTACATCAACTCCAGAGCTGTCCTCTAGCGGAGCTAAATAACCATTGTCTTCAACAGCAAATCCTTGAGCGGGGAGTTCAATTCCCTGAGGAGGGTCTAATCTTACCTCTTCTCCTAACTCGTTTATCAAGCTATCGGTGATAGGGTTAAAATCCAGACGGCCTGAAATTGCAACTGCAGCCACCATTTCAGGTGAGGCTACAAAGGCGTGAGTATTTGGATTCCCATCGGCTCGCTTTGAAAAGTTTCGGTTAAATGAATGAATAATAGAATTCGCCTCTTGCTTATCTGCACCTTCTCTTGCCCATTGGCCAATACATGGTCCACAAGAATTTGTGAAAATTTTAGCATTTAAATCTTCAAAAATTGAAAGCAATCCATCACGATCAGCAGTATAGCGTACTTGTTCTGAACCGGGATTAATTCCAAATTCAGCTTTTGTTTTAAGGTTTTTATCTACAGCCTGCTTTGCGATCGAAGCAGCACGCGATAAATCTTCATAAGACGAGTTTGTACACGATCCAATTAATCCCCATTCTACTTGAAGAGGCCATCCGTTGGATTTTGCAACTTCTTTCATTTCCGCAACTGGAGTGGCTAGATCTGGAGTAAAAGGTCCATTGACATGCGGTGTTAAAGTATCCAAATCAATTTCAATTACTTCATCAAAATAGAGCTCAGGATCTGCATAGACTTCAGCGTCTGCAGTAAGATGCTCTTTTACCTCATTCGCAGCATTTGCAACATCATCTCTTCCAGTAGCTCTTAAATAGCGTTCCATTGAGGAATCGTAACCAAAGGTAGATGTAGTTGCGCCAACTTCAGCACCCATATTACAAATCGTTCCTTTTCCAGTACACGACATAGATTTCGCACCCTCACCAAAATATTCGATGATCGCTCCAGTCCCTCCTTTTACAGTGAGAATTCCAGCTACTTTCAAAATGACATCTTTTGGAGCCGTCCATCCATTTAATTTTCCCGTTAGCTTCACCCCTATGAGTTTTGGGAATTTTAACTCCCATGCCATATCGGCCATCACATCTACAGCATCTGCACCCCCTACACCGATAGCAACCATTCCTAGACCTCCTGCATTAACTGTATGAGAATCTGTCCCAATCATCATACCCCCTGGAAAGGCATAATTTTCAAGAACAACTTGGTGAATGATACCTGCTCCAGGTTTCCAAAAACCAATCCCATACTTGTTCGATACCGACTCTAAAAAATCAAATACTTCAGCTGATGTATTATTCGCTGATTTTAAATCTTTATCTGCACCTTCTTTAGCTTGAATAAGATGATCACAATGAACGGTTGTAGGCACTGCTACTTTGGTCTTTCCTGACTGCATAAATTGTAACAAAGCCATTTGGGCAGTTGCATCTTGACAAGCAATTCTATCAGGGGCAAAGTCTACATAATCTGTACCTCTCTGAAAAGGTTTTTCAAGGGAAGATTCCCATAGGTGGGAGTATAAAATCTTTTCGGTTGCTGTAAGCGGCTTTCCAGTTAACTTTCTTGCGAAATCTACGCGTTCTGGAAGACGGTTATAAACCTGCTTGATCATTTCAATGTCAAAAGCCATGAGTATTGATTTAAATTCAATACAAAAGTAAAAAATAAACGAGTAGTATAGAACAATTTTGGCCTAGAATAGAAACGAAAGAGCTAAATCAACGTAATAATTTAAAAGCGTTATAAAAACCTTTTTATTTATTATATTTATAAAATATATTGACACAAGTTTCAGGATTAAAAAGATAAGTTATGAAGAAACAAATAATCTTAGGTTTAGTTAGCGTAATGTTTTTCTCTTCTTTTATTGAAAACAACACTATTGAACAAAATCAAAATGTTTATATCTGTTCAAATCCTAAATTAAAATGTTATTATACAAGACCTTGTAAGGATTTCAGCGATTTTTGCTCTAAAGCCAAGGGTAAAATTTATAAAGTTTCTTTAAAGAGAGCAAAAGCTCTTGGTAAAGAAAAATGTGATTGTGGGGAAATTTAATCTATTCTTCTACGGCTTCTTCAACTTCACTTGGCTGCCCACCGCTTCCAATACTCATTCTTAAGGTTATTTCGTGTGTCTTTACTCCAAGATTAGTCGATTGAATTGAGTTGGGAACTTCATAACAATATCCGATATTAAAGTTCTTAAGTTTAAAGAAAGCTAATAAGCCAAAATCATTCGATGTTTTATACATCCCCCCAAAGTCTAACCCTTTTACACCAACAAGCGCATTTAGTATTCCAACATTATCTATCTGGTTACTTTTATAAATAAAGTTCGATTTCAGATTAATGTCATCACTGATATTTAACTTGCCCCCTAGAGCCAGATATAAATTAATGTTGGACGAAGGCAAAAATAAATAAGAATCATCCTCCCTATCTGAAAACAATCTAGGCAAGGATGCTGACATCCAAAGATTTTCTGAATAGTAAGCTATCCCTATACCTAAATTAGGCTTAAATGAACTAAAATTATCAATTCCTGGATCATCTGAAAAGTTCGTTAGATTCCCTGTATCTAGATTATAAAAATCAGACCCAGCTTTGATCCCTAAAAGAATTTTAGCATCATTTGCAAGATTTAGTTTGTATGAAAAATCAACGGCAAAACTCGTTGATTTTTCAACAAAAAACTTATTAGAAATAACAGAAATTCCAAGCCCGATATTATTCTTCCTTTCCGAAGAAAAGGTTAGGAATTGACCCCTTGGAGCGTTTTCAATAGAGACCCACTGGTTTCTTGAAGTTATCCCAATTTCGGTACCGGCTTTATGACCTGCAAAAGCAGGGTTGACCAAATTCATTTGGGTGTGAAAAGCTGCTAGTAAGGGTTCCTGTTGTGCTTTAGAATTAAACAGAGCACCTAAGAACAGTAATATGAATAGTACTTTTTCTTTCAATGTTATCTTGCTAAATATATCCATCCTTGCATATCTGGTTCTTGATCTCCATCTATGTCAATTAAGAAAAGATAGGATGCTTCTGGAGTAGGAACACCATTATTGGTTCCATCCCAGTTGTTGTTATAATTTGGTTGATTGAAAATCAAATTACCTGATGTATCATAAAGCCAGACTTGATTATTTGGATATCGTTGTAATTCTTCTATTACCCAGAAGTCATTTTTACCATCTCCATTCGGTGTAAAGAAGGTTGGTGATATAATTTCAACATAGTTCTGGTCATTTTCAACAAACTCTTGATTTGGATTATAAAGTTCAGGTGCATTGTCAAAATTATTGGGAACTCCGTCGCCGTCAAGATCGTTATCAATTGCATCTGGAACAAAATCGTTATCCATATCAGCAGGAAAATCAGAAGCTAGTAATGGATCAGTACCCAATAACGATTCGTCC
This sequence comes from Flavobacteriaceae bacterium, assembly GCA_029249225.1. Lineage (GTDB taxonomy): Bacteria > Bacteroidota > Bacteroidia > Flavobacteriales > Flavobacteriaceae > MS024-2A. The sequence goes on from JAQWHT010000092.1 coordinate 56,286, forward strand.
ATATCAGTGTAACCGTCGTTATCGCTATCATCATCTGAGTTGTCTCCAATAGAATCCCCGTCTGTATCCAGCCATTCAAATGGATTATTTGGGAACGCATCTATATCGTCATTATATCCATCATTATCATCATCCAAATCCGCATTATCGCCAACACCGTCTCTGTCAAAATCAGCAGATTCATTTGGATCGTTTGGAAATAGATCTTGGACGATATATCCGTCACCCCAGTTTACAGAAATATCATCAAATCCATCATTATCATCATCTGGGTCAATATTATCGCCTAAACCATCTCCATCACTATCTCTAGATTCTGTAGCGTCGTAAGGGAATAAATCATTCTCATTTAGATAACCGTCATTATCTAAGTCGCTATCGAATACATCAAATATTCCATCATTATCAAAATCTGTAGGAGAACTTCTAAAGTCAAATGGATCTGTCTGTGCAATGATTTCGTCGTAATCACTAAATCCATCTCCATCAGAATCAATCACTCTGTTGTCATAGTATATTTCATCAACAGGCGCAGTTGGAGTTACTTCTTCGATGGTCACTACACCATCTTCATCTTCCATGATTTCAAACTCTTTTGAAAGACTTAATCCCTCAAAATCTGTTGCTGTTAATATTACCGCGTATGGGACTTTCGCTTTACTAGTCTTTCCTTCGTAATATAGTTTTTGGTTTTGGATAGAAAAACGATCTTGATTTGGTGATAGCGAAGAGATCGTTACCGTTACCTCATCATCAATATCGGGATCTGTGACAATAATATTTGAAAGGAATTTGGCCTTCGCTGTTCTCTTACTCTGGATGTCAACCAATTGTATATCTGTTGGTCTTTCATTGACTTCCCTAATTTCAAAATTATAAAGTTCTAATCCAGAATTTCGTTCTAAATCAGCACTTGAAATTGCAGACTTTCCTTTAAATGATGATTTGGTCTTTTTGACTTTCCATTTCCCAACACTCATCTTTTTTGTGCTAGGTTGACTTCCTTTATCTTTAGATTTAGATTTAGATTTAGAAGTTACTTTAGACCTTGCTTTAGAGGAAGCAATAACCTTAGCTGTAGTTCCTCCATCAAGACCATCATTATATTCAAAATCCAACATCGTTTCAAGGTAATTTATCAATAACTTGGTAGCGACTAGGAATTCTCCATCTGTTGTTGTTCTTACAATCCCTTTTGATTCATCAAGATTAGTATCCCAAATAATAGAGTCTTGTTTTACTTTACCTAAAAGACCTAGTTCTCCAAACTTTTGATAACCCCAACCGTACGGTACTGTTTGGTTGTTAGCATTTTCTGCTAATCCAACTTGGAATCTAAATCCTCCAAGATTTTCAACCCACTTAATACCAGACTCTGTTTTAACTTTTACAGGCTCATCTTTGTCCGAATTGTCCCCTACACCTAGGGTACCCAGGTCATTATCTCCCCAAGCGAACATTTCTCCATCCTCAGTAATAGCAAAGCTAACTTCTCCAGAAGCGTCTACACTTACAAATTTAGTGCTCGATACAGTGTCAATTAAAGTTGGTGTACCTACACGTTCATTTTCATTGGTCACATCACTAAGCCCTAACTGGCCTTGTGAGTTGACCCCCCAAGAATAGATGGTTCCAGAGTCTGTCAGACCAATACTATGCTTCTGTCCAATGGAAATATTATCCCAATCGTTAGAAGAATCAAAGATCATAGTCAGCTTACTGTGGAATGGATTCAAGTCATCACAATCAACTTTAACAAAAGACGAAGTTTTAGATACTGTCATTGTTCCATTTGCATTTGAGGTATTTTGAACAGAGCTAGTTAAGAAAAACGGATCATAAACTTCGTTTTGAATAATTAGACTAGTATTTGATATAGTATAAGTAAATACTCTTTCAAGTTTATCCGTCTGTTCTAGTTGTTTTTTGAAATCCCTTAAAACATTATCCATAATATTCGCTGAATTGGCAGTAAATGAGTCTGCACCATTACCAACTGATGTAAACTGAACCGAATTTATAGACAAAGTATAAGTAGTTGTCCCAGAGATGTTAGGGGTCAATTCCTTTATACTAATATTCCCTGAAAATGTTGGACTTGACTTATTTGAAATAGAATATCCAAAATTATGACTTTGATAGTTAGTCGCTTTAAAAGTAATCTTA